>JBOGFC010000233.1:0-6779 GCA_050742155.1 Acidimicrobiia bacterium
TGGGCGTGGCGATCGCCCTGGTGGTGATCCTGGCGATCGCCCTGGTGGCGCTGGTGGCCGGAGTCATGACCCAGATGTCCGCCGGGTAGGTCGGTTCCTAGTATCGGCGGCCGTGGAGCAGCTTCCCAAGTTCATGGGAGGGCGGGTGCAGCGCCGGGAGGATCCGGCCCTGGTCCAAGGAGCCGGCACCTATCTGGACGACGTCCGGCCGGAGGGCGCCCTTCATCTGGCGGTGGTGCGCAGTCCGCTGGCCCATGCGCTGCTGGGCCAGATCGAGGCGGAGGAGGCCCGGCGGGCGCCGGGGGTGCACCTGGTCCTCACCCCGCCCGACGTGGCCGATGTCAAGATGCCTCCCCGGCCCGACCCCGACAAGCGGATCCCCAGACGGTTTCCCCTGGTGCAGGACCGGGTGCGGATGCCCGGCGACCCGGTGGCGGGGGTGGTGGCGGAGACGCCGGAGCAGGCTCGAGACGCCGCCGACCTCGTCTTCGTGGACTACCAGCCGCTCCCGGTGGTGGGCGACCCGGAAGAGTCGCTCCAGGTTGACCCGCTCTACCCGGAGTACGGAGACAACCTGGCCTACCAGCGGTCGAAGGGAGACCGGGACGCCGTGGAGACCCCGGAGGGAGCCATCATCCTCGAAGGGACGGTCGATCACCCTCGGCTGGTCCCCAACCCGCTCGAGACCCGGGGCTGCGTGGCGAGGTGGGAGGGCGACCGGCTCACCCTCCACCTCTCCAGCCAGGCACCTCACCTGATGGCCGAGGAGCTGGCCTGGGCCTTCGATCTTCCCTCCGACCGGGTACGGGTCATCACCCCGTTCGTGGGAGGCGGGTTCGGCTGCAAGTTCGACCTGGCCGAGGAGGAGGTCCTGGCAGTGGTGGCCGCCCGCCGCCTGGGCCGCCCCGTGAAGTGGATGGAGACGCGCCAAGAGCATTTCCTGGCCATTGGCCACGGCCGCGCCCAGCGCCACCACTACCGGGTGGTGGCCGACCGTCACGGCAAGGTGCTCGGCCTGTGGATCGACGCCATCGTGGACGTGGGAGCCCGCCGGCGATATCTCTCCGGCGCGCCGGTCACGCCCCGGATGGGAACGGGCAACTACGACATCCCGCGGTACGCCTGGCGACAGCGAGGGGTCTTCACCAACCGGGCGCCCACGGGGATCTACCGGGGGGCCGGGCGGCCCGAGGCCACCCTGACCCTGGAGCGGATCATGGACCGGCTGGCCCGGGCGGCGGGGCTCGACCCGGCCGAGGTGCGACGTCGGAACTTCATCGGCCGGGAGCAGTTCCCCTACGAGAGCGTGGCCGGCTATACGTACGACTCCGGGGACTACCTGGGGGCGCTCGACACGCTGCTCGAGGTGGCCGACTATCCAGGCCTGCGCCGGCGCCAGGAGGAGCTGCGGCGGGCGGGCCGCCATCTGGGGATCGGTCTGGCTGTCTACGTGGAAGTGTGCGGGTTCGAGTCCTGGGAGGCGGGGCGGGTCTGGGTACAGCGGGACGGGTCTGTGCGAGCTTCGGCGGGAACTCTCGACCAGGGGCAGGGGCATCGGACGTCCTTCGTGCAGGTGGTGGCCGGGGTACTCGGCTTGTCCCCGGAGCAGGTGGAGCTGGTGCAGGGAGACACCGCCACTTCGCCGTACGGATTCGGGACGTCGGGATCGCGCTCGGCCGCCCACGGAGGAAGCGCCGTGTACGGGGCGGCCCGGAGGGTGGCGGACAAAGCAGTGCGGATCGCCGCCCATCTGTTGGAGGCCGCTCCGGACGATCTGGTGCTGGCCGACGGTCGCATCGAGGTCAGGGGCTCCCCGGGCATCGGAGTGAGCTGGCAGGAGGTGGTGGACGCCGCCCACGACGGCGACCTCCCGGACGGCGAGCAGCCCGGCCTGGACGAGCAGCACCGGTTCGAGTCGGGCGGGAGGATGTTTCCCTTCGGGGCCCACCTGGCGATGGTGGAGGTGGACCCCGACAGCGGCGTGGTGACCCTGGAGAGCATCTGGGCGGTAGACGACTTCGGCCGGGTGATCAACCCCATGCTGGCCGACGGGCAGCGGCACGGTGGCCTGGCGCAAGGCATCGGCCAGGCCCTCTGGGAGGGGGTGGTCTACGACCAAGACGGCAACCTGGTCACCTCGACCCTGGTCGACTACCTGCTCCCGACCGCCGGCCAGCTCCCGATCTTCCAGCTGGAGAACACCGTCACACCGAGCCCGCACAACCCGCTCGGCGTGAAGGGGGTGGGGGAGGCCGGCACGATCGGCTCCACCGCGGCGGTGGTCAACGCGGTTGTCGACGCCCTGGCCCCGTTCGGCGTGGAGCATCTCGACGTCCCCCTTCGGCCCGAGAAGGTCTGGCGGGCCATGCACGGCGGCGCCTGCGAACATTGGGCAGAATTGAACCGCGGCGGTACAGCCAAGCCTTAGGTTCGCCGCCACCCTTCCCCTTCTTCGTGTCGTGCTGTACGTTTGTGCCTGGCGCGGCGTGGAGGCCTGATGCTGGTAGCTGCGCTTCTCCTGGTGCTGGTCGGTGACTTCCCCTGCTTCCACGCGCCCATCGAGGGCACCGTCGGGGAGCGCTTCGCTCCGGAAGGCCGCTATGCCGGTCACTGGGGGATGGACTGGCAGGCGCCGGCCGGGAGCCCGGTCCGGGCGGTGGCGCCGGGCACGGTCACCTTCGCCGGCCTGGTGGTGGGCAACCGCACGGTCACCGTCCACCACGGCGGAGCGCTGCGCACCTCATACTCCTACCTCGAGTCGATGGCCGTCGCAGAGGGCCAGCGGGTCGGCGCCGGGCAGTTGCTGGGGCGGAGCGGCCTGGCCCACGGCCGCCCGGGCTTGCACCTCTCGCTGCGGCTGGGAGACCGCTACCTGGATCCCGCACTCCTCCTCGGGTGCCGGGCGTCGGTCCCGGCCGGGGCGGTTCGCCTCAGCTCGGTCTGGGAGCCCGCCTATCCTTCCGGCCGTGCGACGGGGCATCCTGGGCGGGACCTTCGACCCACCTCACCTCGCCCACCTGGTGGCCGCTGAGACGGCCTATCGGCAACTGGGCCTCGACGTGGTGACCTTCCTGCCGGCCGGGTCGCCCTGGCAGAAGGCCGGCCATCCGGTGAGCGAGCCGGAGCACCGCTGGGAGATGACCCGGCTGGCCATAGAGGGCGCGGAGTACTTCGCCGCCGACCCCCGGGAGCTGCGCCGGGACGGGCCCACCTACACCATCGACACCCTGGCCACCTTTCCTCCCGGCGAGACCCTGCTGCTCATCCTGGGGCACGACGCGGCGGCCGGCCTGCCCACCTGGCATCGTGCCGAGGAGCTGGTGACGCAGGTGGAGATCGTGGTGGCCCCCCGCCCGGGGACAGGCCGGGAGGAGGTGGATCGCGCTGTTGGCCGAGCAGTGCAGTGGCTGGCGATGCCCGCCCTCGAGATCAGCGGCACCATGATCCGGCAGCGGCTGGCTGCCCGGGAGAGCGTGCGGTTCCTGGTGCCCGACCGCGTGTGGCACTACATCGTCGAGCACGAGCTGTATGGCCCGGCGATCTAGGCACCGCCGCCTCAAGAGGACCCGGGGGTTCCGGTTCTTCGACGGGCGAGGGCGGCGCCGCCAGACCCGGGACCCCGAGGCCGGGCCGCCCAGCCCGGATGAGCTGGCCCGGGTGGCCGACCGGGCCGCCGGCGCCCGGGCGCGGCGGCGAGTGGTCGGATCACTGGTGGCGGCGGCGGTCATCGTGGCCGGGGCGGTGGCGGTGACGCTGATCGTGCTCCGGCCCGACGAGCCCGTCCCGGAGATCCCAGCTCCTGCCGAGGAGGGCGCCTCCCTGCTGGCTCTGGTGATCGACGGCTCGGGCCGGGCCACCTCCACCGCCCTGCTGGCGGTCCGTCCCGGCCGGCCTTCCTACCTGGTGCTCTTCCCGCCCGCCCTGCTGGTGACCGTCCCCGGCTACGGGGACGCCCTCATCTCGCAGGCCACCGAGTTCGCAGGGCCGCAGCTGGCCTCGCTCACCGTCTCCAACCTGCTGGGCGTGCGGATCGACGACACGCTCGTCTTCCCCCCCGGTTCGCTGGTCGAAGCCGTGCAGCAACCCCTCATGGTCGAGCTGGAGGTCCCGCTGCTCGTGCGAGAGGAGGACGGCGAGCGTGTGGTGGCCGGCACCGGTTCCGGATCGAGGGACCCGGCCCTGCTCGAGACCCTGCTCACCGTGCAGGGGACCGGCGACCAGCTGCAATGGCTGCAGCGGCAGGGGGCCGTCTGGAAGTCGGTGGTGGAGGAGGCCGGCCAGAACCCGGAACTGGCCGAGCGGCTGGGCTCGCACGCCGGCGGGGCGCCCGCCCCAGCGGTGGAGGTGCTGGTGGCGCTGGGGCGCGATCTGGAGCTCCTGGTGACCGCCGTGCCCGTCTCCCGCATCGCGGTGGGAGGCGAGACGGAGCGGTACCAGCTCTCCGGGGATGAGGCTGCCGGCTTCGTGGAGGGCCGTTTCCAGTACCTGCGCCTGCGTCCCGAGCCCCGCCCCCGGGTGGAGGTGCTGAACGGCAACGGTCGGGTGGGCACCACCCAGGCGGTGGCCGAAGCCCTCGTCCGGCGGGGCTTCCGGGTGCTGAAGACCGACAACGCCGATCGCTTCGACTACGCCGAGACCCAGGTGATCGCCCAAGGAAGGGAGAACCAGGAGGAGGCCTTGGAGGCGCGGGAGGTGCTGGGGCGGGGGGAGGTGATCCTCGAGCTGAGACGCCCGAGCGGCGTCGTGGATCTCACTATCATCGTGGGCCAGGACATCCCATCCGAGGAGGGGTAGAGCGCTGGATCACGACACGCAGGCCGCCGCCGAGGTGGCCGCCACGGCCATCGAAGACAAGCAGGGCCGCAACGTCACCCTCCTCGACGTGTCCAACCTCCTCGGCATCACCGACGTGTTCGTGATCGGGTCGGGAACCTCCCATCGCCAGGTGCGCACGCTCGCCCAGGAGGTGGAGGGGCGCCTCTCGGCCCACGGGCGGGAGCCGCTCCATCGGGAAGGCGTCGAGCACGCCCGGTGGGTGCTTCTCGACTACGGGGATGTGGTGGTCCATCTCTTCGACGACGAGACACGGGCCTACTACGACCTGGAGCGGCTGTGGGGCGATGCCCCCCGTCTGGAGTGGGTGCCGATCGCCTCGGAGGCCTGACTTTCCCTCCCTGATTGGGGACGCAGGGTACGGTGACTCCCTCCCCGCAGGGGAGGGGGTACTACAATCCATCGCCCCACGGGGCTGTAGCTCAGCTCGGCAGAGCGCCTGCATGGCATGCAGGAAGTCACGGGTTCAAATCCCGTCAGCTCCACAGCGAACCGGTCCTTCGACGCGTGAGCGTTTGATTCCGCTCATGGCCCTTGACCCGTACGACCACTCAAGCTGAGGGGCTGCAGACGAGGTGAGACGGTACCCGGCGCAGGCGCTACGCGCCTGGCGCTCGGTATCGGATGTCTCCGGCCTTTTGTAGGGCGTCCATCGTTTCCTCGACGGTCAGGAGGACCGTCGTTTCGAACGAGCTAAGGGCACCGCCGCCAGTAATCGCCAGGGCAACCGCGGCCATGGACACGTTGTCGGGGGCCTCCCAAAGGCTGTAGCCGTCGTGTGTGCCGAACGCGTACCAGAACCCGTGGAGTTTCCCTCCGACCGACTCGATATACGACTGAGCGGCCTTTCGGCGGTCCTCTGGGTTGCCGATCAGCCTGGCCCAGGTCTCCGGCGTGTAGCTGAATCTCGACAGGTAGAGCGGCATCGTGCCTCCTCCCGTTCGCCGGCCCTCGCGACTCGCCGTTGGGCGTCGTAGGGAAGCAGAGGTTACTTCCCGACGTTACCCGTCCACAAGAGACCGCAGCCGATCGAGTGTTGTGGAGGAGTTTGAATACCGTCCCCTTACCTCCACCAGCTTTGCGGTTGCGGGAACCAACACCTGGGTGCAGCACCGTTTCGTTTTCGTCATTTGTCGGTGGCCAATGGAAACTGCCCACTCGTGGCCAGTGGGTACCCGATGGCGGCCACTACGCGGGGTGGTCAAGTGCAGAAGTGGTCGGGGCACGACCTTGACAGCCGAGCCGGCGCTAGGAGTCGACTCTGCGCAAGATGAGGTCGAAGTCGGTCGTGTAGTTGATGCCGTCTTCGGCGATCTCCCAGTGTCCGGTGATCGTGGTCCCGTCGTCGCTGAAGGTCGCGGTGAAACGCTGGGAGAACGGCTCGCCCTCCCGCCAGAGCTTCCACTCGCCGTTGCCGATGCTCATCTGGTAGACGCGGCAGACGCCGCGCTCGTCGGAGTAGAGCTGGAAGTACGTCCCGTTGGCCGCGTCGCATCCGATGATGGAGACGTTGTCGGGCGCCTCGGGAAGCTCGGCCGTCCCACGCTGAACCAGGTGTGCCCCCGAGGCGTGCCACTCGAAGGTGACCCTTCCGCCGCCCGGCCACGGCTCTCCGTCGGGCCATTTCGCCTCGAAGGTCCACTCGCCGACCAGTGGCTCGAGCTGGCGTAGCGCTTGCTCCGCGGTTGGTTGGTCCATCGATCCGCTCGTTCCTCCTGTGGTGCGCTCGCAGTCGCGACGCACTCGCAGGGCTTAAGGCATCTCGGGTCCGTCATCGGATCAGACGCACGCCGAGGATCGGACCTATCGGTGGCCGAGCCTCTGGCTCTCCCGGGGACAGAGACGAACGCTCGCACCCGAGGTCGCGTCGGCGGATATCGCAATCGCGCGTTTCGCGTGACGATTCGGTCGATCCTCTTTTGCGGTCGCCTCGTACCACGGCACTC
>JBOGFC010000234.1:0-15472 GCA_050742155.1 Acidimicrobiia bacterium
GCGGCGCCGGAGCCGGTTGCCGAGGGCCGGTTCCGCGACCTCTTGTGGGGACCAGAGGGGGATCTCTACTGGACCGAGGAGCGTACCGAGCTGGAGCGGGCCCTCTACCGCTATGACTTGGCCTCTGAAGACTCCCGCCTGCTGGCCACGATCCCCGCGCAGCTGAGTTGGCTTCAGGCACTTCCGTCGGGCCGTATCGTCGCCTACGGAACACCCGAGTCCGGGGTTGGGGCGCGTCTTGAGTGGCCTCGCCTCATGGTCATCGACGCCGGGGGGGTGACGACCGACCTTACGCTCGAGGGAGTGACGTCGGGATCACTGCCCTACGAGGATCTTCCGGCCGGCGAGTCCCCCCTGGACCGGTCGTATCAGCCCGGCCTGGCATGGGATCTTGAACGATCTCTCCTCTACGTGGTCCACGCCGACCGGGACGCTCTCACTGTGGTGGATCTCGAGCTGGGAGGAGTCCTCCGGCATCAGGAGCGGCTCGTTCCGCTCTCGGCCTTGCAGCGGGTGCTCGCCTGGCTGGCCCCGCCTGCCCACGCCAAGGGTCCCTGGCCCGGCGTCACCAGGCGGGCCCTGCTCAGCCCCGACGGCTCCCGGCTCTACGTGTCCGGCTCGATCGGCGAGCTGAGCGTGGATGCCGAGAAAGGCCGCGAGTTCGTTGAGGAGCCCGAAGGACTGCGGGTCATCGACACCAAGAGCCTGGAGGAGGTGGGTCGAGCCGAGCTTCCGGTGAGTGATGTTGTGCTCTCCCCCGACGGCCGCCGCCTGGTGGCCACCGGCTCCCGGGTCCGCTCGAGTGAGACGGCAGGCTGGCAGAGCCGGCACTTCGGGCTCTACCTGTTGGACGCCCTCTCCTTGGAGGTGTTGGCCCACCTAGAGCCGGAGGAGGGCTTCTGGCTGGGGGACTTCTCGTCCAGCGGTCGCTACGTCTACCTAACGGTCAAGAATTCCGAGACGGTGCGCGTTCTCGACCTGCTCACTCGGGACGTACGCGGCGGCCGTCACGGCTGGTCATCGGACCTCCTTGGGCGGGCCGGGGTGATCGAGGAATGGGTCGAGGACTGTATGTACTGTCCAACGGCGATGGGAGGGTGGGACGAGCCCTGGCCCTTCTCGCTTCCTTCAGATTACGGGCCGCCCGGCGAAAGAGTCGACGACGAACAACCGAGCAAGGTTGACTGATTGTTCAATCAGGTATAGGGTGTGACTTGAATGAACGACCAATCAACCCTGGCCGCCGACCATCAGTCCGGTGGGCGGCGCAAGGAGATCCTCGACGCCGCCTTGCGGGTCTTCTCCGAGCAGGGGTTTCACAAGGCCACCATCAAGCGGATCGCCGAACGGGCCAAGCTGCGCTCCCCGGCCCTCATCTACTGGTACTTCGAGAACAAGTGGGACCTCTTCCAGTGCGCCATTCTCGATCGGGCCCCGATCCTCAAGCTGGTTTCAGCCCGGGAGGAGATGTTCGACCTCCCTCCCCGCCAGGCGCTCCGTCAGATCGCCGGGACCTACCTGGAGAGCCTCGACGGCCCGGTGGCCAAGCGCCTCTTCCGGGTCTTCATCTCCGAGGCGGTCCGCAACCGCCAGATGGCCCAGCACTTCGCCAAGCGGGGGCCGCTGATGGTGGCGGAGGTGGTGGCCGCCTACCTGCGCCACCAGATCGAGCTGGGCCGCCTGCGCCCCCACGATGCGGAATCGAGTGCTCGCGCCTTCATGGGGATGGTCGTCGTGTATGTCCTGGCCCGGGAGCTCTTTCCCCCGCTGGCGGCCGGCTTCCCCGAACGGGACCGCTACGTGGAGGACCTGGTGGGGATCTTCCTGGACGGGCTGGGACAGGAGGATTGATGGGGCTCATCGAGGTGGGCGACCTGGTCAAGGTCTACCCGGGTGGGGTGCGGGCCGTGGACGGCATCTCCTTCTCGGTGGAGGAGGGCGAGATCTTCGGGTTCCTGGGTCCGAACGGGGCCGGCAAGACCACCACCATCCGCATCATCGCCACCTTGCTCTCCCCGACCTCGGGCCAGGTGATGGTCGACGGCCTCGACCGGCATCGCAGCCCCGAGGAGATCCGCCGCCGCATCGGCTACGCAGCCCAGTTCATCGGGGTGGACGACGACCTGACCGGGCGGGAGAACCTGGTGCTGCAGGGACGGCTGCACGGCCTGAGGAGCTCGGTGGCCCGAGCGCGGGCCGATGAGATGCTGGAGGTCTTCGACCTGGGTGGGGCGGCGGAGCGGCGGGCCGGCACCTTCTCGGGAGGCATGCGGCGGCGGCTCGACCTCGCCCAGGCGCTGGTCCACCGGCCCAAGCTGCTCTTCCTGGACGAGCCCACCACCGGCCTCGATCCCCAGACCCGGCGAGCCTCCTGGGAGTACCTGCGGCGGCTCAACGAGGACGGGGTGACCATCTTCCTCACCACCCAGTACCTCGAGGAGGCCGACCACCTGGCCGGGCGGTTGGCCATCATCGACCAGGGACGGATCGTGGCCGAAGGAACTCCCCAGGGGCTCAAGGGCCAGCTGGGCGGGGACGTGGTGACGGTCACCCTGCCGGGCGAGGCGGACGGCGCCCTCCTCGAGCGGGCCCGTCAGCTCCTGGCGGACCTGCCGGACACCGGCGAGGTGCGCGCCTACGACCACTCGGTCTCGGTCTTCACCCCGGAGGGGAGCTCCCGCCTGGCCGACGTGGTGCGCCGTTTCGACGCTTCCGGCATCCCGCTGGCCCGACTGGAGCTGGCCCAGCCGACCCTGGACGATGTCTTCTTGCGGCACACCGGCGGCCGCATGCGGGTCGAGGAGGTCAAGGCGCCCAGCCGGATGCGCTTCGGGCGGCGGGCCCGGAGGGAGCGATGATCCGCTCGCTGGGCGAGGCGTTCATCCTGTGGGGCCGCAACATGCTCAAGCTGGTGCGGGTGCCGATGCTGCTCTTCTTCAGCCTCTTCCAGCCGCTGCTCTTCCTGGTGCTGTTCAGCCAGGTCTTCAGCCGGCTGGCCGACCTGCCGGCGTTCGGCTACGACAGCTACCTGCAGTTCCTGGCGCCCAGCATCGTCGCCCTGACCGCCCTCAACTCCGCCTTCCAGTCCGGGATGGGGATGGTGACCGACATCGAGGACGGCATGCTCGACAAGTTCCTGATCGCCCCCATCCGGCGCTCCAGCATCCTGCTCGGCAAGGTGCTGGCCGATGCCAGCCGGATCGTCGCCCAGGCGGTGATCATCCTGGTGGCCGCCTTCCTGATGGGCACCCGCTTCACCACCGGCTGGGGAGGCCTGGCGGTGATCGTCGTGCTGGCCGCCCTGTTCGGAGTGGCCTGGGCGGGGCTCTCCAACGTGGTGGCGCTCCGCACCCGGAATGCCGAGCTGACCATGCTGATCGGCATCCTCATCACCTTCCCGGTGCTGTTTCTCTCCACCGCCTTCATGCCGGCCGACCTGCTGCCGACCTGGCTGGAAACGGTGGCCAGCTTCAACCCGATCACCTACCTGGTCGACGCCCTGCGGGCGCTGGTCAACACCGGCTGGGACTGGACGGCCGTCGGCCAGTCACTGGCGGTCACCGCCGGGCTGGCGGTGGTGACCATGAGCGCTGCCACCCACGCCTTCCGGAAGGTGATCGAGTAGCCGGGATCCTCAGGGCGCCAGGGTCGCGCCGATACAATCGCCGCGGTGCCGCGCTTCCGCTTGCCGCCCTTCCCCAGGTGGGGGACCGAGCCGACTCCGGACCACGCCAGGGCGCTCTCGGTGCAGGACTTCACCGTGCTGTGGGCCTCCTTCCTGATCGGGGTGCCCTCGCTGATGGCCGGGGCGGAGCTGGCCGCCCCTCGTCAGGCCGGCGGCCTGGGCTTCAGCTTCGGCCAGCTCACTCTGGCGGTCCTGCTGGGTGCGCTGCTGGGGAGCGCCCTGCTGGCCGGGGCCGCCTGGGTGGCCGGCTACAACGGGGTGACCACCATCCTGCTGCTCCGTCCCACCCTGGGCATCACCGGCAGCCACTTCCTGGCCGCCCTCAACCTGATCTTCCTGATGGGCTGGGCCGCCTTCGAGCTGGGGGTGGCGGCCGACGGACTCAACCGGGCGCTCCTCGAGCTGTCCGGCCTCACCCTCGGCCCGGGAGCGGTGGTGCTGCTGGCGCTGGTGGCCGGGGTGATGCTCTGGGCGGGCCCCAAGGCGGTGGCGGTGGTGTGGGTGCGTCGCTTCGCCATCTGGGCGGCGCTGCTCCTCTTCCTCTATCTGCTGTGGGTGCTGGTCGGCCGGCTCGACCTGCCGACGCTGGTAGGAGAGCCGCGGGCGCCGGGCTTCTGGGGCGGGGTGGACGTGATGATGCTGCTGGCCGTGCTGTGGTTCCCGGTGGTGGCCGACTACGCCCGCCTGGCCGCCGACCAGGAGGCGGCCGCCTCCTCGGCCGGGGTGGGCTTCGGGGTGGGAGCGATCGTCTCGGTGATGGTCGGCGCCCTGTTGGTCTTCGGCGGGGGAGCCGGGCCCACCGGAACCGGGGTTGTGGAGGCGCTGGGGGTGGCCGGAGCCGGGCTGGCGGGGGTGATCCTGCTGTCCTGGGTGGCGCTGGCCCAAGCCGATCAGCCGTTCGCCTTCCTCTGGAGCGCCACCGGCTCCGCCCAGGTGCTGGCCCCCCGGGTGGAGGGGATGTACCTCTCGGCGGCCGCCCTGGCGGTGGTGGGGGTGGCGGCGGCCGGCCTCGATCCCGACCTCTTGCTCGATTACCTGCGCCTCCTCCTCTCCATCTACGCCCCGATCTTCGCGGTCTTCGCCGCCGACTTCTTCGTGGTGCGCCGCCGCCGCTACAACGTCGATGACCTGTACCGGCGGGAAGGCGAGTACCGGGGGTTCAACTGGATGGCGTTCTTGCCGGTGCTGCTCGGCTTCATCGTCTACCAATGGATCGATCCGGCCGGGCCGCCGGGGTTCGCCGAGCTGGTCTCGATCACCACCCCGGGTGGCAGGCCGCTGGCCGAGCGGTTCGTCGGCGTCCCACCGGCCCTCGTCTCCATGCTCCTCTCGTTCGCCATCTATGCGGTGGTGGGCCGCTGGCGGGTGAAAGAGGAGGTGCACATCTCGGCCATCCGGGGCCGTCTCTAGTGCCCTTCCTCGAGCGGGGGGAGGCTCGCATCCACTACCAGGTGAGCGGCTCCGGACCGCCCACCCTGGGCCTGTCCGGCTTCGCCTCGACCGGGGAGGCGTGGGATCTCTTCGAGCCGTTCCTGCCCGGCTGCACGCTGGTCCGCTTCGACTACCGCCTCACCGGAGCCAGCACCGCTCCCGACCAGTCGGTGACCCCGGCTCAGAGCGCGGCCGACGCGGCCGCTCTCTTGGAGGCGCTGGGAACGGGCCCGGCGGCGGTGTTCGGGATCTCGGCCGGAGGGATGGCGGCCCTGGAGCTGGCGCTGGCCCGGCCCGACCTGGTCTCCCGGCTGGTGCTGGGCTGCACGACGGCCGGAGGCGAGGCCTGGTTCGACCGCCTCCGCCTCAGCGAGGACCTCTGGGACCTGGTGGTGGGGGTGACGCTCCTCCCGCACGATCCCTCGGCCGCCTACGACCTGCTGCTGCCCATCCTGGTCCCCGCTCGGCAGGTGACCCCGGAGATGAAGACCCTCTTCGTGGACCAGCTGAAGGTTCGCCGTGACCCGCCCACCCCGCCTTGGGCGTTGCTGCGACACCTGCAAGGACAGATGCTGCCCGGCTACGACGTGCGGGACCGCCTGGGCGAGCTCCAGCTGCCGGTCTTGGTTCAGCACGGGACGGAGGATCGGATCGTTCCCTTCGAGGAGGGAGAGCTGATCGCCAAGGCCGTCCCCCAGGCCGAGCTGCACGCCCTCCCCGGAGCGGCGCACGTCTACTGGCTGGAAGACCCGGCCGGGGTGTTCGCCCGGGTGGCCCAGTTTGTGAGCGGCTGATGCTCCCCGAGCGGCTCTCGCTGGCCCACCTCCCCACCCCGCTCGAGCCGCTACCCCGGGTGAGCCGGGCGTGGGGCGGTCCCACCCTGTGGGTGAAGCGGGACGACCTGACCGGCTTCGACCTGTCGGGGAACAAGGTCCGCAAGCTCGAGTACCACCTGGCCGCCGCCCGGGAGGCCGGGGCCACCACGGTGATCACGTGCGGGGCGGCGCAATCCAACCACTGCCGGGCCACCGCCCTGGCCTGCGCCCGGCTGGGGTTGGAATGCCTGCTCCTGCTGCGCACCCCGAAGGGGCGGCCGCCCGAGCAGGCGCAGGGCAACTACCTGCTCGACCGCCTGGCCGGAGCCGAGGTGCGCTTCGTCACCCCGGCCCAATACGAAGAGATCGATGAGATGATGTCCGAGGAGGCGGGCCGCCTCGGCTCGGCCTGGGTCATCCCGGAAGGGGCCTCGGACGGGCTGGGGATGTGGGGATTCGTGTCTGCCTTTGAGGAGCTGGCCGGCCAGCTCCCGGCCATCCCCGGACGGGTGGCGGCGATCTGGCACGCCGCGTCCTCGGGCGGCACCACCGCCGGGCTGGGCCGGGGGGCCGGGCGCACCGGCCTGGCGATCCCGCTGGTGGCGGTGTCGGTGGGCGATCCGGCCGCCCAGCTGGAGGCGAAGGTGCTGGCCATCTGGCAGCAGGCCCGGGTGGGGACCCTCCCGTCGGTGCCTATCACCTACCTGGACGCCTACGTGGGCGGTGGGTACGGGGTGACCACCCCCGAGGAGCTGGTCGTGCAGGCCCAGTTCACCCGCCTCTCCGGACTGATCCTCGACCCCACCTACACCGGCAAGGCCGTCTACGCCCTCCGCCGGGAGATCGAGCGGGGCCGCTTCGAGGAAGCCGACCAGGTCATCTTCTGGCACACCGGCGGCGGCTTCGCTGCCTTCGCCCAGCAGCACCCGCTAGCCTGGCCCCTCTGAGGACTCGCTGTCAGCTAGAGGTCCTACGACGAGCCCGACAAGCTCAGGAAACGGCTGGACGGTGAGCATTTCGGGCAGAGTCTCCAATGTGAAGACCCGGCCGTCGGAATCTCGCACCACTGGACCCAGCGCGTCGTTGATTCGCGCCCATCCGAGTCCGTCGAGGACCGCGAATAGAGGGATTCCGCCAAGCCGGATGCTCTCGGTTCGAAGGGACCGGTAACGGGCGGCCTTGTCGCGGGCCGTTCCCCCGTCACTGGCCTGCTTGCACTCGATCATTGCCTGCAGCGCGTTGGGCGGCCGAAACACCACGAAGTCCGGAGCTGGACGAACCGTGATGCCGAATCGTCGAGCGATTTCGGCCTGGTTGTGGGCTGCAGTTCGAAGATGAGGGATAAGCCCATCAACGAGGAGCTCCTCAAGAGGCTGCTCGAGAATCTCCCCTCGAACCGAGCTGGTCGCGTCGAGGAGTGTGCGGAACGCTCCCCCGTAATGACGCTGGTGAAGCAACAGCACATAGGGAGCGCCCTCCGCCGCCAGCCCCGCCACGCTGGACCAGCCTCCTTTGGTGTCGGGCTTGTTGAGCTTGCTACGCAACTCCTGGGATGGCGATCGCCAGAGCGAGCCTTCCATGAGCCGGTCGATGGCGACGGCGCACAGCCTGGCCAGGGCCTCGCTTGGGGTCCGTCCGCCTTCTATGGCCTTGATGCGGGCCTGGCCGACGGGCTCCTGGCCGACTTCCTTGGAGATCTCTGAGACGGCAGCGGAGAATTCCCCGGGCGTATAGCCAAGGATGGTCCGGAAGATGACCAGTACCTCGGGGGCTTCTCGAAGCACCCGGATCAGATCGCCGGGCGCGACGTCTCGAAATCCGTTGGTGAGGATGACCGCCCTGTTGTAAAAGCCGATGAATGTTTCCAACTCGTAGTCGTCGCGCCAGGGGACGAACGCGAACTGTGGCGATAGGTGGGGACGATAGAGTCGCTCCGCAAGGGCCGCGTAAACGGCGGAGTGTTCGAGCTGGCCATGTAACTCCGGCACCCGCCGGATGGCCTGGACCCGAGCGTCCCAAGTCTCTGCCTGGGCGACCTGCTCGACCGTCTCCTCAACGGTCGGCAAAGCTCACCGCCCTGCTCGCAGACGCTCCGGGAGAAAGCTGGCGTAGGCCGGGTCCAACTCAGCCATGATCCACCGCCGGCCCAACTTCTCGGCCGCAACCGCAGTGGTGCACGTACCAGCGAAGGGATCAAAGACGATCTGAGCGGGCTTCGTCATCAGTCCGATGAAGAACTCGGGAAGCTCCACGGGGAATCGGGCTGGGTGCTTGGTCGGATTGGGTCCAAATTCCGGCTCCATGTAAAGGAGGGTCGAGGGCCGAACCCAGTCGGGTCCTGCCTGCACCCGCTTGCGGCCGTGCCCAGAGGGCTCATTGACCCGCTGGTAGTTGTGGACGAGCTTCTTGCGCCGCTCGCGATCCTGCTTGTCCCACCGAGCCGGTTGGAGGACCTGCTCGGGATAGAACTGCCAATCGGAACTCTTGGCAAAGTGGAAGCAATACTCCACCGCGTCCTTGAGGAACCGGTTGAAGCGCCCCGGCGGAGGGGAAGGCTTGCCCCAGACGAAATCCTCCGCGAAGAGGAAGCCTTGCTCCCGTAGCCAGAACACGATCTCGTACTGCAGCGTGCCCCGCTCATCGCCGTGGCGCTTGGATCGATAGTTGAGCACGAAGTTCCCGCGCGGCTGGAGCGCCCTGTAGATCTCGGCAGTCACCTTGAGGAAAAGGTCCTCGTACCACCCACGCCGGTAGCCCTCTCCATTCCCATACTTTCCCTGCTGGTCATAGGGAGGCGAGGTGATCACCAGGTCGAGGCTTTCGTCGGGCAGCAGACCAAGGATGTCCAGGCAATCCCCCACCACCAGGGCCCCGAGGTCGGTAGCGAAGTCGGCCACGTGGGCTACATCACGCAACGAGAAGTCAGGCATCCCTCCCTTTCGCTGGTTTTGGCTTCGGGGCGGGACGCTAGCCGGGGAGGCAAATCGATCCGAGGCTTTCCGCTCCGGATCGAACCGGAGACAAGCCCAAGGAAGGCTCAGCTGGGGCATCGGCCATTCAGGTTGGGTCGCCATGATCCCGAGTATGACGGCTCCCTGTGACACAAACCCCCACTTCGTTCGGGCCGCGGTTCCTGACGCCTACCGGCCGGCCAGCCGGCCGGCCGCCCTGACCATCTCTGTGGCCCGGGTGGTCGAGATCCCCAGCAGCTTGGCCACCTGGGCCGGGTCGGCGGAGGCCAGCGTGCCGTAGGTGCTGATTCCGGCGACCTGCAGGCGGGCGGCGTAGGTGGGACCGATACCCCGCACCGAGGTCAGGTCGTCCGGGGCGGGGGGCAGGCTGGGCGGCTCCGGCTCGCGGGGCAGCACCAGCCAGCCGAGGCGATCCCTCATCAGCCAGGCCGCCGCCCCCACGCCGGCCAGCAGGCCCACAATGCGGAGCAGCCACTTCAGTAGCTGATCACCACCGTGATCACCCCGGCGCTCAGGCCCCCCAGGGCGCCCATGGCCGCCTCGGAGAGGTCGAGGCAGCGGTCACCCACGAAGGGCCCCCGATCGTTGATGCGGACCGTCACCGTGGCGCCGCTCGACACCCGGGTGACGGTCACCACCGTGCCCAGCGGCAGGGAGCGGTGAGCGGCGGTGTAGTCGTCCGGGTTGTACGGCTCGCCCGAGGCGGTGGGTAGTCCTCGGAAGGCTTCGCCGTACCAGGAGGACGAGCAGGGGCCGATCGTGTTGGCGGCCGCTGGGGGGGCGGCGGTGGTCGGGGCGGGTGCCGCGGCCGGAGCGGGAGCGGTGGTGGTCACCACCCGGCGCGGCGGAGGAGGCGGCGGGGGGGCGCTGCTGGTGGTGGTCGACCCGTCGGGCCCCAGGCTCTCGAAGAGAGGGGCATATCTGGGAGCGGCGGCCGCCCCGTCCAGCCCATCCGGTGGATCGGTCAGGCCGTTGGTGAGGGCCAGGGCGGCGATGCGCCCCACCGCCTCCCCGCCGCTCACCGGGAGGGCCACCGCCGCCTCCACCGGAGCAGGGCTCGCCGCCGGGGGAGATGCCGGGGTGAACGTGGCGAAGCCGGCCACGGCCAGGGACGCGATCAGGACCCAGGCGACCAGCGCGAAGAAACGAACCGAGCCCACCGGAGCTGTCTCCGCCCTCCTCTGTCTTCCCACAGCGCCCAGCGCGGCGCTGCTCTCGCAACTGGGCGAAGAGGCTAAGGAAATCCTCCGGCCGCCGCAAACAATTTCCATCCATGATCTTCCAGGCCGGTACGATGCCGGCGGTGAAGATCGACTTCTATCTGCCGCCCGCCTCGCTGGAGACGGCCGGGGAGACGGCCGCCTGGGCCGAGCGGCTGGGGTTCTCTGGAGTGTTCACCGCCGAGACCAGCCACGATCCCTTCCTCCCGCTGGCGCGGGCCGCCCAGACCACCCGGCGGTGCGACCTGGGGACTGCCATCGCGGTGGCCTTCGCTCGCTCCCCCACCGTCACCGCCCACCTGGCCTGGGACCTGGCCGCCTCCTCGAGAGGGCGCTTCCTGCTGGGCCTGGGTACCCAGGTGAGGGCCCACGTCACCCGTCGCTTCGGGATGCCCTGGGGCCGTCCGGCGGCGCGCCTGCGGGAGTACATCCTGGCGGTGCGGGCGGTCTGGGAGAGCTGGCAGACCGGGGCCCCGCTGCGATTCCCCGGCGAGCACTACCAGCTCAGCCTGATGACCCCCTTCTTCAGCCCGGGGCCCATCGACCATCCCGAGATCCCGGTCTACATCGCCGGAGTGGGGCCTTATCTGGGCCGGCTGGCCGGGGAGCTCTGCCAGGGTTTCCACGTCCACCCCTTCCACACCGTGCGCTACCTGGACGAGGTCACCCTTCCCGCCATTTCGGCCGGGGCCGAGGCGGCCGGGCGGTCGTTGAGCGAGGTGGAGCGGGCGGCTACCGTTTTCACGGTGACCGGCCACACCGACGAGGAGATGGCAGCCACCGCCCGGGAGGCGCGCCGGCAGATCGCCTTCTACGCCTCCACGCCGTCCTACGCCGCCGTGCTGGACCTGCACGGCTGGGACTTCGGGCCCACTCTCACCGACCTCTCCAAGCAGGGACGGTGGGAGGAGATGGGCCAAGTCGTGCCCAACGAGGTCCTGCCAGAGGTGGCGGTGGTGGCTCCGATCGGCGAGCTGGGCGCCCGGCTCCGGGAGCGCTACGGGGACCGGATCCAGCGGGCCGGTCTCTAT
This sequence comes from Acidimicrobiia bacterium, assembly GCA_050742155.1. Lineage (GTDB taxonomy): Bacteria > Actinomycetota > Acidimicrobiia > Spongiisociales > JALYHC01 > JBOGFC01. The sequence continues at coordinate 11,155 of JBOGFC010000234.1, forward strand.
CTGGGGGGCTTCCAGCCACGAGATGAGGATTGGGCGGAGGTGATCGCGGCGGCGACCGGGTGATCCGGCTCGCTCGCTGGGCCGGGGCGGCCCTGGTGGGGGGGATCCTGTGGCTGCCGCTCGGCCCGAGCCTGGCCCCCGACCCGCCCCCCGCTCCCTCCAGCACCTCGACCGTGCCGACCTCGCTGCCCACCACGACCACCACCACCACCACCCTCCCGGGGTTGACCATCGGCTTCGGGGGCGACACCTCTTTCACCCACGGCTTGGCCGAGCGGGACCCGCTCGGGGAGATAGCCGGGCTGTTCGCCTCGCAGGACCTCACCCTGGTCAACCTGGAGACGGTGGTGGCCGAGGAGGGGGTGGGCACCCCGTCGCCCAAGGAGTACAACTTCCGCTCCCCGCCCCAATCGGCGGCCCTCCTGGCCCAGGCCGGGGTGGACGGGGTGTCGCTGGCCAACAACCACACCTTCGACTTCGGGGAGGCAGGGCTGGCCCGCACGCTCGAGCTGCTCGACGGCCAGGGGGTGGCACGCACGGGCGCCGGCCGCGACGCGGCCGAGGCCTACGCTCCGATCCTCTTTGAAGCGGCCGGACGGACCGTGGCGGTGCTGGGGTTCTCGCGGGTCTTGCCCGACTTCGCTTGGGCGGCCGGCCCCAGCCGGGCGGGGGTGGCCTCTGCCTACGACGGCACCCTCGAGCTCACCGTGCAGGCGGTGGCCGAGGCCGCCGGCCGGGCCGACCTGGTGGTGGTGATGGTCCACTGGGGAGTGGAGAAGGAGCCCTGCCCTCGCCCTTACCAGCGGGCGCTGGCCGAGCGTTGGGAGGCGGCCGGGGCCGACGCGGTGGTGGGGAGCCATCCGCACGTCCTGCAAGGCATCGAGCGGATAGGCGACGCCTGGGTGGTCTACTCGACTGGCAACCTGGCCTTCCCCTCCGCCCGGGGACCCTCAGCCCGGGCGGCGGTCGTCGAGCTGCTGGTGGACGGGGAGGTGGAGCTGAGAGTGCGACCGGTCACCATCGTGCAGGGACGCCCGGCTCCGGCCGCCGGGACCGAGGCGGCCGGGATCCTCTCCTTCCTCTCCGAGCACGGCGGGGAGGTTGGCCCGGACGGCCGGGTGATCAGTGAGGAAGGTGGCCGGTGTCGTTGACGGCCAGGATGAGCGGTCCCGGCAGAGCCAACTCGGTGATCGAGGCGTTGTCGAGCCGCCCGAAGGGACCGGCGAAGACGCCCCGCCCGGCCGGGATCCCCACTGCCCAAGCCAGCAGGGAGAGGATCGGTCCGGCATGGGTGCCGATCACCACCACGTTCTCCTCGGCGGCCGAAGTGGCGATCTCCTCCACCGCCGCCACGGTACGAGCCCGTACGTCCGCCCAGCTCTCCCCGCCGGGCCGCAGCACGTCCTCGCCTCCCTCGTAGCGCACCCACAGGTCCGGCCACCCGCTGGCGATCTCGTCGGGGAGCAGCATCCCCCACTCCCCGTTGGCGATCTCCCGCAGCCGTGGATCGATCTCCACCGGCAGGCCCCGGGCCTCGGCCAGCGGGGTGACGGTATCCACCGCCCGGCAGAGGTCGCTCGAGACGACCCGGCCGACGGACAAGGCCGACAGCCGCTCGGTCACGGCTCGCACCTGCTCCTGCCCTGTGGGGGAGAGAACTACGTCGCCTTGGCCGATGAAGCGGTGCTCGAGGTTGCCTTCAGCCTCGGCATGGCGGACCAGGACCAGGGTGGGCATGGTTGATTAGCGTATCGACCGTGGAGCGCCAGCGGGTCGAGTCGATCTTCTCCGAGGCCGAGCGGGCGGCCGACCCGGGGGCGGTGGGCTTCTGGAGAGCGGTGGCCGAGGTCAAGCGGCATCCGGCCTGGATCGAGGCCTACGCCGAGCGGATCGGGGCCATCGACCGGCGGGCCTTCGAGCGGGCGGTGAGCCCCACCTTCGCGCCGGCGATGGGCACGGCCGTCCTGACGGCGGGGACGCTGCTCGGCTTGGGCTTGGTGGCCGCCGCCTACCGGCTCTCGTCCCCCTGGAACGGGCTGGTGCTTTTGGGCGGAACGGGTGCCCTGCTGGGGAGCACCCACGGCCTGGCTCACATCCTGGCCGGGCAGGTGGCCGGGATCCGGTTCACCCATTGGTTCCTGGACGGGCCCACCCGCCTGCAGCCCGGTGCCAAGGTCGACTACGCCTCCTACCTGCGGGCCTCGCCGCGGTCCCGGGCCTGGATGCACGCCTCCGGGGCGTTGGTCACCAAGGCGGTGCCTTTCCTCCTCTTGGGGGCCGCCCGGGCGGCCGGCGTGCCGGGTTGGGCGACCGGGGCGCTGCTGGCAATCGGTGTTGGGCAGATCGCTACGGACCTGCTCTACTCGGTGAAGCTCTCCGACTGGAAGCGCTTCCGCCGGGAGATGCGGGTGGCCCGGGAGATCGAGTCCCCTCCCTCTGAGTAGGGCCTTCTCCCCCTTCCTCTAGGAGGGGGCTGGCCTTCTCCCCCTCCCTCTGGGAGGGGCTGGGGGGAGGGTTGACTAGCTCCCCACGCTGGCGGTGTCGATGCGTGGCTCGGCCGCCCCGGTGCGGGTGCCGTCTTCGCCGACGGCGATGAGGGAAACCGGTCCCCAGCCGATCTGCGGCCCGACCTCTTTCACCAGGTGCCCTCGTTGGACCAATCCCTGTGCCGGAAGCCCCCGCTCCGTCCGGAGGCGGTCACCGTCCAGTGTCCAGCGGGGCAGGGCCTGGGCCTCGGCCGGAGGCTTCTCCAAATAGAGGAGGTGGGAGATCACCTGGAGGAGGATCTGGGGCTGCCAGTAGCCGCCCCGGGTACCGAGCAGGAGGTCGAGCCGCCCATCCCGAGTCCAGAGAGTGGGGGAGAGGGTGTGCAGAGGGCGCTTGCCGGGGGCCAGCTCGTTGGGGTGTCCGGCGATCAGGTTGAACCCTGTCCCCCGGTTCTGGAGGAAGACTCCGGTGTCTCCGGCCGACAGCCCGCAGCCGATGCCGGCGAAGTTGGACTGGATCAACGACACCCCCATGCCCTCGGCATCGATCACGCACAGGTAGGTGGTCCCTCCGCTCGGGTGGGGGGAAGAGGGCCAGTCGACCCGCCGCTCGGGGCTGATCTGTCCCAGCCGAGGACGGAGGCGGTCCGGGTCGAGCAGCTTCTTTGCCGAGAGCGGGGCGAAGTCGGGATCGGCCACCAGGTCCTCGCGCTCCCAGTCCACCGCCCGGGAAGCCTCCACGAGCAGGTGCGTGTAGGTCGGGTCCTCGAACTTGCGGGGTGGGGCGAGCTGCTCGACCACCCAGGCGGCCGCCAGGGCCAGGTAGCCCTGGCTGTTGGGGGGGACAGTCCAGGCCCGGCGCCCGAAGACGTCGATACCGGCCGGCTCGACCCACTCGGCGCTGGAGCGGGCCAGGTCCTCGGCCTTGATGCGGCCTTCGGTGACCCGGGTGATGGCTTCGCCCACCGCTCCTTCATAAAAGGAATGGCGTCCGCCCTCTGCCACCGCCTCGAGGGTGGCCGCCAGGTCGGGGCGAACGATGGTTTCATCAACCAAGGGCGGGCGGCCCTCCGGGTAGAGCGCCACGGCGGCGGGCTGCTCGGCGATGAGCGAGCGGATGACCTCCAGCGAGCGGGCCAGCTCAGAGGATGCCGGGAAGCCTTCGATGGCGCGGACGATGGCCGGCTGGAGCACCTCCGCCAAGGGAAGACGGCCGAACCGCTCGGAGAGGGCCACCCACCCGTCGACGCATCCCGGGACCGTGATGGTCTCCCTGCCTCGGTAGGGGATGCTCGAGTGCCCGGCCCGGCGGAGGCGCTCGGCATCGACCCCGCTCCCTGCTCTGCCGGAGGCGTTGAGCACCGCAGGCTCCGGGTCTCCGGACCGGTGGACCAGCGCGAAGAGATCCCCGCCGATTCCGCAGGCGGTTGGCAGTACCACCCCCACCACTGCGTTGGCGGCGATGGCCCCGTCCACGGCGGTCCCTCCGGCGGCCATCACCTCCAGAGCCGCCTCGGTCGCCAGATGGTGGTGGGTGACCGCCATGGCCCCGGTCCCGGTGGCCAGCTTGGAGCTCACGGTCGTAGCACCCTCCGTATCGCCTTCCGAGACTCCAGGCCGCCTGGGCGTTGGCCCGATCGCCGAGGTTAGCCGGGGCGCGTTACTGTCACAGGTGGGTTGTATGATCGAACACATGTTCGAGAGGAGATGGCCGTGAGCAGCCTGCGCTCGGTGATCGACGAGCTGCGGACAACGGACTTCGGGACCATGTCCGACCAGCAGGTGGAGGACGGCCTGGTGGAGATCATCGGAGTCGCCGAGTCGCTCGAGGC
>JBOGFC010000235.1:0-3279 GCA_050742155.1 Acidimicrobiia bacterium
AGAAGTCCTGGTCGGCCACCCCCTGGGTGTTGGAGTTGCGCAGGTAGACGAAGCCGTTGGAGGGCCGGTACATGGCCGGGGTGTCCACCCCGTCGCAGTCCCAGTCCCCCATCAGCGGCACGTCGCCCGGGTTGCCGTAGTAGAAGGCGTCCTCACCTCCATCCGAGGAGAGGTCGTGCTTGAGGAAGAAGCGGCTGCCCGGGTCGACGAAGCCGATCTGATGGCAGGGATGGGGACCCAGGCACTCGGGACCGGCGTCCCAAGGGGCCAGGCCGGGGGCCTGGAACCAGGTGGTGAGCGGGGCGCCGCCCGGCGGCCTCCCCCCCAGGAGCACGTCCAGGGCCCCGGAAGCCGCCTCGAAGGCGTAGAGGTCGTCCCGGCCGTCGCCGTCGTGGTCGCCGATGGCGATGCTGCGGCCGGGCGGCAGGTTGGTGGCCATCTGGATGGGCACCCCCGCGAAGCCCTCCCCGCCCCGCACCACCGCCACCGTTCCGACCGAGGTGTGCACGGCGTACAGGTCGGGCACCGCGTCGAGGTCGTAGTCGCCCAGGGCGAACTGCCAGGCCGGGTCGGTGGTGAGCCCCAGGTTGGTGAGGGCATGGAGGAGGGTGGTCGAGAAGCCGGTCGCCCCATCCAGCACCGTGACCGACGTGCTCCCCCCGCCGTCCCGGCGGATGACGAAGAGGTCGAGACGCCAGTCGCGGTCGTAGTCGGCCAGGGCGAACTCGGTGCCGGCCTGCATGACCACCGGGGTGACCAGGTGGGCGGTCCGCGCCTGGAAGTCGGAGGCGTCGGAGTAGATCGATATCTCCACGGTGGGGGTGGTGAGGTCGAGAACCCACAGATCGGCCCGCCCGGTCTGGAGATAGTCACCCATCAAGAGCGCCGTCCCCAACACCGGGGCGTCCTCCCGCATCCCGATCACCCTGAAGTCCGACATCGAGCCGGCCACCTCCACCCTGGTGGCGGCCCCGTTGGGCCGCACCCCGTAGAGGTCGTCGGCCCCGTCGCCGCTGCGGTCGGCCACCGCCACCGTCCATCCCGCCGCGTTGGAGAAGGGGGTCTGAGCCACCACCCCCCGCTCCCGGAAGGTGTCGGCCGAGGTGAGCGGGGCGTAGGCGGTGGGACGGGCGCCGAAGCCGGGGGTGGCCGGCGGGCCCTCCCAGGAGAAGTGCATGGGATCCTTGATGGACTTCCAGTAGCCGCCCCAGCAGAAACCGGCCTGGGTCCAGGCGTCCACGAACCACTGCGGCATGTCGGTGACCAGGCGGTCCCCGAGGGTGAGCGGGTTCTGGGCCGGGTTGATGTCCACCGCGTTGCCGAAGGCATGGTGGGACATGGCCAGGCTGCCGGAAACGGTACGCCAGGTGAAGCCGTAGGCCACGTTGACGGGATACCAGCGGCCCAAAGCGGCCTCGGCGGCCAGGTTGTCCGAGACCTGCTGGAAGGCCGCCAGCGCCCGGGCGTGCACCAGCACCTGCTTGCCCCCGCTCATCGGCACCGTCCACCACACCATCGAGGCGCGCACCTGGTCGTAGCTGCGACCGAAGAAGTCCGCCCAGGGCCCGTGGGTCTGGTGATCGGAGCCCAGGAACCCGCTCTGGTCGGCCAGGGGTGGGCGCATGCTCCAGGCCCCACAGCCGCCCGATTCGTTGAAGTTGGGGGTGTCGTCCCCGGCCCGGGAAGGAGCCGCGGCGGCCGGGCCGGCCACAGACAGCGTCAGCAGGATCGGCAAGACGAACTGCGGACGCCAACGGCGCACGACGACCCTCCCACAGGTTGGCTCGGCCGACGGTCGGCCTACGGGGCTTTCGGCATCGCAGGACTCGACTTGAGACACAGTATGCCCAGGTACACCGGAACGGACCCAGGTGCTGCTGGCCCTGCTGGCCCTCGACGGCTACACGGCTGGGCGCGGATCCAGGGCGGGGCCGGCCGCTGACGGTCTTACCTCCGATGACCGGGCGAGGAGGTTTTGGCCCGGCGGCCGTCATAGAGTGTGGTGGTGACCGAGCTGGTAGCAACAGACGACCTAGCCCTCTCGCCCGGGTCGCGGGAGCTGGAGCTCCGCCTCGAGCGGCATCGGGTCGAGCTGACCGCTTACGCGTACAGGATGCTGGGATCGGCGTTCGAAGCTGAGGACGCCGTCCAGGAGACGCTGCTGCGGGCATGGCGGAGCTTCGATCGTTTCGAGGGCCGAGCGGCGCTGCGCTCGTGGCTCTATCGAATCGCCACCAATGTGTGCCTCGACATGCTCAGCGGGAGGCAGCGGCGCGCCCGTCCCATCGATCTCGGGCCCCCGCAGGCGGCCGATGGCCCCCTCGGCGAGGCGCTGCCGGAGGCCACGTGGATCCAGCCGATCCCCGACGGTCGGGTCCTGCCGGCCGAGGGCGACCCGGCCGAGCTGGCCGTGGCGCGCGAGACGATTCGCCTTGCCTTCGTCGCCGCGCTGCAGCACCTGCCGCCCCGGCAGCGAGCGGTGCTGATCCTGCGGGAGGTCCTGTCCTGGAAGGCGAGCGAGGTGGCGGAGCTGCTCGACACGACCGTCGCCTCGGTCAACAGCGCCCTCCAACGAGCCCGGGCGGCAGTACGTGCCCGCGACGTGACCGCCCCGTCCGCCCCCATGGACGACGAGCAGCGCGCCCTCCTCTCCCGCTACGTCGACGCCTTCGAGCGATACGACATGGACTCGCTCACCTCGCTGCTCCACGAGGATGCTACGTGGTCGATGCCGCCCTACGAGCTGTGGCTGCACAGCCACCTCGACATCCGCAAGTGGTGCCTCGGGCCCGGCATCGGCTGTCGTGGCTCGCGCTTGGTCCCGGTTGTGGCGAACGGTTCGCCGGCCTTCGGTCAGTACAAGCCCAGCCCGAGCGGCGGCTACGAGCCGTGGGCGCTCCAGGTGCTCGAGATATCCGCCGGTCGGATCACCGGGATCAGCTTCTTCCTCGACACCGCCAGCTTCTTCCCGCTCTTCGGTCTGCCTGCGCGGCTCGAGCCCACATAGCGCCGGCTTACTCGCCCTTGGTGAGACCGATCATGTTGCCGTGGGGGTCCCTGAACAGGGCGATGGTCGTGCCGGGGACCACCTCCTCCGGCGGCATCAAGGTCTGGCCGCCTCGGCTCTCGATGTCTTTGAGGGTCGCCGCTGGATCCGGGACCATCACGTAGAACGTGACGTGTCCGGGCATGTTGGGGTCGGGGGTTCCACCGATCCCACCGCCGATGCCGGCCTCCTGATCGCTCACGATCCCATAACTCACGGGAGGGCCCCCGGGC
>JBOGFC010000236.1:0-1568 GCA_050742155.1 Acidimicrobiia bacterium
GGTCTGCTCGATACCAACCGCCCCCCAGATCGTGCCCGTAGAGGGTTTGGCCCGGCTCCGTGTAGGTGACGGCTCCGCCAGACGCGTAGGGATAGAGCTCCTCCAGCACTTCGGAGTCGGGAGGGAAGAACCAGGTGATCGTGAGCTTGGGCCCTAACTCCCCAGCCGGGCGGTCCGCAGGTAAGCCCTTCCCCAGAGCATGGAAGATGCCCGAGAACTGCGCCAGGCGGGCCACTTCCTCCATGGCTCCCGGTTCCCCGTTCCCATCCAGAGTGATCGGCGCCGACAGCCCGTCCCCCTCGATGGTGGCCTTGGTAGGCCCCTTGGCAAAAGCCGGGGCCATGAGGGCCAGCAACACGAGCGCTACCGCGCCCACTACTGCAACACGTCGCATCGCACCTCCTCGCCAGATCACCCGTCCTACACCGCAGGGGCAGGGACGGTTCCGCTCCCCAGTCTCGGAGAATCATTCGGCTCCGGTGCGCTGGCCCGGCACCCTGGGACCCCGGCCACTGAGCACCGTGTACGCGGCCGCCGCAAGCACCAGCGCTCCGAGGAGCGCTCCCCACACCAGCGGGGAACCGCCCACCAGCTGAGTAAGGACCGAGGAGATCCGCTCCACGAAGACCACCGGATCGGAGAGCGAGGTGGGGCCCCGAGAGAGGTTGGTGGCCCAGAAGAAGACGATGTAGGCACCAGCCACCACCAGGATGGCCGCTGCCACCCGGTTGAGGTAGCGGGCCAAACGCCGCAGCCATGCCACCAGGGAGCGCCTCCCCATCGCCATTGCCAGGGTCACCGACACCAACACCAGCGACATGCCCAGCCCGTACACCACGAAAGTCACCAGGCCGGAGAGGAAGTCGAGGCCGGTCAGGGATCCAGCCACGACGGTGAGGAAGACGGGAAGCGTGCAGGACAACGAGGCCACCGCGTAGGCCACCCCGAAGACGAAGGCGCTGGAGTGGGCGCCCCCTCGCACCTTGGGGAGGCGGGCCACCGGCTGGTACCCGGCCAGCATGGCCAGGCCCAGCAGAACCAGGCCGGCCCCGATGAGGAGCGCCGCCCAGGGAATCAGGGTGATGACCCACCGGAGGCCCAGCGTCACCAACGCCCCCACCACCCCGAACACCACCAGGAAACCGCCCGAGACCACCGACCCGATCTGAAGCGCACGTCCCACCGTCGCCCGACCCTCGCCCGGTTCGTCCAGCCCCAAGAAGTACGAGAGGTACGCGGGCAGCATGGCAAAGCCACACGGGTTGACGGTGGAGACCAGCCCGGCCGCAAAAGCCAGCGCCAGCGGAGCGTCGATCATGCAGGGACGAGCAGCCGCTCGATCTCTCGACGGAGAAGGTCGGCGGTCAGCAGGCCGGTATGGCGGCCCACGATCTCCCCTCCGGGGGAGACGAAGAAGGTGCTGGGCATGCCGAACACCCCGAAGGCCTGGAACAGCTCGCCGTCGGGGTCCCAGGCCAGGTCGTAGCTGACCCCGGTCTGCTCCACCAGCCGCAGGGCCGCCTCAGGAGAGCCGGCCGGCGGCACATCCTGGGGGTTGATCCCCAGGA
>JBOGFC010000237.1:0-18061 GCA_050742155.1 Acidimicrobiia bacterium
TGCTGGTGTACGGGCAGGCGGTCTATGGCGGTTCCCTGGCGGGTAGAATTCGCAATCGTTTGTGAGCTGGAGGCGCGAATGGACCAACAGCCCGGCAGGGCCGGCGGTAGGATGCCGAAGATGCTGGGAAGGCCAGCCACCTTGCGTGACGTCGCCGAGAGGGCGGGCATCCATCCCTCGACGGCCTCGCGGGCCCTCAACCCCGCCACCCGGTCGGTCGTCAACGAACAGACGGTGGCCCGGGTATTGGAGGCGGCCCGCCAGCTCGGCTACCGGCCCAACTCGCTGGCGAGGGGCCTCAAGACCAACCGGACCTTCACGATCGGCATGCTGGTCCCCGATCTGACCAACCCGCTCTTCCCTCCCATCGTCAGGGGCATCGAGGACAGCTTGGGGGAGGCCGACTACACCCTGATCCTCGGCAACACCGACAACGACGCCGAGAAGGAGCACTCGATCGTCCGGACGATGCTCACTCGCCGGGTGGATGGGCTCATCCTGGCCACCGCGCGGCGGAAGGCGCCGGTCATCGACGAGCTCATCGAGGCCGGCATGCCGGTGGTGCTCGTCAACCGCACGATGGACGAGTCTCCGGTGCCTTCGGTGACCGGCGACGACCATGCCGGCATCGGTCTGGCAGTGCGGCACCTGGTCTCTCTCGGCCATCGCCGGATCGCCCATGTCGCCGGCCCCCAGCAGGTCACCACCGGCCTGATCCGCTACCAGAGCTTCATGGCCTGGATGAAGAGCGAGGGCCTCAAACCCGACCCCGACCTGATCGTGTTCTCCGAGTGGTTCTCCGAGGAGCCCGGCGCCAAGGCCTTCCAGGAGCTGCTCGATCGTGGCGATGACTTCACGGCGGTGGTGGCCGCCAACGACCTCATCGCCATCGGCTGCTACGACGTGCTCAAGGAGCGCGACCGACGGGTGGGCGTCGATATCTCGGTGGTCGGCTACAACGACATGCTGTTCGCCGACAAGCTGTCCCCGCCGCTGACCACCATCCGCATCCCCCATTACCAGATCGGCGTGAAAGCGGTCGAGCTGATCCTCCAGGTGATCGAGGCGGGGGAGTCCAGCCCGGTGGCCGTGCGCCTGGCGCCCAGCCTGGTGGTGCGCCGCTCGACGGGGCCGGTCCCGGCGAACTAGGGGAGTGGTGTCCGAGCGCTACGACGTGGTGGTGGCCGGGGCCGGTCACAACGGCCTGGTGGCGGCCGCCTATCTGGCCAAGGCCGGCCTGCGCTGCCTGGTGCTGGAGGCTCGTCCCTTCGTGGGTGGGAACACCGCCACCGAGGAGCTCACCCTGCCCGGCTTCCGCCACGACAGCTGCTCGACGGCCCACAACCTCATCCAGGCCAGCCCCACCCTGCGGGACGACGAGCTCGGCCTGGAGGAGTACGGGCTCGAGTACCTCCACCCCGACCCGGTGGTCCACGTCCCCTTCCCGGATGGGGAGTGGCTCACCCAGTGGGGGGACCTCGACGTCACCTGTGAGGAGTTCGCCAAGTTCTCCGGCCGGGACGCCGACGCCTATCGCCGGCTGATCGCCGACTACGACGCCATCAAGGGCGTCTTCGGCGCCTATCGCTACACCCCGATGGGATGGGGCCCCTCGCTCGACGAGCGGCTGGAGTCCCACCCCCATGGGCGGCGGTGGCAACGCCGTCGCCAGATGAGCGCCTGGGAGGTGATCCGGGACCTGTTCGAGGACTGGCACAGCCGGGCCTTCTTGCTGTGGATGTCCTTCATGACCGTGCAGCCGGTCGACCGGCCCGGCACCGGCTGGCTGGCGTCCTCGCTGGTCTACGGGCGGCAAACTCATTCCTGGACCCTGCCCCGGGGCGGCTCGGGCGCCCTGCCCGAGGCCCTGGCCCGCCTCGTCGAGGACCACGGGGGGACCATCCTCCCCGGGGAGCAGGTGACCGGGCTGATCCTGGAGGGGGGTCGCTGCGTGGGGGTGGAGACGGCCGGCGGTGACCGGCATCGGGCCAGCCGGGCGGTGCTCTCCAGCATCCACGTCAAGCACCTGGTGGAGATGGCCCCCCGGGAGGCGTGGGACGATGACTTCCTGTACGGGGTGGACACCTGGCAGGCCGGGGTGTCGATGCTGGTCACCCACTACGCGGCCCGCCGGCCTCCCCGCTTCCCGGTGGGGGAGGGAGAGCTGGCGCCGGTGGCGGCCGGCATCCCCACCTCGGTCGAGCGGCTGCTGCGGGTGGGCCCGGAGTTCCACCGGGGCGAGGTGGCCATCGACGACCCGGTCCTGCTGGTCCTCTGCCCCACCGCGGCCGATCCGTCCCGGGCCCCGGAGGGGAGCCACACCGTCAAGGTGATCGGGTTCCAGCCCTACGAGCTGCCCGAGGGCCCGGAGCACTGGGACGTCATCAAGGAGAAGGTCTCGGCGGCCAACCTGGAGGAGCTGCGCCGCTACGCGCCCGACTTCTCCGAGGACGCCATCCTCGCCACGGTGGTGAAGAGCCCCCTCGACCTGGAGCGCCAGAACGCCCACAACTGGCACGGCTCCTGCCACGGGGGGGACATGGGGCCCTCCCAGTCGGGAGCACTTCGGCCGGCCCCCGGCTGGGCCCAGCATCGCATGCCGATTCCCGGCCTCTACCAGACCGGCTCCACCACCCACCCCGGCGCCTCGGTGTCCGCCGGCCCGGGCCGGAACGCGGCGATGGTCATGCTGGCCGACCTGGGCATGACGCTCGAGGAGGTGCTGGCCGGTGGCTGATGCGCGGGTGGAGGCGGCCATCGCCAACTGGGCGCCTCGCTTCGTGGCCCAGGGGGTCGACTACAACGACTTCATCCGCACCACCGCCGGCATCGAGCGCTGGGAAGACTGGTTGGCCGCCTGGTCGGCCACCGGTGACCTGCACGCCACTCTGGCCGCCGAGGCCGAGAGGGCCGGGCGCTCGCTCACCGCCGGCAAGGCTCACGTGCGGGCCGCCCTCTGCTACCACTTCGCCAAGTTCGTCTGGATGGTGGACATGGACCGATACCGGGAAGCGGCTGGGCAGGCGGTGGCCAGCCTGTACGCCGCCCACCACCACCTCGACCCCACCGCCGAGCGGGTCGAGATGATCCTGGATGGCGCCACGATGGTGGGGAACCTGCGGCGGAGCGACCGGGGGACCCGGCCTCCCCTGGTCGTGCTGGTGCCGGGCCTGGACTCTACCAAGGAGGAGTTCTTCAACTGGGAGAACGTCTTTCTGGAGCGGGGGATGGCCACCTTCTCTCTCGACGGTCCCGGACAGGGCGAGACCGGCTTCGCCACCCACATCCGGCCGGACTACGAGGTGGCGGTGGCCACGGCCCTCGACGCCCTCGGTGGGCGGAGCGACCTGGACCCAGAGCGGGTCGGGGTGGCCGGGGTCAGCCTGGGCGGCTACTACGCCCCCCGGGCGGCGGCCTTCGAGCCGCGCCTTCGGGCGGCGGTGGCCATCGGAGGCCCCTTCGACTTCGGGGAGTGCTGGGACCGGCTCCCCTCCATCACCCGGGATACGTTCATCCACCACTCGGGGAGCCGCGACCAGCGACAGGGTGCCGGGCGGGCGTCGGAGCTGAGCCTGGCAGGCGTGGCCGAGCGGATCCGCCAGCCGCTGCTAGTGGTGTTCGGGAAGCAGGACCGCCTGATCCCCTGGCAACAAGCCGAACGGCTGGCGGCCGAGGCGCCCTCCGCCGAGCTGGTGATGTACCCCGAGGGGAGTCACGTCTGCAACAACATCCCCTACAAGTACCGTCCGCTGGTGGCCGACTGGCTGGCCGAGCGGCTGTCTGACCGCTCCCCCTAACCCCCTCCCCCTCACCCCCTCCCCGCAAGCGGGGAGGGGGGAATTCTTACCTCCCCCGCAGGCGGGGAGGCCCCAACCATCCCCTCCCCCCGCTTGCGGGGGGAGGGTTGGGGAGGGGGGTCCTCACCCCCCACGGAGGAACGACGCCACTGCGCTCATGTCCCGGTCGCCCAGCCCACCTGCTCGGCGAGGCCAGGACGAGGTCCAGATCCAATACCAACGCGGTCAGAGGAGGAGCCAGCCGCCGTCGACGTAGAGGTTGACCCCGTTCACCGCCGGGTTCTTCAGGAGGAACTCGACCGCGTGCACGATGTCATCCATGGTCGCCAGCTTCCCGGTGGGGGTACGGGATAGGCGTTGCTCCAGGGCATCGGGCTTGTCCTTCCAGTAAGGAGCGTCCGAGATGAACCCGGGGTGGATGGCGTTCACCCGTATGGGAGCGAGCTCGATGGCCAGCGTGCGGATCAGGCTGGTCACGGCGCCGTTGATGGTGGTGACCATGGTCGAGCCCGGGTAGGGGCGCTCCTTGGCCAGCCCCCCGAACAGGACGATGGAGCTGTCCGGGGTGAGCCGGTCGGCCAGGACGTGGATCACCTCGGTGTACCCGACCAGCTTCAGCGTCACGATCTGGACGGCCCGGTCGATGTCGAAGTCCTTGACGGTGTTCTGATCCCGCTCGATGGCCGCCAGCACCAGGTAGTCGACCTGGCCGACGTCCGAGAGCGCTCCGGCGATCCCTTTGGGCTCCGACAGGTCGAGGGCGATCCCGGTCGCCTGGCCGCCGACCTCCTCGGCCCCCGCCGAGGCACGCTCGGCGTCCCGGCTGCTCAGCACCACCTCGCGTCCCAGCTCTGCGTAATGTCGGGCGATCTCCAGCCCGGTCCCCGACGAGCCTCCGATGATCACCACGCTGCCTTCTGCCATCCTCGCCTCCTTTCAATCGCCTTGTCGATCAGTTTGCTCCGAACGCGCCGGGCCGCCGATTCCCGGGAGGTCGGGCTCTCCCGCCCGGCTGCTACGCAGCCGGCGAGCTGCTGACGCGCGGCCGCCGCCGGGCTCACGCCGGCACCCTTTCAATAGCTCGTCTCTCAGGGCGGGCCGTGGCGCTCCGCTCGCCCCTCACGAGAGCGCATCGTCCAGATAGGTCCAGTCCCTTGCGAACCGGTAGGAGTGTCGAGCCGGCGGCTGGGGGGCCTGGGTTTCGAGCCAGCGGACCGGCCCCTCTCCGGGGTTGGTGAACTCGTGGATGCAGCCCACCGCCGCGAAGGCGATGTCACCGGGAGCAAGGCGGTAGGAGCGGCCGTCGAACACTGCATCCACCTCGCCCTCCAGGATCATGTACGTCTCCTCCAGCGGATGATCGTGGGCCCCGGCCAGCCCCCCCGGCTGGTACTGAACCATAAACATGGTCGACAGGTGAGCGCCCAGGTCGCTGTCCACCATCATCTTGACGGTGATGCCGCTGTAGGCGAGCAAGGCCGTGCGCATGCTGGCCGACACCGCCAGCATGTCCTGGGTCTGGCGGGCCACCTCCATGGTGGACGGCTCGATATGGCCGAGGAACCTGGTGCGCGGATCTCGCGGATCGACCGGCCGGGGCTTCTTCGGGCTCTCGGGTCCAGGCACCCAGAACGTGTCGGGGGAGTCGATGCGGCGCGGCTGGGGGGCGAGCATCTCCGCCCACCGGGCCGGGCGAGAGCCCCCGCCTCGCCAGGCATGGGACATACCCACTGAGACGACGCCGTAGTCCCCTTCCCGCAGCAGATGCGCTTGGCCTTCCGTTTCGAGGACGGTTTCTCCCTCCAGGAGGTAGAAGCTCTCCTCGAAGGAGTGCACGTGCCATCCCACCGATCCTTCCGGGTCGAGCTCGCAGATGCCGAATTCCTGGTGGACCGAGCCAGTCCGGTCGTTGATGGCCGACCACCGCCGGAAGCCCCGGCTTCTCTCCGCGAAGCCCTCCGGCACCGCCGGTCGGGCCTGGTCGGGCTTGAGGACGGCATGCCGGGAGGTCACGAGGCCGCTCGGGCGCCCTCGGCGAAGCCAACATCGAGCCGTCCGACCGACATCTCTCCCTCTAGCCCCTCTGGCGATCGTACTTCGGTTTCTCGTCTCGGGCCGCCGCAGGCGGCCCCTGGTAGGGGTGGCCGGCAGGCCACCCGGAACCTTCCCTGGCGCTGCCTCTGGTGGCTGGTGACCGGCCAGTCGCTGAACGGGACCGCCGCCCGGATCCCGGAGCAGCGGCTGACGCGCCGGCAGGCGCTCCTTCTCTACACGGCCGGGAGGGCCTGGTTCTCCTTCGAGGAGACGAGCCGGGGAACCCTGGAGCCGGGCAGAATGGCCGATCTGGCCGTGCGAGGCCGAGATCCCCAACCTGCGCTCAGTCCTGACAATGGTCGACGGGTGGGTGGTCCGCGCCGCCGAGCGGTTCGAAGGCCTGGTGTGACGAGCCCGGCTCAGATCTCCGGAAGCTGGAACCCTGACTTGACACGACGTAGTCCCCGGGACTCGGTGGCCAACCGGGCCACCCGCTTCAGCTCCATGTTGAGCAGCTGACCCTCCCGCTTCATCGGCTTACCGGCGATGAACATGGACCCTGGGCATCTCCAACGAGACCTTGAGCACGTAGGTGAAGCAGGCCGACCTGGATGAGGCCGGCGTCGGGACCTCGAAGTGAACTTGGTCGGCTCGGCGAACCTTACGTTTGGGCCTGGGCCCGCTTCTCCTTGAGACGACCGAGCAGGTTGTCACGGGATGTCTCGATCAGGTCTCGACCTCGGTCGAGGTCCACTCCGATCAGCTTGCCGTCCTGCTTCTTGATCTCGCCGTTGACGATCACAGTGTCGACGTTGGACACATCTGCACTGATGACCACCGCCGCCACCGGATCCATGATGGGTGCGACGTTGGGAGCACTTCCGTCAATCACGACCACGTCGGCCTTCTTCCCGGGGGTGAGGGACCCGCTGCGGTCCTCCACGCCGACCACGTGGGCACCGTTGACAGTGGCCATCTCCAAGGCCTGACGGGCGGTGATCATGTCCGCGGGAGCATCGACGTCTTCGACCCAACAGGCACTGAGCACGCTTACACGCTCGGCCCCGAACACCGCCCGCATCTGGGTGAACATGTCTCCGGGGACAGTCGTCACCACGTCAATGGAGAGGCTGGGCCGCAGGCCGTGCTCGAGTGACTGGTGAGTGGGGGGTGACCCGTGCCCCATCTGCAGCTCGACCTGGGCGGCGATGGAGATGGTGCCTCCACTGTCTTTCACCAGCTTCCACTCCTCGTCGGAGAGGTAGCAGCTGTGGATGTAGGTGGTTCGCGCCTGCAGCAGTCCGGCGTCGGAGAGTTGCTTCACCATCCCAAAGCGACCCGCCAGCCGACCCATCGCCACGTGCACCGTCACCGGAATGCCCAGGGCCTTGGCCAACTCCCACTCGGTCTTGACCACCTCGGGCTTGCAGAAGCCCGGGCCGCGGGTAGCGAGGGCCATCGTGATGAGGCCGTCGTCGGTGGGGATGTAAGTCGTGCGGATCCTTTCGACGTCTTCGGCCGGCATGGCGATGCTCGACTCGAACCAATAGTCAGCCAGCGAGGTGTTGGCGCTGCCGTACGCGTACTGGGCCCTGATCCCCGTCTCTTTGAGACCCTGGATGGCGGCGTCGGGGTGGTCGGGGGTGTTGTTTATGTGCGACCAGTCGACCAGGGTGGTGATGCCGGCATTGAGACACTCGAGGCTGCCCCACAGATTGGAGGCGTACACATCGTCGGGCTGGTAAAGCGGTGCGAATGAGTCGAGCACCTCGACGAAATAGTCGTCCAGAGTGGCATTGGGAGCACTGCCGCGGATCGCCGCTTCCCAGGTGTGACGGTGGGAGTCGATGAATCCGGGGATGACGACGTCACCTGCGACATCGATCACCCGGGCGTCGTTGACGTCGATGGTCGGCGCCACCTGGGCGATCGTGTCACCCTCGATGAGTACGTCGCCGGGGGAAAGATCGCCGATAGACGGGTCCATGGTGACTACGTGCCCACCCTGGAGCAAGATTCGGTTTGCCACGCCTCCTCCGTTCGCTAACGGGCGTCAAACGACGCCCAGGCGTCATGGGGCTACGGACATTACATTCCGGCCTCGGATGCGAAGATATCTCCCGCGCAACCGGTCCGCAACCGGTCGACCGCTGTCTCCAGACCCGCGGATGCCAGTATGGTCAACGCCGCTGCCATGCTTCCGTCTGTCTTCCCTTACCCCCGCCGCGCCCCACCCCACGCGTCCGATTTGACCGACCGGCTCATATCGATGCTCCGTGCAAACGTTCGCCGACACGAACGAGGTCCGGTCATCGCGGACGAGAGCAGCGGATGAACTTGCGTGAGTTTTGCTACCTATGCGGTATGAAACTCACGCAAGAACGGCGAGCTCCGGGCCGGGGGCGTAAGCCGAGGACAAACGGTTGCGGTCCCCGTTAGAGTGGGCGCTGCGCTCGGAGCAGGAGGATCGCGTGCCCCACATCAGTTATCCCGACCCGGATTCTCTCGATCCGCAGAGCCGCCAGTACCTGGAACACGCCCGCCTGCACGGGACCCCTCGCCCGGAGAGCCAGGCCATACGAGCCCATGTGCCGGCCGTGCTCCGTTCCTTCAGCGAGACCTGGAACGAGGTCTTCCGGAACGGGGTCCTCGATCACACCATCAAGGAGCTCTGCCGGGTCTTCGTCTCTCGCTCCGTGCACTGCGACTACTGCGGCGACCAACGATCGGAGAAGGCCAAGGACTCCGGACTGGCTGAGGACGCCTACCAGGATCTCTTGGAGTTCAGGACGTCCGACCGATACGACGAGAGAGAGCGGACGGCGCTGGCCTACACGGAAGCCATCGTCTGGGATGCCTCCCTGGCCGACGACGCGCTATGGGAGCGGCTCCACCAGAACTTCACGGAGCCGGAGATCGTGGAGCTGGGCTACTTCGTGGCCATCACGCTGGGCCAGCAGCGATGGCTGCCGACTCTGGGCATCGACCACTACCAGGTGCTGGACGACACCGATGCCGGCCTGGCCCCGGCGCGGACGAGGGCGCGAGCCTGAGGGTAGATGGCCCCGATCGTATGCCTCCGCTCGCATCGGGCATGCCGGCAGTGAGGAGAGGGGACGAAAGATGCCGCACATCCAATTCCCGGTAGCCACCACACCGTCTCCCGGAGTCATGGGGGTCGACTGGGAGAAGCGAGTCGACTGGAACAGGCTCCGCGAGTACCGAAGCGGGCGGGTTCGCCAGGCACTGAAGGCCTCGGAGGTGGGGGCGTTGCTGCTCTTCGAGACCTCCAACATCCGCTACGCCACCCACACCAACATCGGCTATTGGGCCTTCAACAAAGGGGAGCGCTACGCCCTGATCACCCCCGACGAGCAGCCGAGGATCTGGGACTTCGGTTCCGCCGCCAAGGCGCACCGTCTGCAGCTTCCCGATCTCTACGACGCGGAGAACTCGAGAGGCGGCAACTCGGGGCTGCAGGGAGCCATCCACCCCCGGGTTGGGCTCCAAAAGCGGGCTGCCCAAGAGATCGCCTCCATCCTCAAGGGCGAGGGGCTGGCGGACATGCCGCTGGGGGTCGACGTCGCCGAGACGTCGATCTTCCTGGAGCTGCAGGCGGCCGGCCTGGAAGTCCGCGACGGCCAGCAGGTGATGGCCGAGGCCCGGGAGATCAAGAGCGTCGACGAGATCATGCTCCTCACCCAGGCCTGCGCCATGGTGGACGGCGTCTACCACGACATCTTCGAGGCCCTCAAGCCGGGGGTGCGGGAGAGCGACATCGTCGCTCTGGCCCATCAGCGCCTCTTCCAGATGGGCTCGGAGTTCGTGGAGGCCGTCAACTCGATCGCCGGCGAGCGGTGCAGCCCGCATCCCCACGTCTTCTCCGATCGGCTGATCCGCCCCGGCGACCAGGCCTACTTCGACATCATCCACGTCTTCAACGGGTACCGGACCTGCTACTACCGCACCTTCGTGGTGGGGCGGGCCACCCAGGCCCAGCGGGACGCCTACAAGCAGGCCCGGGAGTGGATGGAGGCCGCCGTGGCGCTGGTCAAGCCGGGGGTGAGCACCGACGAGATCGCCCGGGTGTGGCCCAAGGCGGAGGAGTTCGGGTTCGAGGACGAGATGGACGCCTTCGGGCTCCAGTTCGGCCACGGGGTGGGGGTGGGCCTCCACGAGCGGCCCATCATCAGCCGCCTCAACTCCCTGGACGACCCCATCGAGCTCAAGGAGGGCATGCTGTTCGCCCTGGAGACCTACTGCCCGGCCGCCGACGGACGCTCGGCGGCCCGCATCGAGGAGGAGGTGGTGTGCACCGCCGAGGGGCCCACGATCATCACCCTCTTCCCGGCCGAGGAGCTGGTGGTCGCCAACGAGTACTGATGGTCGGTCGATGACGGCGGTCCCCACCGAGCCGGGTGGCCCGGTCGAGATCGACCGGGCCATCCGCCTTCGCCTCTACCGGATGATGACCGAGGCGCGCCTGTTCGAGGAGAAGGCCTACGACCTGTTCATGGAGGGCCTGGTCAAGGGGACCTCCCACCTGGCCATCGGTCAGGAGGCGGTGGCGGCCGGCTTCGCCGCCGTCTTGGAACCCGACGACCTGACCTTCTGCACCTACCGGGGCCACGTCCACACCCTGCTGCGGGGTGCCCCCATGGCGGCGCTGATGGGGGAGCTGCTGGGGCGGGCCAACGGGATCTGCGGGGGGAAGGGGGGGTCGATGCACCTCACCGACGTCCGCCACGGCGCCATGGGCTCCTACGCCATCGTCGGGGCCCACATGCCGGTGGCGGCCGGGGCGGCCTGGGCGGCCCAGGAAAGGGGCACCGGCCAGGTGGTGACCTGCTTCTTCGGGGACGGCGCCACCAACATCGGCGCCTTCCACGAGGCCCTCAACATGGCGGTGGTGTGGAAGCTGCCGGTGGTCTACGTGTGCGAGAACAACATGTACATGGAATACACCCCCATCTCCTCGGTGACCGCCGTCGAGCACCCGGCCGCCGACCGGGCGGCCGCCTACGGGCTGGAGGGGATCATCGTGGACGGCAACGACGTCGATGAGGTCTACGGGGTGGCCGAGGAGGCGGTGGGCCGGGCGCGGGCCGGGGAGGGCCCCTCGCTGATCGAGGCCAAGACCTACCGCCACGGCGGGCACTCCCGGGCCGACCCCGGCAAGTACCGGCCCGACGAGGAGGTGGCGACCTGGCTGGCCCGGGACCCCGTCCGCCGTTACCGGGAGCGCCTGGTCTCGCTGGGGATCGAGGCCGGCGAGCTGGACGCCCTGGAAGCAGAGGCCCGGGCCGAGGTGGAGCGGGCCACGGAGGAGGCCCGCGCCGCACCTCTTCCCGACTCCGCCGACCTGGAGACCCAGGTGTGGGCCGACGGGGGGTCGGCGTGGCGGAACTGACCTACCGGGAGGCGGTCACCCGGGGCATCGCCCAGGAGATGGAGCGGGACGAGCGGGTCTACCTGATCGGCGAGGACGTGGCCGAGGCCGGGGGGGTGTTCAAGTCCACCCCCGGGCTGCTGGAACGCTTCGGGCCCCGCCGGGTGCGGGACACCCCCATCTCCGAGGAAGCCATCAGCGGAGCGGTGATGGGGGCCGCCATGAACGGGCTCCGTCCCATCGCCGAGATCATGTTCAGCGATTTCCTGGCCACCTGCTGGGACATCGTCGCCAACCAGATCGCCAAGGCCCGCTACATGACCGACGGCCAGGTGGAGCTGCCGCTGGTGATCCGCACCGCCAACGGGGCCGGGGCCCGCTTCGGGGCGCAGCACTCCCAGAGCGTGGAGAGCTGGGCGATGAGCGTGCCCGGCCTCAAGGTGGTGGCCCCCTCCACCCCGCAGGACGTGATCGGGTTGCTGGCGGCCTCGGTGCGGGACCCCGACCCGGTGGTGTTCTTCGAGCACAAGGGCCTCTATGCCACCAAGGGCGAGGTGCCCGAGGGGGAGATCGTCGACGTGCTGGGCTCGGCCCAGGTGCGGCGAGCCGGAGACGACCTGACCATGGTGGCCCTGGCCGCCATGGTGCCCAAGGCGCTGGCGGCCGCCGAGACGCTGGCCCGGGAGGACGGCATGTCGGCCGAGGTGGTGGACGTCCGCTGCCTGGTGCCCCTCGACGCCCGCACCATCCTCGGATCGGTGGAGAAGACCGCCCGGCTGGTGACCGTGGAGGAGAACCCCCGCCTGTGCGGCTGGGGGGCGGAGATCAGCTCGCTGGTGGCCGAGGAGCTGTTCTGGGACCTGGACGGTCCGATCGTCCGGGTCACCACCCCCCACATCCCGCTCCCCTCCGCCGAGCAGCTGGAGGACCTGGCGGTCCCTTCGGCCGATCGGATCGTGGCCTCGGTCCGGGCCGCCTTCGACTGAAGCGATCCCGGGACGCCTCTGTGAGACGAGCGGCGTGGGTGGGCTCCCGACCTCCCATGCCGGCCTGCTCGAAGGCTCCTCCTCAGGCTCGCCGGTAGGGGCGCAGGTAGGCGCCGGGGTAGGCGACGTTCCGCCCCGCCAGGGCCAGCGCCAGGATGGTCACCAGGTAGGGGAGGGCCAGCAGGAGCTCAAAGGGCACCGCCCCCCATCCCGGCAGGATGCGGAGCCGGAGCTGCAGGGCGAAAACCCCGGCGAAGAGGAGCGCTCCCAGCACCGCCCGCCCGATGCGCCAGCGTCCGAAGATGACCAGGGCGATGGCCACCCATCCCCGCCCGGCGATGATGTCGAGCGTGAAGCTCCCCAACGCGGCCAGCGTGAAGAAGGCCCCACCCACCGCCATCAGTGCCCCGCCCAGCATGAGGGCCAGGTAGCGGGTGCGAAACACGTCGATGCCGGCCACGTCAGCCGCCTCGGGGTTCTCGCCCACCGCCCGCACCCGCAGCCCGAAGTCGGTTCGCATGAGCAGCCACCAGGCCAGCGGCACCACGGCCAGGAAGGCCACGTAGGTGAGCCCGTACTGGGCGAAGACACCTCCGCCCAAGGGCTGGAGGAGGGAGAAGGGGTCGATCCTGGGAAGCGTCTCCCGCCGGCCGAAGAACATGCGGTTGGAGAACTCCGACACTCCGATCAACAACAAGGTGATGCCGATCCCCGCCACGTGCTGGTTGGTGCCCAGGGTGACCGAGAGCAACCCCATCAGCAGCCCGGCGGCGATGCCCACCACCACCGCCACCCCCAGGCCCACCAGCAGCGAGCCCGACCCGTAGGCGGCGGCGAAGCCGAAGAAGGCCCCCGCGTACATGGTTCCCTCGATGCCCAGGTTGAGGATCCCGGCCCGCTCGCAGTAGAGCTCGCCCACCGTGGCATAGACCAGCGGGGTGGCGTTGCGGAAGGTGGCCGCCACGAGGGTGACGAGGAACTCCACGTCAGCGCACCCACCGCAACCGGTAGCGGCGGAAGACCAGCAGGGCCACCGCCACCAGCAGGAGGGTCCCCTGCACCACCTGGCCGATCTGGGAGGGGACCGCAAGGGCTCGGCCCACCGTGTCGGCCCCCACGTTGATCAGCCCCAGCAGGCCGGCCGCCAGGGCCGCCCCCAGCATGGAGAGGCCCCCCAGGGTGGCCGCCACGATGCCCAGGAACCCGTAGCCGGGCGAGATCCCCTCCGTGAGCCGGTACTGGATCCCGGCCACCTCGCTCACCCCGGCCAGCCCGGCCACCGCCCCGCTGGTCAGGGCGGCCACCATCAGCAGGCGAGGGACCTCGATGCCGGCGAAGCGAGCGGCGGTGGGGCTCAGGCCGGTGGCGCGCAGGCGCAGGCCCAGCGGGGTCCGGGTGGTGACCAACCAGCCGACCAGGATGATGGCCACGCCTAGCACGAACCCGAGGTGCAGGCGGGAGCGGGCCAGCAGCTGGGGGAACTCGGCCGAGGGGGCGATGCGGGGGGACTCGGGGAAGCCGGTCAGTGGGTCTCGCCAGGGGCCGTTGAGCAGGCCGGAGACCAGGAGCAGGGCCACCGGGTTGAGGAGCAGGGTGGTGACCACCTCGTCGATCCCGAAGCGCACCCGCAGCCAGGCGGGCAGGAAGGCCCAGGCCGCCCCGGCCGCCGCCCCGGCCACGATCATCAGGGCCAGGGCGGCCGGCCTGGGCAGGCCGCCCGTCACCATGCCCAGCCCGGCGGCGGCGATGGCCCCGCACAGCAGCTGGCCCTCCGCCCCGATGTTCCAGTAGGCGGCCCGGAAGGCGAAGGTGACCGCCGCCCCGGTGAGGAGGAGCGGGGTGGCGGCCACCAGGATCTCCAGCAGGTTGAAGCGGGAGGTCAAGGGGCGCACCAGCAGGTGGTGGTAGGCCAGGAACGGGTCGGCCCCCCCGGCCACCAGGAACAGCGCGGTGACCGCAAAGGTGATCAGCACCGCCAGGGCGGGGAGGGCGGCCCCGTACCAGCGGGGGGCGGCTTCCTCCTGCATGGCCAGGCGCATCAGGCGTCGTGCCCGGCCATCAGCAGACCCAGCCGGTCTGGGTCGGCCGAGCGGCGGTCCAGTTCGCCCACCACCCGCCCCTCGTACATGACGATGACCCGATCGGCGAGCTCCAGGATCTCGTCGAGGTCTTCGGAGATGAGCACCACCGCCGCCCCCCGCTCCCGCTGCTCGAGCAGCCGGGCCCGCACGTACTCGGTGGCCCCCACGTCCAGGCCGCGGGTGGGCTGGGGGGCCACCAGCACTCTGGGGCGGCGGGAGAGCACCCGGGCCAGCACCACCTTCTGCATGTTCCCGCCCGAGAGGGTGCGAACCGGCTGGCGGGGCCGGGCCCGGATGCCGAAGCCCTCTATCAGGTCCCGGGCGTGCCGCTCGATGCGCTCCTCGTCGAGGACCGGGCCACGACGGAACTCCTCCAGGTGCTCCAGCACCAGGTTGTAGGCCACGCTCAGGTCCCCGATCAGGCTGGCATGGCGGTCCTCGGCGATCCGCCCCATTCCGGCGGCCACCATCTGCGCCGGGCCGGCCCCGGCCAGCTCCACGCCGCCCACCTGGATCGAGCCCGAGGTGGGCCGGCGCATCCCCGACAGCGCCTCGGCCAGCTCTGTCTGTCCGTTCCCCGAGACCCCCGCCACTCCCAGGATCTCACCCCCGCGCACCTGGAAGCCCACCTCCCGGAGCACCGGCAGCCTCTCGGTAGAAACCGCCGAGAGCCCCTCCACTCGCAGGACCACGTCCCCCGCTCTCTCCACGTCTCCCGCCTCCACCCCGAAAGTGGGCCGTCCCACCATCAGGCGGGCCAGCTCCCGCTCGTCGGTGTCGGCCCGGGGGGCGGTCCCCACCACCCGGCCCTGGCGCAGCACCGTGATGCGGTCGCTGATCGAGAGGACCTCCCTCAGCTTGTGGCTGATGAACACCACCGACAGCCCCTCCGCCCGAAGGCGCCGGATGGTGGCGAAGAGGGCCTCCACCTCCTGGGGGACCAGGACGGCGGTGGGCTCGTCGAGGATCAGCAACCGGCACTCCCGATCGAGGGCCTTGAGGAGCTCCACCCGTTGCTGCTCCCCCACGGAGAGATGCTCTACCAGCGCCGCCGGCCGCACCTTCAGGCCGAACCGTTGCGAGGCGGCGGTCACTCGCTTTCGGGCCGCCCGGCGGTCGAGGCGGAACCGCCCGAGGTCGCCCAGGACCAGGTTCTCGGCCACGGTCATCGGGCCTACCAGCGAGAAGTGCTGGGTGACCATGCCGATGCCGGCCGCGATGGCCTGGCGGGGGGAGCGGATGTCGAGCGCCTCGCCTCCCAAGCGGATCTGTCCGGCGTCGGGGACGGTCAGCCCGTAGAGGATGCGCATCAAGGTGGTCTTGCCGGCCCCGTTCTCCCCCAGCAGGGCGTGCACCTCGCCCGGGGAGACCGAAAAGTCCACCCCGTCGTTGGCGACCAGCTCCCCGAAGCGCTTGACGATGCCGCGCATCTCCAGGGCGAGACCCATCCCGAGGGAGGGGCCGGCGGCTACCGAGATGCCCGGCTCATCCCTCGAGGACGACCGACCCGGCCGGCTGCGACTCATCGATGTCGACCCGGAACGTGCCGTTCAGGATCTCCTGCTCCCGCTGCTCCACCATCTCGATCAGGTCCGCGGGGAGGCCCTCCACCTCGGTGTTGATCTCGGCCAGGCCGGCCCCTCCCTTGGCCATCATGCTGAAGTCCTTGAGGTCCTGGGCCGTGTAGCTGCCGGCCAGCACCTGATCGATCACGTAGGCAACCGTAGGGGTCATGTTCCACACCGGGCCGGTGACCACGAACTGCGGAGCCAGCTCGGTCTGGTCGCTCATGTTGCCGAAGGCGAAGAGACCGTTCTCGGCGGCCGCCTCGATGACCCCGAACCGCTCGGCGAACAGGACATCGGCCCCCGCGTCGATCTGGGCCAGGGCGGCCTCCTTGGCGGCGGCGGGGTCGAACCAGCTGTTGAGAAAGGTGACCTTGGCCTCCACCTCCGGGTTGACCTCCTGGGCCCCGGCGATGAAGGCGTTGACGATACGGTTCACCTCCGGGACCGGAAAGCCGCCCACGATGCCGATCACGTTGGAGGTGGTGAGGCCGCCGGCCAGCATCCCGGACAGGTAGGAGGGCTCGTGGATCCAGTTGTCGAACACCGCGAAGTTGGGGTCCACCGGGCCGCCACCGGAGCCGAACACGAAGGCGATCTCCGGGTAGTCGGCCGCCACCCGCCGGGTAGCCTCCTCGTTGCCGAAGGCGTCCCCGAAGACGATGTCAGGTTGGTCCTCTTCGGCCAGCTGGCGCAGCACCCGCTCCATGTCGCCGGCGTAGCCGATGTCGTCGGTGAAGTCGTAGGCGATCCGCCCGGCCGACTCCTCCTGGAGGAGGGCGCTGTGGATCACCCCGTCCCATGGTTCCTCGATGGGGGTGGCGAAGGCCCCGAACACTCCGAGTGCCTCTCCGCCTTCATCTGCGGGGGCTTGAGTGGCCGGCTGGGCGCAGGCCGCCCCCGTCAGCGCCAGCGCCGCCAATACCAGCACGGATTTGGATGCATTCCTCGACATGTCCCTCCTCGGCGACCGCGAGCCCACCTCGAGTCCAGCGGAGCATACCGAAAGGGCTCACCCCCGGGGGCTGGGAGGGGTCGGAAGCGCTCCTCCTGGCCGGATCGAGTCCGTGGCTCATCGGTAGGTTGGGGGCCACCGACCGGGAGGAGGAGCCCATGGCCACCCACGAGATCCGCATCGACTACGCGCGTCCCCTGACCGGCGAGCCCGACAAGGGGCACAATCGCTGGCACCCCGAGATCCCGCCGGTGGTCCGTTGCCAACCCGGCGACGAGGTGGCGATGGAGACGCGCGACGCCCTCGACCTGCAGGTGGGGCCGGACTCGTCCATCGAGGAGGTGGGCAACGTCAACCTCAACGTGGTCCATCCGCTCACCGGTCCGGTCTACGTAGAAGGCGCTGAGCCGGGGGACATCCTGCTGGCGGAGATCCTCGAGGTGGCCCCGCACTCCGAGTTCGCCTTCACGGTGCAGATCCCCGGCTTCGGCTTCTTGCGTGACGAATTCCCCGACCCCTACCTGGCCAAGTGGCATCTGGAGGGCGGCTGGGCGACTTCCGAGGACATCTCGGGCGTGCGGATCCCCGGGGCTCCCTTCATGGGCACCATCGGGCTGGCCCCCTCCATGGAGCTGCTGGGGAGGATCGCCCAGCGGGAGCAAGACCTCATCGAGCGGGGCGGTTTCGCCCTGCCCCCCGACCCGGCCGATGCGGTGCCCCAGGACGAGGCGATCGCCGCCGTGGCCCTGCGCACCATCCCGCCCCGTGAGAACGTGGGGAACGTGGACATCAAGCAACTGGCGGCCGGGACCCGGTTGCTGATGCCGGTCTGGACCGAGGGCGGGCTCTTCTCGGCCGGGGATGCCCACTTCGCCCAGGGGGATTGCGAGACCTGCGGGACCGCCATCGAGATGTCGGCCACCCTGCGGGTCCGCTTCGACCTGCGCAAGGGGGCGGCCCGGGAGCGCGGCATCCGGGACCTCCAGTTCGAGCGGGATGACTACGTGGTGCCTCCCGAGTACCAGGCCCCGCGGCGATTCTTCGCCACCACGGGGATCTCCGTCGAGCGAGAGGGCCTCAACCGTTCCGAGGACCTGACCCTGGCGGCCCGCAACGCCCTCCTCAACATGATCGACCACCTGGTGGCCGAGTACGGCTACACCCGCCCACAGGCCTACGCCCTCTGCTCGGTGGCGGTCGACCTCAAGGTGAGCGAGCTGGTGGACGTGCCCAACTTCGTGGTCTCGGCCTTCC
>JBOGFC010000238.1:0-3420 GCA_050742155.1 Acidimicrobiia bacterium
AGGTCGACATGATGGCGGTGATCCTGGCGGCCGACATAGCCTGGGGGAGGCTGCTCAACGACCTCGGCCGAGTCATCCCCGACCGGGTCTGGCTGGAGGGCTTTGCCGGCCAGGTTAACCGGAGCGAGGAGAACCCGGACCTGCTGGGACAGATCTCCGGGAACGGGGTGGCCTTCGAGTACCCCGACGTGGCCGCCTGGCTGCGCACGGTCGACTCCGACCAGTTCCCAGCCCTGGACGGGGCATGGGTCAACAGCGCCTCGCTGGCCTCCCTCGGCGAGGCCGAGATCATCCAATTCGATTCGGTGGCTTCCCTCACCCAGGCGGCGCTCTCCGACCGGCTGGCCGAGCGGATCCCCGAGGTGCCGGAATGAGCCGGGCGCCCCTCCTGCTGGCCCTGCTGGCGGTCATCCTCATCACGGCGGTCTTCTTTCTCTTCGTGATCTCTCCCATGAATCTCCGCATCGGGGAGCTGCGCGACCAGCTGGAGGCGGCCAAGAACGAAGAGATGACGCTGCGCACCACTCTGGCCCGGCTGAAGAAGATCCAAGAGAGCGAGCTGGCCTACATCTCGGCGGTGGGAGCGCTGGAGACGGCCATTCCCCCCAACCCCGACCTGGCCGACTTCGTGGACCAGCTCAACGTCCTGATGCAGGAAACCGGGATTCTCTGGCAGTCGATCACCCCCGGGTTGCCCGTTCCGGTAGAGGGGCAGACCTACCTGGAGATCCCCGTCACGCTGGTACTCGAGGGCCAGTACTTCGAGACGCTCGGCTACCTCTACGGGTTGGCCGAGCTGGAGCGGCTGGTGGTGGTCGATGCAGTGAGCATCGGGTCGTCCCAGGACGATGATGGGCTCACCTTCCCGAGCGTGACCCTCTCCTGCCGCATCTGCACCACCGGCACGCTCGGGCCACCGCCGCCCGAGGAGGCGCCCGGCGCCCCAGCGGAAGGTCCGGCCACCGGAGCGGAGACCACCACGACCACCACCCCGGTCGACCAGACCACCACCACCGCCACAGGAGGAGGATGATGGACTCCCGCCAGGCATTCCGCACCCGCCCCTACCGGACCGGGACGGCCACCGCCACCGCCATCCTCCTCATCGGGACGGCCGCCGCCGCCGCCTGGCTGCTGGCGGCCCCAATGGTGCTGGGCCCCGGGGGCGGCCGCCTCTTCGGGCCGCTCCCTTCGACCAGCGCAGCCCCTCCCGCTCCGGCTGCGCTGGTCGAAGGGGTCAAGGTGGCCGGGAGCTTCCAGACCTCCCAGCCCCGGGATCCCTTCCGGCCCCTTATCACCGAGGACGGCCAGGTCACCGGCGCCCCACCACCGGCCACCCCGGGGGCGCCGGGTACTACCACCCCGGGCGGGGGATTCGCCCCTTCCGGGCAGCGGGTGGCCTTGATCGAGATCCGGGAGGTGGGAGGCGTGCTGCGAGCCACGGTGACGGTGGACGGGACCACTTTCGAGGTGGGGGAAGGCGACACCTTCGCCGGCAACTTCAAGGTGGTCAGCCTGGACGAGGACAGCGGGGTCTTCCTCTTCGGGGACAACGCCTTCGAGCTCTCGGTAGGCCAGGCCATCCTCAAGTAACCTCGTTCTGGCGCGAAAAGCGGACGCAATCCGTCCGGATCGCGCGCCAAAACGCGAGGAGAACCCATGTTCCGCTTCCTGACCGCCGGGGAGTCGCACGGTCCCGGGCTGGTGACCATCGTGGAAGGGCTCCCGGCCGGGCTGGCCGTCTCCCGGGAGGGCCTGGCGGCCGAGCTGGCTCGACGGAGGTTGGGGTTCGGGCGGGGCCGGCGCATGCAAATCGAGCTGGACGAGCTGGAGATCTTGGCAGGAGTGCGCTTCGGCAAGACCCTGGGCAGCCCGGTGGCGGTGGTGGTCCGCAACACCGAGTGGGCGAAGTGGGAGCGAGAGATGTCCCCGGAGCCGGGAGAGTCCGGCAATCCGCGCACCACTCCTCGCCCCGGCCATGCCGACCTGCCCGGCATGCTCAAGTACGACACCCACGACGCCCGGGACATCCTCGAGCGGGCCTCGGCCCGAGAGACCGCCGCCCGTACGGTGGCCGGTTACCTGGCCAAGGCCCTGCTCGCCGAGATCGATGTCTCTGTGCTGAGCCACGTGGTGGCCATCGGCAAGGCTCAGGCCCCGGAGAACCTCATCCCCCACCCCGAGGATCTGGCCGGCATCGACCAGTCGCCGGTGCGAGCCTTCTCTCCGGAGGCCGAGGCCGCCATGGTGGCCGAGATCGAAGCCGCTCAACGAGACCGGGACACCCTCGGTGGGGTGTTCGAGGTGCTGGCCTACCGGCTCCCGCCCGGCCTGGGGAGCCACGTGCACTACGACCGCCGCCTGGATGCCCGGTTGGGGGAGGCTCTCCTCTCCATCCAGGCCATCAAGGCGGTGGAGATCGGGGACGGCCTGGAGGGCGCCCGGCGCCGGGGCTCCGAGGCCCATGACGAGATCGCCTATGGGGAAGGTGGCTTCGAGCGCGCCACCCACCGGGCCGGTGGCACGGAAGGAGGGATGAGCGTGGGAGGCCTGCTGCGGGTGCGGGCGGCCATGAAGCCGCTCTCCACGGTGATGCGGCCCCTCCAGACGGTGGATGTAGCCACCAAGCAGCCGGACCACGCCTTCCGGGAGCGCTCCGACGTCTGCGCGGTGCCGGCGGCGGCGGTGGTGGGGGAGACGATGGTGGCCATCGTCTTAGCCCAGGAGGTGCAGCGGAAGTTCGGGGGCGATACGGTGGCCGATCTGGTGGGAGCCGTGGAGGCCTACCGGGGCCGCCTCTCCCGGTTCTGATGAACCTCTGGCTGTTGGGCATGATGGGCTCCGGCAAGACGGAGGCCGGCCGGCGGGTGGGCGAACTGCTGGACATGCCCTTCGTGGACCTCGACCGAGAGGTCGAGCGCCGGGTGGGCCGCACCATCGCCGAGGTCTGGGAGCAGGAGGGGGAAGCGAGCTTCCGGCGCCTGGAGGCCGAAGAGCTGCGACGGCTGGCGGCGGCCGAGGGGCAGGTGATCGCCACCGGGGGCGGGGTGGTCCTCGACCCGGACAACGTGGCGTGGATCCGTGCCAGCGGGCGAGTGTTCTGGCTCGACGCCCCCGCCGAAGTACTGGCCGCCCGGGTGGGGGAGGGAGGATCCCGGCCGTTGCTGGCAGGGTCCGAGCCCGCCGCCAGGCTTTCAGCCATCCTGGCCGAGCGCCGGCCCCTCTACCGCCACGCCGCCCACCATCGGGTGGCCGCCGATCGGGATCCCGACCAGGTGGCCGCCCGGATCGAGGCCCTGTGGAACGGGTCCTGATCGGAGACGCCTCCGAAGTCCTGATCGGCCCCGGCGTGCTGGAGGAGGCCGACCTACTGCCCGCCCGGGAAGGGCGCCGGCGGGCGGCCGTGCTCACCCAGCCGGG
>JBOGFC010000239.1:0-2060 GCA_050742155.1 Acidimicrobiia bacterium
GGGCCGGCGCCACGCCGCCGCCGCCAGGGCGGCCCGGGCCACGCCGGAAGCCAAGGAGGAGGCCTGGCGCACCGTCACCGAGGACACCTCGCTGGCCCTGGCCGCGGCCGAGGACGTCATGGCCGGGTTCCAGCAGCCCGGCCAGCGGGAGCTGCTGGAGCCCTTCGCCCAGCGGTACTTCGAGGACCTCCCCCGGGTGTGGGAGTCCCGCGAGCTGCCCGCAGCCCTGGCGTTCGCCGAGTACCTGTACCCACGGCTAGTGGTGGGCCCGGAGGTCGTGGAGGCCACCGACCGGTACCTGGCCGGCCCCGGCGTCCCCGGCCCCGTCCGCCGGCTCCTGCTGGAGGGCAAGGACGGCATGGAACGCGCTCTCCGGGCCCGGGCCGCCGATCGGTCCTCCGCCTGACTCGGCCCATCTTCCCGAATGGCCCATCAGTAGCGTCCGTCAATAGGCAGTAGGCACTCCCTGCTCTCCATGGCCTCCCCGGTCTTCCGAGGATGGCGAACAAGCCCTCACCTTGAGGGCCGGAGAGCCTGGTGGTTCTCGGTCAGCCGATCACCTCCTTCCACCAGGCCCTCCACGCCGCCGGCTCGAGAAGCAGGCAGCGAAGGGCCAACATGTTGTGAGCGCCGCGACGGGACCAGCGCATGCCCTGGCGCTTCATCCTGCGTGCGGCCACGAGATCGATGTTGTGCTCCACCACTCCGGAGCCCCGGGTGCACAGCTCTGGCGGGGCTCCCCGATCCACCAAGATCTTGAACGCCCAGATGGCCTCCTGGTTCACCTCCAGCCACGACAGGGTCTCCCGGGCCACCTTCGGCTCGAGACGTCCGGCACCGACGAGGTGGCTCATCGAGCGGGCCACACGCTTCCACTGCCCGGCCAACACCCAGGAGATCCACCGGCCGGCGAGGTCGACCCTGCCTCCGGCCACCTGTCGCAGCCGCTGCTTGAGGTGGTAGTGGTCGAGCTGGTAGACGGCGTCGGGGAACCATCCCCGACACATGACCGGGATCCACTCCGCTCCGTCCCCCGACACCAGGGTGTGCCGAGCCCGGTGGATGCCGACGGAGCGGCACAGGTTGGCGTAGAGCACGGGACCGGTTCGCCCCTCGTCGAACAGCCCCGCGATCACCGTCTTGTGCGTGCAGTACACCCGGCGGTGGCGAGCCGTCGACGAAGGGGTCCGTTTGCCGGTGTAGGCCACCCCCACCCGTGCCTCCATCACCCCGCCTCCCTGGCGGCGGAGCACCACCCCGTCGACCTCGGTGACGACCATCTCCACCGGATCCCCTTCCGGCGGGGCCAGCCCGTCGTCGAACATCTCCGCCCGGACGCGCTCGAGCTCCCCTTGGCGGAGAGCCCCTGCCTTCTGCAGCCACCCCCACAGCCTCCGGTGATCGACAGGGCTGCCCACCAGATCCGAGAGCAGGCGTGCAGCCTGGCGGAAGGGGTGGGAGGCGGCCAGGCGGCAGGCCCGCTCCCACACGAAGCTCGAGCACGTCTGCCACGGCTGAAGACCCATGGCCCGGTCGAGGGGGAAGCCGTACCGGCCCTCCTTGCGGGTCTTCCACCGCCACAGCCGGATCGGACCGAGGCGGGTCAGCAGGTAGCGGCGGACCCTGCGCTGCCTGGCCCCTTCGCCCGGCAGGAGCTCCTGCTCCCACGCCCCGAGGGCCTCCACCAGGGCCTTCCGCCCCGCGGCCATCGCGGCGCGGTGGATGGACCGTTCCAGCTTGGCTAGGGAGGGCCGACCCTTGGGCCAGGGCACCTCCACCGTTACAGTGATCCTGCGCACGTAGGCTCCTCTCGACGCTTTGCGGCTGTTCGGGAGTGAGCCTACGTGCCTTCTTCATCTGTTCCTCGGAAGCTGGGTTCTCTCGGTGCTGCCTTCCAGCCGACGCTACCAGTAGCACCCCGGATGATTGACACCCCACGGGCCCGGCGGTAGGCTAGCCGACGCCCCTGTAACTACGGAGCTGTCATGCCAGAGGATCACGGTTACCGCATCCCCGAGGTCCAGCGGATCGTGGGGATCTCCTATCGCCAGCTGGACTAC
>JBOGFC010000240.1:0-6807 GCA_050742155.1 Acidimicrobiia bacterium
CCCCCAAGGCCCCGTCCTCGACCGCCTCACCCGCACTCAGCGGCGCATCCTCGACCTGCTCGACGTGCCCATCCCCTGGCCCGAGCAACCCAAGTAACGCGACTCAAGTGCGGAAAACGGGGCTAGTCGGCGGTGAACTCAACCGAGCCGGCCATCCACAGGGCGTGGCCGAGGAAGTCCTCGTACTGATCGGCCCCTGTGTAGCTGAGCACCAGGGCCTGCTCTCCCTCAACGGTGAGGAGCTGTAACCACGTCAGCTCGAGGCCACCCTGCCGTCCGGTGAACTTGATGTAGCGGGCCGGCCGTTCGGCCAGGGTGCCTTCTCCCTCCTCGATGAGCTCGAAGCCGGCGATGACTCGAGCAAGGGGCTGCAGCGATGCTCGGCTGTACTGCTCGACGGTGACCGGACGATCGAGGCGGTCGGTGACCAGGTTGACGTTCTCGCTGAAGAGGTCGGACTGGCCGGCGAGCGGGGAGAAGAAGGCCACCACCGTGCCCATGAACCGCTCCTGGGGAACCCAGTCCCGGGGGTAGGAGAGCCGCAGGCCCTCGGCCGGGCTGGCGTACACCAGCACCTGGGCGTCGGGGGCGATCGCCTTCGGGTCAGGGAGACGTCCCAGGGTGGTGGTCGGCGCTTGGCTCCCGCAAGCGGCCAGGAACACCGCGGCGACGGCGAAGAGCCGGGCATGCGACATGGGGAGTCTTCGTCTCCCAGGACTGGCCGTATGAGCGGTTTCTCGTTCAGCCGCCCAGGTCCCGCCAAGGCTTGTCGAGGTCCACTCGGGGCTCGCGGGGCAGCCCCAGCACCCGTTCCCCGATCACGTTGCGGAGGATCTCGGAGGTGCCGCCTTCGATGGTGTTGGCGCGCGCCCGGAGGAAGGCCCGCACCGCCTCGGCCACCTCCGGGTAGCGGTCGTCGCGGACCAGAGCGAGCGCCTTGTGGAGGCGCAGGGCGGTGACCGTGGTCCGCTGGTTGAGCTCGGCGTTGTAGAGCTTGCCGATCGACCCCTCCGGCCCCACCGGCGCCCCGGTCAGGCGCTGGGCGGTGGCCCGGGCGGAGGTGGCCGCCTTCACCTCGGCCTCGATGTAGCGCTGCACCACCTCGTCCCGCAGGGCCGGGTCGAGCTCTTGGTGTGCCGCCTGCAGCAGGGCGGCCTGGGGCTCGGCTCCCCCGAAGGCGGACCCGGAGAGGGCCACCCGTTCGTTGAGCAGCGTGGTCTTGGCCACCTCCCAGCCGTTCCCCACTCCTCCCACCACGTTGTCGGCCGGCACTCGCACCTGGTCCAGGAACACCTCGTTGAATTCCGCCTCGCCGGTCATCTGGCGCAGCGGCCGCACCTCGAGGCGAGCGCCGGCCATATCGAGGATGAACCAGGTGAGACCGGCGTGCTTGGGAGCGTCTGGGTCGGTGCGGGCCAGCAGCATCCCCCATGTGGCCACCTCGGCCAGGCTGGTCCAGACTTTCTGGCCGGACACCACGAACTCGCCGCCCTCCGCCACCGCCCGGGTGGCCACGTTGGCCAGGTCGCTCCCGGCGCCGGGCTCCGAGAAGAGCTGGCACCAGATCTCCCGCGAGCGAAGGATGGCCGGCAGGTAGCGGCCCTTCTGCGCCTCGGTGCCGTGGGCGATGATGGTCGGTCCGGCTATCCCCAGCCCGAGGATATTGGGGGAGACCACCGGTAGGCGCACGGCCGCCAGCTCCTCTCCGATGACCCGCTCTGCCCGAGGGGTGGCGCCCAGGCC
Source organism: Acidimicrobiia bacterium (assembly GCA_050742155.1). GTDB lineage: Bacteria > Actinomycetota > Acidimicrobiia > Spongiisociales > JALYHC01 > JBOGFC01. Next base: position 1,744 of record JBOGFC010000240.1, read on the forward strand.
GCCGTACTCCTCGGGCCAGGTGGGGGCGGCGTAGCCGGCTTCGCCCAGCTCGGCGAGGAATTCGAACCAGTCCCAGTCCCGGCGGGCCTCCTGGAAGGCCGGCTCGTCCTGCCTCTCGATTGCCTCCACCCAGCCCTTGGGAAGGGTGGAGCGCAGCCAGGCCCGGAGCTCCTGCCGGAAGGCGGCGTCGGAGGGGGGGTCTTCGAAGCGGAACTTCACGCGCTGTCTCGGGCTTGGCTGAGCTGTTGAGGCGAAAGCCGCTCTCCCAGTGTCGTTGCTCCGTTCAGCGAGTCGTCACCAACCCATGGCCGGTGCCGAAGGTGGCCCGGATGACCCGCGCCGACTTCCGACTACCAATCGCCAGTGTCCTCGACGCCGGGGCGGGAGGCAGCACGGTGGTCGACTTACCCACCATCGCCGCTCGGTCGAGCGAGACTAATCTCGGCGAAGGGCCCGATGGACTCGATGGCCACCAGCCCGGGGGTGCCGAAGTCGGCCTCGCCCAAGACGACGTGCTCCTCGGGAGCGATGACGATGGGTGGATGTTGGGCCATGGTCACGACTGGTCGTGCCAGCCTAAAGGCTGTGGCCGGCTACCAGCCCTTCCGCCGTCGCGGCACACCCCTACACTCCCACGGTGCTCTTGCTGGTCGTCCTGTTGCTGCTGGCCGCCTGCCAGGCTCGATCTCCCGAGCCGTCCTCCACTACCACGACTGCCCCACCATTGGCCGGTGCCGAGAGCCCGCACGCCGCTGTGAGCGAATGGCTGAACCTGCTCGGGAAGGGCGATTATCAGGCCACCCCTGAGCTGGTCCCCGACGAGCAGGTGGCGCTGCTGGCGGCGATGGAAGGCTGGGAACCGGCCGAAGTGCTGGCGGCCCTGGAGGAGGGGGTGCCTCCCCAGGTGCGTGAGAACTTCTGGCGGGCGTTCACCGAGAGCTTCCCCGCCTTCTCCGGCGAGGAGATCGGCGACTTGGTGGTGGGGACCACCGAGGAGTTCGAGATCGCCGAGGAGCGCTTCGCCGCCGTGCAGGTGGTGTTCGGCGAGCGCCTCGGGTCGGGGGACGTCGTGGCTATGCAGGACCGGGCCGGACGGTGGTGGGTGGACCTATTCGCCACCTTCGGCCACGCCTTCGCCCAACCGCTCCAGACCTGGCTGGAAGACGTCCCCTACACCGGCGATGGGGCGCGAGTGCGCAACCGGGTTGGGGCCCACAAGAACAGCCTCCTGGCTTCGCTGGAGCGCTATCCGCTCGGGCGGCCGTCGGAGTCGGCGGTCGCCGACCTGCAGTACCTCATCGCCCAGCTGGGCTGAGCCGCCGCAGCTCGGGGAGCACCTCCTCGCCCAGCAATGTGATGAGGGCCTCCTGGTCCAAGGAGGTGGTCTGGACGGTCACCACGTCGGCCCCCAGCTCGGTGATCAGCGGGGCGTACACCGCGGCCAGCTCCGCGGGCGAGGAAGCGATCGAGTAGCTCTCCAGGACCTCTCTCCGGGAGAGGCGGTCGGCTCGCTCGCGCAGCTCGGCCGGGTCCACCGCCTCCAGCCGGCCCGGGGCGCGCAGCCCTCGCCACGGCGCCAGCGCCTCCCAGGCCTCTTCCTCGTTCTCCGCATAGATCGACCAGCGGGTGGCGAGTATCCGGGGGGGCTCCCGCCCGGCGTCGGCGGCCGCCTGCCGGGCCGGCTCCAACACCGTCTTGATCGTGTCGGCCGGGTCTTTGACGCTGGTGATGATGCCTTCCGCCTTGCGGGCCGCCAGGGTGGCCGACTTCCGGCCGCCGGCCGCCATCCACAGCGGAACCCGACCGAGCGGGGGGCTGTAGAGCTTGGCCCGGTCGGTCTGGTAGTAAGACCCTTCATAGGTGAGCTTCTCTCCGTCGAGCAGCCGACGCATGATCTCCAAGGCTTCCTCCATGCGCTCGGCCCGCTCGGCATAGTCGGGGAAGTCATAGCCGAGCGGGCCTTCGTTGATGTTCTCCCCCGTGCCCACCCCGAGCTGGAACCGGCCCCCCGACAGCCGGTCCAGAGTGGCGGCCGCCTGGGCCACCACGGCCGGATGGAAGCGAAAGAGGGGGGTGGTCACTCCGGTGGCCATCTCGAGGCGCTCGGTCTGGACGGCTAGGGCGGCGATGGTGGCGAAGGCGAACCCGGCGGCCCCCCGGTCGTCCACCCAGGGATGGAAGTGCTCGGAGACCACCGCCATGTCGAAGCCGGCCCGCTCGGCCAGCCGGCCATGCCGAACCAGAACCTCGGGATGAAACTGCTCATGGCCCAGGAAATAGGCGAAGAGGGTCATACAGCGAACCTAATGCTTGGCTGGACCGTAGCGGTCCACTAAAGCATTAGGTTCGTGGGCTGGGAATGAGCGTCTCCCCATAGGCGGTTGGCGGTGGAGATGAGCAAGCCGATGATCCGGCTCGACCGGGTCTCCAAGTCCTTCGGGGACACCGTGGCGGTGCAGGAGCTCTCGCTGGAGGTTCCCGAGGGGGAGATCGCCATCCTGGTGGGGCCCTCCGGGTGCGGCAAGACCACCACCCTCAAGATGATCAACCGCCTCATCGAGCCCACCTCGGGCCGGATCGAGGTGGACGGGATGGAGATCCGCCAGGTGGAGCCGCACGAGCTCCGGCTGAGGATCGGCTACGTCATCCAGCAGGTGGGGCTCTTTCCCCACCGCACGGTCGCCCAGAACGTCGCCACCGTCCCCAGGCTGCTGGGCTGGGATGGCACTCGAATCGGGGATCGGGTTGATGAGCTGTTGGAGCTCACCGGGCTGGGGACGACCTTGCGGGACCGCTATCCGTCCGAGCTGTCGGGCGGCCAGCAGCAGCGGGTAGGAGTGGCCCGGGCGCTGGCCGCCGATCCGCCGGTCCTGCTGATGGATGAGCCGTTCGGGGCGGTGGACCCCATCATCCGCTCCCGGCTGCAGGACGAGCTGCTCGCCCTGCAGGAGCGCCTCCACAAGACCATCGTCTTCGTCACCCACGACATCGATGAGGCCATCAAGCTGGGCGACCGCATGGCCATTTTGAACATCGGGGGGGTGCTCGAGCAATACGGACCACCCGAGGACGTGCTGCGGGAGCCGGCCGGCCCCTTCGTGGAGCATTTCTTGGGCAGCGAGCGGGGGCTGAAGCGCCTCTCGCTGATCCAGGTGGGTCAGCTCCCCCTCGATCGCGGGCCGGTGGTGGCTCCCCAGTCGAGCGCCCGGGAAGCGGAGAAGGCGATGAGCCGCTATGGGGTGGACTGGGTGGGGGTGGCCGACGACCACCGCCTCTTGGGGTGGGTGTGGGCCAAGGACCTCGACCCCGACCGCCCGGTGGGCGAGCTCGGGGCCCGGCCGTTCCGAGTTCGGGTGAGCCCGGCCAGCACGCTCCGGGAGGCTCTCGACGCGGTGGTGAACTCCCGCACCCGGGTGGCGGTGGTGTACGACGACGACCGCTTCGTGGGGATGGTCACCGTGGAGCAGATCTCAGAGGAGATCCTGTGAGGGCACTGGTGGCCCAGGCCTCCGGGGACCCGCTGGTCCGCTGGGACTGGGTGCTCGATCACCTCGGCGACATCCGGGTCCAGCTCCTCGAGCACCTGTACCTGACCGGCCTGGCGGTGGGGGTGGGGTTCCTCATCTCCATGGTGCTGGCGGTGATCGCCCTCCGCTACCGGCCGGCCTACGCGGTCATCACCGGCGTGGCCGGGATCCTCTACACCATCCCCAGCATCGCGCTCTTCACACTGCTGATCCCCTTCGTGGGGCTCTCGGTGCTCAACGCCGAGATCGCCCTGGTCAGCTACACCCTGCTCATCCTGGTCCGGAACATCGTGGTGGGGGTGGAAGGGGTACCGGAGGCGGTGCGGGAGTCGGCCCGTGCGATGGGTTACCGGCCCTGGAGGGCCTTCCTCGAGATCGACCTGCCGCTGGCCCTGCCGGTGATCCTCGCCGGGTTGCGGATCGCCACGGTGACGATCGTGGGGCTGGTCACCGTGTCGGCCCTGATCGGCCTGGGGGGGCTCGGGGCGTTCATCCTCGACGGGCTACGCCGCCTCTTCGCCACCCCCATCCTGGTGGGGACGCTCCTCTCGGTTGCCCTGGCGGTGGCCTTCGATCTCGTCTTCGTGGGAGCCGAGCGTCTGCTCACCCCCTGGGCGAGGACCAGAACCTGATGGACTTCCTCTTCGACGTCCTGCGCTGGTTCGCCGACCCGGTCAACTGGCGGGGGACCGGCGGCATCCCCAACCGCGTCTACGAGCACTTGCAGCTCTCCGGACTGGCGGTGCTGCTGGCGGTGCTCCTGGCCGCCCCGGCCGGCATGATGCTCGGGCACGTGCGGAGGGGAGGAGTGGTGGCGGTGGCGGTCGTCAACATCGGGCGGGCCATACCGTCCTTCGGCATCCTGGCGCTGGCTTTGCTCTTCACGCTGCGGGTGGGCCTAGGGCTGGGATTCTGGCCCACCTTCGTGGCTCTCTTCCTCTTGGCCCTCCCTCCCGTCTTCACCAACTCTTACACGGGGGTGCGTGAGGTCCCCGGTGAGGTGGTGGAGTCGGCCCGAGGGATGGGGATGCGAGAGAGGGAGATCCTGCAAGGGATCGAGCTCCCCCTCGCCCTGCCGGTGATCGCCGCGGCGGTGCGGGTGGCGGCGGTACAGGTGGTGGCTACCGCCCCGCTGGGGGCGCTGGTGGCCTGGGGGGGGCTGGGCCGCTACATCATCGACGGGCTGGCCCAGCGGGATTTCGTGGAGGTGTCTGCCGGAGCGATCCTGGTAGCGGCCCTGGCCCTGCTCACCGACGCCGGCCTGGGGCTCGGAGAGCGACTCGCCCTACCGGGCGGGATGCGCCCGGTAGGCCGGGCCCCGGAAGTGGTGCAGGCCGCTCATCCGGTCTGAGGGGAATAACCCCGGAAACCCGGTAGGTTCTTGGATGGTACGGCCGGTCTCGGTCGTGAAAGAGACTCCTAAAGAAAGGGAATACCCATGCGGAACAAGCTCCGCACGCGGGTCCTCGGGGCGGCGTTCCTGGCGCTGGTGATCGGCGCCTGTGCGCCGGGTGAGGGCCCGGCCGGCGAGGGAGCC
>JBOGFC010000241.1:0-6182 GCA_050742155.1 Acidimicrobiia bacterium
TGCCGTTGATGGCGTTGCCCGTCAATCCACCCCCATAGCCGTCACTGCCATACCAGTAGAGATGGCTCTGCTCCACCACCGGGGGTGCATGCAGCCGAGCTGCCTCCAGCACGTCCTCAGCCACCCCCAAGGCGATCCCATACACCAGGTACTCCTCCCAGAGCGCCAGCGAGGCAGGCGGGGCCTCCTCGAGCCGGCTGAAGTACCGCAGGTAGCGCCGGAAGGCTTGCCAGCGCGCCGCCACCAAGGCGCCCTGCTTGCTCCTCCGCACCCAACCGGTCCGCCGTAGGGCGAACATCCCGAACAGGAGGAGATTGACGAAGGCGGCGCCCGCCAGAATGAGGAACAAGGTTCCTCGGGCAAGAGCGGGATTCGGACGGTCGAAGGTCGACACACCCAGGATCCCGAACAGCAGCACGGTCCCCAACAAGAGGAGGAGGATCCCCACCACCCAGCCCCAAGGCCGACGGTCGAAGAGGCGGGCTCGACGAACCTCCTTGCGGACCCTCGATTGGAATTCCCGGTAGCTGGTGGCGTTGGCTTGCGCGTCCTCCCGGATCAGGTGGCGGAACTCGGAGAGCGGTCGTGGGACGCCGTCCAGCACCCGATGGTGGATGGCCATGACCGGAGCCTCATAAGCAGCCAGGTCGGACGCCTTCCCCGGGCCGATCTCGAGGTCGGAGATCATCTCGGTGCGGAGGCCCCCCCACGTCTTCCTCTCCAGGGACACTTGACGGGCGGTCAGCACCCCCCGCCGGATCAGGTCGAACAGGGTGGCGGTGAACTCGGCGGGGCCCACCCGGATCCGCTGGTCCATCAACGCCCCCACCACCGCCGGGGGGTGGTCGGTCGGGGGCCCTTGCTCGTATTCGCGGTCGTAGTCGACCCGGGGCTCCCGGCCGGCCCGGTAGTACACGAACAACATGGCGGCCAGCGCCGGTAGGAAAGCCAGGAGCACGAACCAGGGCCATCGCTCCCGCAGCCGGCGTACCGCCTCCAGCTCTTCGGCGGCCCGCCGCGCTTCCTCGGCCTCCTGCGCCATGATGGTCTCCAAGCCGGGGCCGGGCCTCACCATCGCCCCGGCCGTGGAGGTCAGCAACTCCCTGGGAAAGACCACCCGCAGCTCCACGAACTGACCGGGGGGCACACCGAAGGCGACCAGCTCCGGCGACACCCCATCGCTCCCGAACCCGACCCTCCCGCTCACCACCGCCGGGTGCCCGAACACATGCACTTGCCCCGGGCTGGGTGAACCCGGGAGGACGCCGGAGGCCGACAGCCGGCCGAGCGACTGCTCCCAGTGCTGGCCCCAAACCTGGAAGTTGACGTCTACCACGTCGTCGTAGGCCAGCGACACCCCGGTCATCACATAGGAGATGGTGAACACCCGCACCTCGTCGGTGGCCCGGTAATGCCACACCGCCCGCATGGTGGAGCCGAGGTCCTCCACGCCGAAGGTGCCCGGCTCTCCGGTCGAGCCGAGTCCAGTGGGTGCTCCCGGGCGATACGACGTGCCCCCCTCGCTCACCCGCACATCTACCACCGATTCGCCCGTCTTCATCGGGATATCCCGGTAGGCGCCCTGGAAGCTTCCCTCGAAGGCGAAGGTGATGTGCTCGGTCACCCGCAGAGAGCCGTCCAGCTGCACCTCGACCACCACCCGGGCCTCGGGGAGCTCGAAGGACTTGGCCAGGGCGGGTCTGGGTGCCCCCAGGGTGACGGTGGCGGCCATCAGCACCACCAGCAGGAGCCGTGGGATCAGAAGGCCACCCTCGGGACCGACACGTCCTCGGTTTCGAAATACTCGCGCGGCCGAAAGCCGGTGGGCCCCGCCACGAGGCTGCCGGGAACCGTCTGTACCGAGTTGTTATAGGTGAGGACGGTGTCGTTGTAGATCTGGCGAGCAACCGAGATCCGGTCCTCCGTCTCGGCCAGCTCCCCGGAGAGCTCGGCGAAGTTCTCGGAGGCTCGCAGTTGCGGGTAGGCCTCGGCCAGCGCGAACAGCTGGCGGAGCGCTCCGGTGAGGAGGTTCTCCGCCTGGGCCTGCTCATCGACCGTCCGCGCCGCCTGCGCCGCCCCGCGGGCCTGGATCACCCGCTCGAAGGTCTCCCGCTCGTGAGCGGCATACCCCTTGACGGTCTCCACCAGGTTGGGGATGAGGTCATAACGACGCTTGAGCTGCACGTCTACCTGCGACCAGGCGTTGTCCGTGCGGTTGCGGTGTGTCACCAGCCGGTTGTAGAGGGCGATCCCCGCCACGACCAGCAGTACCAAGATGCCCACCACGATCGCCCACTCCATGAGCCGGGAGTGTAGTGGTCGACGTGATCAGGTTCACGTCGGGCGGCTCAGATCGAGGCCAGCCACTCGAGGCCGAGCCACGTGAAGAGACGCTGCAGCCAGCTGGCGATGACCACCGTGCGGCCGGTGATCATGAGGATGCCGAAGCCGGCCAGCAGCACGCCCGAGGCCACGTGGATCGGCTGCAGGTAGCGTCCCAGGCCGGCCCGGAAGGCTCGGGTCATGCCCAGCGCGGCGGCCACGAAGGGGACCGCCAGGCCCAGCGAGAAGGCGAGGAGAAGGGCCATTCCCTGGACGACCGACTGCTGGACCGCCGCGATCGCCAGGATGGCGGCCAGCACCGGCCCGATACAGGGCGTCCAGGCGAACCCGAAGGCCAGCCCCATCACGGCCGGGGCGAAGCCCCCCAAGCGGGAGGGCCTCACGTCCAGTCTTCGCTCCCTGAGGAGGGTTGATCCCCACAGGGAGGTGCGTAGGGCGGCCACCACCATCAGCACCCCGAACAGGAGCACCACCCAGCCGGCGAAGGTGGTGATGGCCGGGAGGTTGCGGCGCAGGAGCTGCCCCAGCCCGGTGGCGGCGGCGCCCAGGGAGACGAACACCATCGTGAAGCCGGCCACGAAGAGCAGCGTCACCCCGAGCATGCGACGAACCGAGCCCTGCCCGGCCTGGAGCTGCCTCACCGAGTAGCCGGACATGAGGCTCAGGTAGCCGGGCATGAGCGGCAGCACGCAGGGCGAGACGAACGAGACCGCCCCGAACACGAAGGCCGTGAGGATGCCGACCTCGGACACCTAATCTCTCCAGCTCTGGCGACCACTCAAACGGTAATCCGGCGGCCGGCCTTGGTTAGCCTCAGCCTGTGCCCACCTTCGAGGACTGGCAAGCTCTCCGGGTGAGAGTAGGGACGGTGGCCCGGGCCGAGCCCCATCCCCGATCTCGCCAACCGGCTCTTCGTCTGTGGATCGACTTCGGGGATCTGGGCCGGCTTCAGTCCTCCGCCCGGCTCACCGACCTCTACACGACCGACGACTTGGTGGGCCGTCAGGTGGTGGCGGTGACCGGGTTCCCACCGCTGCGGGTGGGGGGCTTCCGGTCCGAGGTGCTGGTCTTGGGAGCCCTCGCCGACGACGGGGCGGTCGTCCTGCTCGGGCCGGATCGTCCGGTTGAGCCCGGGTCGGTGGTCGCCTGAGCGGTGCGAGCCCTCCGACTGCTTCGCTCCCCGGGCACCTTCCGCCCCGTCGACCGCCGGATCGTCACCCTCATGACGGTGACCGGGGTCATCCAGGGCTTCGGCGGCGGCCTCCTCACCACCACCCTTCCCTTCGCCCGCCGCGGCCTCGAGATCTCGCAAGGCGAGATGAGCCTGGTGCTGGGCGTGACCCGCATCGGATCGCTGGCGGCGGTGATCTTCTCCGCCTATGGGGACCTGAGAGGACGCCGCCGGCCCTTCCTGGCCGCCCTCGTGCTCCTCTGCCTGGGGAGCGGGCTCACGGCCCTGGCGCCGGAGGCCGCCAGCTTCGCCCTGGCCCAGAGCCTGGTGCGGGCCGCCACCGTCGCCCTCTCCGCCCTGGCGGCCGTTTACCTCGCCGAGGTCCTCCAGCCGTCGATCCGTGCGTACGGGGTGGCCTTCTACGCGGTGGCCGGCAGCCTGGGAGGAGGGACCGCCCTGCTGCTCCTGCCGGTGGCCGCCCGGGGGACCGAGGGGTGGCGGGCCCTGTTCGCATTGGGCACGCTGGGTCTGGTCGCCTACCCGCTCCTGGCCCGTGCACTGAAGGAGAGCCCGGTCTTCCGGCCGGCCCGGGTACGGCTCTGGGCGGTCATCCGCGCCCCGCACACCGGGAGGTTCTGGAAGCTGGCTCTCATCTCGCTGTTGGTGGGCGCCTATGCCTCGCCGGCCATCAGTTTCACCATGGAGCGGCTCATCACCGAGCTCCGCTGGAGCGCCTCCACGGCCCGCTTCCTGGTCATCGGGGGCGGAGCGGTGGGAGCCGTCGGGCTGTTCGCCGGAGGACGGATGGCCGACCTGGTCGGCCGCCGCCCCACCACCGTCATGGCCCTCGCCACCGGCCTGGTGGGGGGATTGGGCTTCTACTGGCTGCGGAGCGGCTGGCTGCTGGCTCCGGCGGTGGTGATCGCCAGCTTCGGCTCGAGCGCCTTCATCCCCGCCTTCACCACCCATCGCAGCGAGCTGTTCCCGACCTCCCTGCGGGCCACCGCCGCCGCCTGGCTGAGCAACGCCGGCATCCTGGGCAGCCTGCTCTCCTTCGGACTGGGCTTCCTCCTCATCGACAGGCTCGGCCTGGCGGCCACCATGACCCTCCTCGGTATCGGCGTGCTGGTGGCCTCCGCCCTGGTGCTCACCCTCCCCGAGACCAAGGGGATCGCCCTCATCCCGGACTGAGCACCCCCCGAGAGGACCGGTAACGGAGGCTCAGGGTCATGCCCCGCACCACCATCAGCGTGACCATCCCCCACCAGACGCCCGCCAGACCCAGTCCGAGCGGGAGGACCAACAGGAGCACGGCGGCGGCCGCCACCGACGAGGCGATCATGGCCTTGGCCAGGAAGCGGAACTCGCCGGACCCCAGGAATATCCCATCCCAGACGAACACCGCCGCGTTGATCGGCTGCATCACGGCCACGAAGGGGAGCACCCCCGCCACCGCCGCCTGCACCTCGGGGTCGTCCGTGAAGACTCCGGCCAGCACCCCGCGCAGCAGCCAGAACGTCACCCCCAGGCCCAGGCCGAGCAGCAGCCCCCACTGCAGCATGCGATCGGCCGCCTGGCGGGCCACCTCGGGCTCCCCGCTACCCAGGTAGCGGGCCACCAGCGCCTGGGCGGCGATGGCCAGCGCGTCGACGACCAGGGCCAGGAAGGTCCAGAGCTGAGCGGCCACCTGGTGCCCGGCCACCGCCACGGTCCCCACCCGGGCGGCCACCGCCGTGGCCAGGGTCAGGGTGCCCAGTAGCGACAGCGTCCGGACGGTGAGCTCCCCGCCCACCCGGAGGAATGGCAGCAGGCTCTGCAGGCGAAGCTCCGCCCACGACAAGTGGGTGAGTCGGGCCAGCAGCATGAAGATCCACAATGCTCCGGCCCACTGGGCAACCGCCGTGGCCCAGGCGGCCCCGGCTATCCCCCACCCCAGGCCGAAGATGAGGACCGGGTCCAGCACCAGGTTGACCAGGTTGAGCCCCAGGGTCGCCAGCAGCGGCGTGCGGGTGTCCTGGAAGCCCCGGAAGGCGCCGTGCCCGACCATCACCACCAGCACCGCCGGGGCGGCCAGGGCCCGGATGCGCAGATAGGAGGCGGCCGGGGCCTGGAGCTCCGGCCCCGCCCCCATCATCGCCAGGATGGGCCCCGTCAGGAGCTCCAGGACCACCAGTACGGCGACACCGATCGCCACCGCCAGGGCCAGAGCCTGGGTGACGATGCGGCCGGCAGCCTCCGGGCGGCCCGCTCCCACCGCCCGTCCCACCAGAGGGGTCGTGCCGTAGGCGAGGAAGTTGAAGAGGAAGAACACCAGCGCGAACACCGCGCTGTTCACCCCCAGGGCGCCGAGGGCTTCCGCGCCCAGGCGGCCCACGAAAGCGGTGTCGACGAGGGACACCAGCGGGTCGGCGGCCAGCGCCCCGAGGGCGGGGACCGCCAGCGCCAGGATGTCCCGATCGTAGGGCCGGGGGATGTCTCGCCGACGACGCCTCATCCCCCCTCGCCCTCAGGAGGAGGGTTGGGGAGGCTGGCACCCTCGCCCTCAAGGGAAGGGTTGGGGCGACTGGCGCCCTCGCCCTCAGGAGGAGAGTTGGGGAGGCTGGCACCCTCCCCCTCGGGGGGAGGGTTGGGGAGGCTGGCGCCCTCGCCCTCAAGGGGAGGGTTGGGG
>JBOGFC010000242.1:0-15740 GCA_050742155.1 Acidimicrobiia bacterium
CACCGTGGTCGAACGACCCACAGTGGTGGTCTGGAGAGTCGAGGACACGCCGGTGGTGGGCGCCGTGGCCCCAGCGACGCATGCGGTGGTTACCAAAGCGAGGACCAACACCCGAGGCACACTCATCATCGCAGGGTAGGGTCCCTCTTTCCGTCAGCCTGACAGCTCGAGGAGGACATGGCGGGCGGCGCCCAGAGGGCCGGGTGGCGGGTTTGGGCGGCTCGACGGTGGTCGCTCCCCCCGACCCTGCTCGCTAAGGAAAACTCACCACCGCTCAGCCACCGTCTTCATCTCCATGAAAAGACGCAGATAGCCGGGCCCGCCTGCCTTGGCGTTGGAGCCCGACAGCTTGAAGCCCCCGAAAGGCTGCACCCCCACCAGGGCACCGGTGATCTTGCGATTGCTGTACAGGTTGCCGCAGTGGAACTCGCGGCGGGCTCGCTCGATGCGGGCGCGGTCCCGGCTGAAGAGGCCTCCGGTGAGCCCGTACTCGGTGTCGTTGAAGATCTCGGTCGCCTGGTCGAAGTCCCGCGCCCGGATCACCGACAGCACCGGCCCGAAGATCTCGTGCTGGGCCAACCGGGCATCCGGAGGCACGTCGGCGAAGATGGTGGGCTGGATGTAGTAGCCGCCCTCCCGATCGACGGCATCCCCGCCCAGCACCAGCTTGGCTTCCTCCTCGCCCTTGTCGATCTCGGCCAGGATGGAGCGGTGTTGGTCGGCCGAGATCACCGCGTTGACTGCATGGTTCTCCTCGGCCGGCCCCACCGCCAGCTGGGAGGTCCGCTCCACGACGCGGTCCAACACCTCCTCGTAGATCCGGTCGACCAGGATGAGCCGGGAGCAGGCCGAGCACTTCTGACCTTGGAACCCGAAGGCGCTCCGCACCGCCGCCTCGGCGGCCTCTTCCAGGTCGGCGGTCTCGTCGACCACCATGGCGTCCTTACCGCCCATCTCCATGAAGGCCCTTTTGAGCCATGCTTGCTCCGGCTGGACGACAGCCGAGCGCCGGGCGATGCGCAGGCCGACTTCCTTGGACCCGGTGAAGTTGATGAAGCGGGTGCGAGGATGGTCGACGAGGAAGTCCCCCACCTTGCCGCCCGGCCCGGGCAGGTAGTTGATGACGCCCGGCGGGAACCCCGCCTCCCGCACGGCCTGCATGAACTGGGCGCCGATCACCGGGGTGTTGGAGGCCGGCTTCAGCACAACGGTGTTACCGGCCGCCACCGGGCCGGCCGTCATTCCCACCAGGATGGCCAGAGGAAAGTTCCAGGGTGGGATCACCACCCCGGCCCCCATGGGAATGAGGTGTGATTCATTCTCCTCCCCCGGGTAGGGATGGGTCGGGAGCGGCTCGGCCAGCTCGATGGCCTGGCGGGCGTAGTACTCGCAGAAGTCGATCGCCTCGGCCACGTCGGCCTCCGCCTCGGTCCAGTTCTTGGCGGCCTCCAGGGTCTCCCAGGCGGAGAGCTCGTACTTGCGGCGTCGCATGGCCTCGGCCAGCTTGACGAGGTGGCGGGCCCGCTCCTCGGCGGCCAGCGCCGCCCAGGCCGGGAAGGCCTCCCAGGCGGTCTCGAGCGCCCGCTCGGCCAGGTCCTGGTCGGCATAGGCGGTGATCCCCACCACCTCTGCTGGCCGGCAGGGGTTGACGCTCTCCTCGACCTTGGGGGTCTCCACCTCGTCGGCCCCGAAGATGAGCGGGTAGGTGGTGCCCAACCGCCCCCTTACCTCTTGCAGCGCCGCTTGGTAGGCCGCCCGGTTGGCCGGATCGGAGAAGTCGGAGTAGGGCTCGTTGCGGTAGGGTTCGAACATGAGGGCCTCCTGGGCGGACGGTCGTTCCGAGCCTATCGCAGCCCGCCCGGAAGCAGCCCCGACTGGGATAATCGAGTCGTGCAGCGCCTCTTCCACAAGCCCACCGAGGAGGGACCCCTCCGAGCCTGCCCGGTCGAGGAGCTCGAGGAGCGGCGGCGTCAGGGCGGCTGGATCTGGCTGGACGTCGAGGGGGCCTCTCCCGGTGAGGTGACCGAGATCGGTCGGGCCTTCGGCTTCGACCGCATCGCGCTGGAGGACGTCTTCGAGCAACGCCAGTTCCCCAAGGTGGACGAGTACGGCGACTATCTGCTCATCGTCCTGCATGGGCTGGCCGAGGCCGGGCAGCGGCTCGACACCTCTGAGCTCGATGCCTTCGTCGGCAACGAGTTCCTGGTCACCTTCCGCGACACCAAGCTCCCCGGCCTGGAGTGGGTAATAGAGAACGCGCAGCACAATCCGGTCTTCGCGGAGGGCGGGCCCGATCGCATGGTCGCCCGCCTGGCGGAGGCCGGCGGCCGCCGCTACCTACCGCTGCTCGACTCGCTGGAAGAGCGCATCGAGGAGCTGGAGGAGGCGGCCATTCAGGCCGATCCCCACGTCATTCCGCCCGTGCAGGCCCTGCGCCGGGACGTCATCCTGCTGCGCCGGGTCCTCGGCCCGCAGCGGGAGCTGCTGCTCACCCTCAGCCGGGAGGGAATCTCGCTGATCGGAAGCCCGGCCCGGCGTCGCTTCGGCGATTCCTACGATCACCACTACCGGCTGGTCGAGTCTCTCGACTCGGCCCGCAGCCTGCTTGGTGCGGTGCTCGAGACGTACCGGGGATCGGTGGCCGAGCGCCTCAACGAGGTGATGAAGGTGCTCACGGTGTTCACGGCCATCCTGCTGCCGCTCTCCCTGATCGCCGGTATCTACGGGATGAACTTCCAGTACGTACCCGAGCTGCGCTGGCGGTGGGCCTACTTCGGCGTGCTGGGCCTCATGGCGCTGATCGCCATCGTCCTGTGGCTCTACTTCGTCCAGCGCGACTTCATCGGCGGGCCCAGGCTCCGCAAGCTGCCCAAGGCGGTGGGCCTCGGCCTGATGGGACTGGCCACCGCCCCCATCCGCACCGTGGGCTGGCTCCTGTTCGAAGAAGCCACAGAGGAAGAAGCCAAGAAGAAGGAAGAGGGAACGGGCCAGGGGTAACCGATGCCCTACGTCAAGACCTGTCCGGTGTGGAGGGAGGGACCGGCGCCACAGCCGCTTGGCCGTTGATCAGATCGCCTGGTCGCTCGAGCACGGAGAGGAGTGGGCAGCCCGCTGACGGAGGCGACGAACCTGCGCAAGCACGCGAAGTTTGATCGGGTGTGGCCAGGGTATGAGAGGATGATTGGAAACTCGGTTGTTCGTCGGGAGGGCGTCATAAGGTACGCCGTGATCGGGAGGGGCCTCCGGCGATTTCTTCCCATCAGCCTTCGGCGTGCCGACCTGGCACTGTTCCGGAGGGTGGCCCGCGCCAACCTGCCGGTCCTCGGTCCGACCATGCGGCCGCTGAGCGACGCCGCCAACCGGTCCAGGCTGTGGATGCTGATCGCGCTGGTCCTGGCCGTCTTCGGGGGGCGGTTCGGACGGCGTGCTGCTTTGCGGGGGCTCCTCTCGGTCGGCGCCACCTCCGCCTTCGTCAACCTGCCGGCCAAGTGGCTGGCCGGCCGGCGTCGTCCCGAGATCGACCTCGTGCCACAAGGACGGCGGCTGCTGCAGCTACCCGCATCCTCATCCTTCCCGTCCGGCCACGCCGCTTCCGCCTTCGCCTTCGCGGTGGGAGCCTCCCAGGAGCTTCCCTGGCTGATCGCTCCCCTTGCCGCCCTGGCTACGGGGGTGGCCTTCTCGCGCGTCTACACCGGCGTCCACTACCCCTCCGACGTGGTGGCCGGGGCGGCAGCAGGCACCACCTTCGCCCTGGCCAGCCGGCACTGGTGGCCGATCGCCCCCCGCTGTCCGGCCGCCATGCGGCCCACTCTTTTCCCTCGGGTGGCCCAGCCGTTACCGGACGGAACGGGGCTGGTAGTGGTGGTGAACGCCGAGTCCGGCGCAATGCTCTCTTCCCCCGGCGAGAGCCTCCGCGAAAAGTTACCGGGGGCGGAGGTGATCGAGGTGGAGCCCGAGCGGCTGCAGGAAGCCCTCGAGGAGGCTGCCGATCGGGCGGTCGTGCTGGGGGTGGCCGGTGGCGATGGGACGGTGAGCGCGGCAGCGGGCGTGGCACACCGGGGCGGGAAGCCGCTGCTGGTGGTGCCGGTGGGCACGCTCAACCACTTGGCCGGCGACCTGGCTGTCGAGTCGTTGGAGCAGGCGGTGGACGCCCTTCGGGAGGGGACGATGGCGGAGCTTGACCTCGGCCGGGTGGCCGGACGGCCGTTCGTCAACACCGCCAGCTTCGGTCACTACAGCCGCCTGGTGGACGCTCGGGAGCGACTGGAGGGTGTCATCGGGAAGTGGCAAGCCCTGTTGGTCGGCTTTGTACACGTGCTACGCAGGGCATCGCCCATCGACGTGGAGGTCGACGGCCGAAGGCGACGGATCTGGATGAGCTTTGTGGGCAACTGCCGCTACTACCCGAGCGGGTTCGCCCCGAGCCGGCGGAAGCGCCTCAACGACGGGCGCCTGGACGTGCGCCTCATCCATGCCCGGCACACGTTGGCTGGCTTGTTGCCGGCTTTGCTCACCGGGCGGGTAGGGCGCTCCCGGGTGTATGAGGAGTGGGAGGCCACCTCCGTGAAGGTGCGCTCTCACCAGGGGCCCCTCCGATTGGCGGCGGACGGCGAGACCTTCGACGGTCCCACGGAGTTCGAGATCACCAAGGAGGAGCGGCCCTTGCTGGTGTATGTGGCCCGGCCGGGCGCCTCTGCCGCCTGACCACCTGCTGCACGCCTCGCCCCGAACCGATAGGTTGGGAGAGAGGAGGTGATCGGCTTGGACATCGGGAGCGGCGTGAACATCACCCCCTCGGTGGAGTAGGTGGTCTGATGCCGCACCCGCTGGAGGCGCTGCGCGATGCGGCCCGGGACGAATGGTCCGATCCGGTGACCACCGCTCGCCTGGCCACCGAAGGGCTGGTGGCCCTCACCGAGGACGATTGGGACCGCCACGGCCTGGGGGCCGCCCAGATGCTGCGGCGAGCCCGCCCCGACAGCCCCTTGCTGCTGGCCGTGACCGAGTCGGCCCTCTCCCCCGACCCCCGTCAAGCGGCCGACGGCCTGCGCCGAGTGTTGGCCGGGCTGGCCGATCGCACCTGGACCGCCGAGCTGGGCCTGGCCGTCTCCCACCACGCCAGCCTGGGGGTCACCGCCCTGGCCGCCGAGGTCCTCAACGTGCTGGAGGCCGCCGCCCACCTGGGAGGGTCACGGGCCGAGCTCTACACCGACCGTCGAGCGGTGGCCCGGGGCCTGGGGTACATCGGATGCCACGTGGAGGTGGCGCCCCCCGAGGAAGCCGAGGCGCTGCTGGTGGCGGCGGTGGCGAGTGCCGACCGGACCATCTGGACCTCCGAGCGGTCGGCCGACACCGCCCTGGCCGCCTCGGTGCGGGGCCGGCGGGTGGTGCCGGTGGTCCATCCGCTGGCCCGGCTCTCGCCCCTCAGCCGGTCCGTCTTCCGACCCGGGCCCGGCATCATCGACCTGCGCCTGGGCTGACCGGGTTGGGTTTACACTCCGCCCATGCCGTGGAGTGTGCCCAGGTGACCGCCAACGCCGCCCGGGCCATGCTGCTGGTGGAGCCCCGCCGTATGGCTCCCACCGAGCTGCGGGTGCCGGAGGTGACGCAGGGAGGCTGGCTGGCGGTCGAAGCCACCGGGCTGTCGGGCATCGAGGTGCAGGCGTGGGCGGGCGGTCAGCCCATGCTGCGCTACCCCCTCATCCCCGGCCACGAGGTGGTCGGCCGGGTGGCGGAGGTGTTCGATGGATCCTGGGACTTCCCGGTGGGAACCCGGGTGGTGGTGGAGAGCTCGATCCGGTGCGGGGCCTGCCGCCGCTGTACGGGTCGGCTGCACTCGTGCAGCTTCCGCCGCCCCATCAATGCCTACGGGGTTCTCCCCTCCACCGAGAGCCCGGGGTTCTGGGGGGGCCTGGCCGAGCTCCTCTACCTGGATCCCGGTGCTCGCCTGCATGCCATCCACGACGACCTCCCGGCGGTGGTGGCCACCTTCGCCCACCCGCTGGCCGTGGGGTTCACCTGGGCGGTGGAGATGCCGGGCCTGGAGGCCGGTGAGTCGGTCCTCATCCTCGGGCCGGGACCGCGCGGGATGGGGGCCATGCTGGCCGCCAAGCAGGCCGGAGCCGGCTGGGTGGGCATCACCGGACTCACCCATGACGAGGACCGGCTGCGACTGGCCAAGGAGCTGGGGGCCGACATGGTGGTGGACGTGCAGACCGAGGACGTCCCTTCGGCGGTGGCCAACAGCCTGGGCGCCCGCCCCGATGTGGTGGTGGACGCCACCAGCGACGACCCGGAGGCCGTCCACCTGGCCCTCGACTTGGTCCGTCCCGGCGGGCGGGTGATCCTCGCCTCCACCAAAGGGACCAACGCCTTGCACGGCCTGCTCTCCGACTCGATCGTCCTCAAAGAGATCACCATCCGGGGCGCCTTCGGGGCCAGCTCGGCCGGGTACCACTGGGCGGTCCGCCAGTTGGAGAGCGACCCGCGTCTCGACCACCTGGTCTCTCACGAGTTCCCGCTGGGCGAGTCGGAGCGGGCCATCCAGGCCACCGCCGGCCTGCTGGGCCGGGAGGAGCTGATCGGCGTGGCAGTGAGCGTGTGAGGAACCCTCCCTCCGACCCCCTCCTGCAGGGAGGGGGAGCAATCGCGCGATCCGCCATCCTGGGCTGGGTGCTCTACGACCTGGCCAACACCATCTTCGCCCTCGGGGTGGGAGGTCTCTACTTCCCCCTCTGGGTGGTGAGCGAGCAGGGCTGGCCGGACTCGGCCATCGGCCTGACCACCGCCGCCGCCATGGCGGTGGTCATCGTCGCCTCTCCCTGGATCGGCGCCCGCAGCGACTTCTTCGGCCTCCGTCTTCCCTATCTGCGCCGTACCACCTTCCTGGCGGTGGCGGCCACCTTCCTGCTGGCCCAGGTGGAGGTGCTTCCGTCGCTGCTCCTCTTCGGCCTGGCCTTGGTGGGCTTCCACCTCGGCTCGGTGATCTACGACTCGCTCCTTCCCGACGTCAGCCGGGCCGACAACCGGGGATGGATCTCCGGGCTGGGAGTCGGCGCCGGCTACGTGGGATCGTTCGTGGCGGTGGGCACCGGATCGCTGGCCCGGGATGCCTTCGGGTTCCCGACGGTGTTCAAGACCATCGCCGTCCTCTTCCTCGTGTTCGCCCTGCCAGCCTTCCTGCTGATCCGCGAGCGTCCCCGACCGCGCCACCAGGGGGACCCCCCCACCGCCGGCCGTGCCCTCACCCAGGTGGTCCGTTCCTGGCGCAAGGCTCGCCGCTACCCGGGGACCACCCGCTTCCTGGTGGGACGCTTCCTCTACACCGACGCCATCAACACCGTCATCCTCTTCCTGGCCGTCTTTGCGGTCGAGGAGATCGGGTTCACCACCGGCCAGGTGGAGGTGCTCTTGCCGCTGGCCATCGGCGCCGCGGTGGCGGGCGGGGTGGGGGCCGGTCGGCTCAGCGACCGGATCGGGCCGCGCCGTACCCTGCACGGCGCCCTCTACCTCTGGATGGTCGCTCTGGCGGTCGGGATGACGGCCGCCCTGTCCCAGGCCCAGCCGCTCGCCTGGGCGGTCGGGGCGCTGGGGGGCTTCGCCCTAGGGGCGACGGGCGCCTCGGACCGGGTATACATGGCCCGCATCTCCCCGCCCCGCTTCCTGGGGGAGTTCTACGGCCTGTACGCCACCGTGGGACGCTTCGCCACCATCTTCGGACCGCTGGTGTGGGCACTGACTGTGGACGGCCTCGGCCTGGGAAGGGTGGCGGCGATGGGGTCCCTGCTCGGGTTTCTGCTGGCGGCCCGCCTCATCTTGTCGGGCGTCCACGACGCCGTCCGGGAGTGGCCCCTCGAGGACCTCGAGGATGCCGTGAGCTCAACCGCTCCCTTGTCTGGACGATGAAGGCGGCCACCGCCCCGAGGGAGTTGACCGAGGCGTGCACCACCACCGGCCCGACGATCCCGCCGGTGAGGATCCGCAAGTAGCCGAGGCCCGCCCCGGCCAGAGTGGTGGCCGCCACGCCGATGGCCACCCCCACCACCCGGTGCTCGGTGGTCCGGCCGATCCGGTTGACCCGGAGCAGCGTGAGGGTGGGAACGATGTGCCAGAGCCCGAAGGCCAGGCTGGAGCCGGCCAGGGCGGTCGCCTCCGGTTGATGGGCCGCCCACACCCCGAAGAGCACCCCGCGGAAGGCCACCTCCTCTGCCAGGGCGGTGCCGAGGGGGATGCGAAGCAGGGCGCGGTAGGCCAATTCCCGGGCATCGACCTGGGCCATCCGCCGGTCGTGCAGAAGGCCGTGCAGGCCGGGGACCGCCCAGGCCATCGCCAGCCCGCCGGCGATCAGCACCGCGATCACCCCCCCCAGCGCAAGCCCGAGCCCGATCCCCCCGGCGCCCAGGCCCAGCGCTTCCCAGGAGAGGCCTCGGGCCCGCCCGATCAGCACCAAGACGGCCGCCCCGGCCAGGTTGACCGGCAGGTAGAGACGCCGCTCCTGGAGCGACAGGGCGTTGAGGAGGGCGTTGTAGGCGATGAGCAACCCGGCCAGCCCCAAGACGAAGATCACAGCGTGTAGAAGTCCTGGAAGTTCCAGTATCGGTCGGCCGGGGCGCGCAGCCGGGGCCGCTCGAAGCGCCCGAAGACCGAGACGAAGAAGGCCAGGATGACGGCCAGCGCCCCGATCCACACCGGGCGCAGCAGCCACCACTGCCAACCGGCCGGCTCGGGCTGGGGAAACCCGGCCGGATAGAGGATCAGCACGGTGAGCAGCATGGCGGTCAGATGCCAGAGGAACATCGTCATGACGATGGCGTTCGCCCCGATCACCACCTGCCACACCCGGGCGCCCTGGAGCCACCGGGTGACCGGGCCTCGTAGCAGCATGGCCAGCCCCACCTGCCAGACGGCCAGCGCCATGATGGGGATGGTGGGCGGGTTCATGTTGGAGACCTGGTCACTCGGCCGGCCCACCATGCTCCCCGGGTAGATGCCGATCGAGGTGAGCAGGACCAGGCCGGCCAGGCCGACGGCGGCCATCACCCAAAAGAGCCGCCGGGGCCGCCGGTCGAAGGTTCCGTCGGCATAGAAGAACCCCAGCTGATGGACGAAGAGCCATACGAAGAGGATGTTGGCCAACCCGAGCAGGGCCTGGCCGAACCCGACTCGGAAGACGTCCACCGCCACCGCCAGCCCGGCCAGGCCGGCCACGGCCCCCAATCGGTAGCGGGTGTGCAGCCGGACCATCTGGGGGGTGAGGAGCACCATCAACGTGTAAACCCCCAGGAACCAGAGCGGCCCAACCGCCAGCAGGATGGCCAGGGGCCGGACGTTGGGAGGGGCGCCGGGGAGGTACTCGAAGGAGAGAGCAATCAGCACCCAGGCCCCGATGAAGACGGCGGTGGGCCGCATCAGCCGGTTGAGGCGACCGCGGCGGAAGGTACCGGCGCCTCCGCCCCGCCGCAGGACCGACTCGAGGCTGACCAGGTTGGAGAAGCCCCCCACGAAGAAGAAGATCGGCATCACCTGGAACACCCAGGTGGCCAGCCAGAGCAGCGGCACCAAGTCGAGGGCGTTCTCGCCACGGATATCCCCGCCCCGCCAGGTGATCACCGCGATCAGCCAGTGCCCGACCACCACCACCCCGATCGAGAACGCCCGCAGGAAGTCGACGTAGCGATCCCGGGTCTCGGGCGTGGCCGCCGCCAGCTTGGCCAGCGTGTCCCGAGAGGTGGTCGCCCGGGCCGGCCGCTCCTCGATGTAGGTCGACATAGTGTGCGAACCTAAGGCTTGGCTGTACCGAAACGGTACAAAACTGCCTCGAGAATGGCCGGACGACTGTATGGCCGGACGACCGTATGGCCGGACGACCGCTATCCCTCGACGCTCACCGTCGGCGCCCGCAGCCAGTCCCGCTTGAGGGTGGGGTCGACCACCTGACGCAGGCCCACGCTGATCAGGTAGAAGGCTGCGCAGAGGAACGAGATGGCCAGGGCGCCGGCCAGCAAGGTGCTCCAGGCCGGCCCGGTCATCAGAGCACTCTGGAAGGTGAGCCCGTTGTAGAGCAAGAACCCGTAGCCGATGCGGGCCTCGCCGGGATGGAGAAACTCCACGAAGCCCTCCACCACCACGGCTCCGGTGACGGCCAGCATCATCTGGATGGCCGCCAGTGGGAGCAGGTGGGGCAGCAGGTGGACCCGGATGATCCGCCAGGGACCGCCCCCGGCGACCCGGGCCGCCGAGACGAAGGGCTTCTCCATCACGGTCAGGGCATGGGAGCGGATGACCACTGCCCCGGCCCCCAACCCGTAGAGAAGCCCATAGAGGAGGCCGAACAGGTAAGGACTCATGTCGGGACGGACGAACCCGAGGATGATCATGGCGATGGGGGCGGGGAAGAGCAGCAGGGCATCGGACAGGTGGCTGAAGGCCGCGTCGACCGGCCCTCGCCAGTAGGCCCCGACCGCCCCGGCGGCGGTGCCCGCCAGCCCCACCGTCAGGGCGGCGGTGATCGCCAGCGCCAAGGTGTGGCCGGTCCCGTAGCTGACCAGGCTGAGGACGTCTCGGCCCAGCGGGTCGGTGCCGAGCAGGTGCTGACCCGAGGGACCGGACGGGTGACGGCCTCTCAGGTCGTAGCCGTACTCCGGGTGGTAGACCCCGGGCTGGTCGGCCCACACGGTGCCGAGCAGGACCGGGTGGGCGACCGCCAGGCCGACGAAGCCCAGGAGGAGGGCCACGCCCGCTAAGGCGGCCCGGTTGCGCAGGAGGCCCCGCACCGTCTCCAGGTGGTGTCGCCAACGAGGACCGGTCATCGCACCTCCCCGGAGTAACGGATGCGGGGGTCGAGGGCGGCCTGCACGAACTCCAGCACCAGGCGGAACCCGAGGGCGATCACCCCGATCACCACCAGGGTCCCCGTGATGAGCGGCACGTCCACGACCTCCAGGGCTCGAAAGAGCACCGAGCTCAACCCGCCCAGCTGCAGCTCCCGCTCGATGATGATCAGGCCGGTCAGCACGTAGGGCAGGCCGGTCACGAACCGGCTCAGGGCGGGAAGGAGGGCATTGCGGGCCACGTGGCGGTCCCGCACCGCCCGCTCCGGCACCCCCTTGGCCCGGGCGGTGAACACGTAGTCCTCCGGTACCTCACCGGCGATGCCGGTGCGGATGATGAACATGACCTCCCCGAAGGCCAGCAGGACGAAGGCGAGGATGGCCAGCAGCGGGCTGCCTTGGCCGACGTTGACCCCCTCCGCCCCCCGGAACATGAGGTCGAGCGCCTCGGTGCCGAACCCGAGCAGGTGCCAGCTCCCTACCGCCAGGGCGAGCATGAGCGGCACGGCCAGCCCGGCCAGCCCGCGCCGTCCCCTCCGGAAGGCGTAGCTCCGCAAGACCACCGCCCCCACCAGCGCCACCAGCAGGCTGACCGCCGTGGCCAGGAGCACCTTCTCGCGGGCGAGCGGGTTGTCTCGCCACACCTCCAGGCTGTCGGAGGGAAGCCCGATCGCCAGGCGCGTGTCGTAGAGGGGTTGGGTGAGGAAGTAGACCAGCAGGAAGACCAGCCACGGTGGGAATGCCGTGTAGGCCAGCACCCCCAGGGTGGTGGTCGAGCCCTTCACCACCCGGTTGCGATGCCAGGCCACCAGCCGCCCCAGCCAGGAGCCCAGCAAGTAGGCCAGGATGGCGCCGATGGCGAAGATGAGCAGCGTGGTGGGCACATTGCTCCAAATGATGCCGGTCACCGTCCCCCCGCCGAAAGAGTCGCCCAGGTCGCCGCGCACCAGCCCGCCCATGTAGTCGAGGTACTGCACCCAGAGGGGCCGGTCGAGGCCCAGCTCCTCGCGGACTGCTCCCGAGGCCTGGCGGAACTGGCTGGCGTAGTCGTAGGGAATGGCCGTGTTCACCAGGAAGAACACGAGCGTGACGAAGAGGAGCAACGTCACCAGTCCCCAGGACGCCCGGCGCACCAGAAAGCCGATCACCGCCACCTACCCTAGATCCCGACCGCGGAGACGCTCGGAAGCCCGCGATGGTTCCCCGGATTGCGATCGAACCACCTGCCGCCTCTTGCTTACGGCGCGCAAATATCGGCCCATGGCCCGAAGATTGCGCGCCAAAACGGGTCTGGCTCAGTCCTCCACTCGCAGGGCCACCGCCGGACGCACCCGGCTGGCCTGCTGGGCCGGCCAGCCGGTAGCCGCCACCGACGCCAGGAAGGTGAGCCCCAGGAGGATCGCCAGCTCCACCCAGGGGATCACGAAGTCCACCTCGATGTTCCCGAAGATCTCCGCATTGGCCACCAGCTGGTAGGCGGTGATCACCGCCAGCACGACTCCAATCAGGATCCCCTGGGCGGCCACGAATCCCGACTCGAGCAGGAACGAGCGGCGCACGTGCTCGGGCTGGAACCCCAGGCTGCGCAGCACGCCGATCTGGCGCCGTCGCTCCCTCAGGGCCCGCACCATGATCACCGCCAGCCCGGCGATCCCCACCAGCAGCCCGAGAGCCAGGTAGCCCTGCATGAGGCGGAAGAACTGCAGGTTGGCCTGCTGGTTGTCGGCCACGATGCTCCGAAAGGTGTCGGCCCGCACTCCGAAGCGCAGGTAGTCGGCCTCCAGCCCGGCCGCCACCTCGTCGGCCCCCGCACCCGGGGAGACGGCCACGTAGGCACGGTTGGGGACCGCCCTCTCGCCGAGCACCGCCTCCACGCTCTCGGCCGAGGCGAAGGCGCCCGAGAAGGCGAAGCCCCCGATGCTCTGGGCCACCACCCTTCGCTCCACCTCCACGCCGGTGAGGGGGTCGCGCACCGCCACTGTGTCGCCTACCTCGGTCTGCTCGGTGGCCGGCCCACCCCCGGTCTGGAGGAAGAAGGCGTCGACGATCATGAGGGCCGGGTCACCGAGCACCGCCTGCCACACGCTCTCTTGATCCGGGTATTCCGGCAGCCACTCCCCCAGCTCGGGCGGGCCTCCCTCCAGGAAGGATCGGTCGAAGCCGGAGAGGGCCCAGAAATCGAACTCCTCCCGCCCCTCCGGCCTGAACTCCACGCTGAAGGCCGCATAACGGAGGGCGGCGGCATGCTCGACGCCCTCCGCCTGCCCGAGCAGCTCGACCGGGAGGGGGCTGGTGGGCGAGCTGCGGACCAGGATCTGGTACCCGCCCGCCTCATCGGCGGTGAGCCCGGCCACCTGACGACCGAAGATGTTCGAGAAGATCGAGATCGTGGTGAGGGTGAAGATCACCAGGGCGAACATGCCCAGAGTCATCGAGGTACGGAAGCGCCGGGCCACCGGGTAGGCCAGCCCGATCCGCACCCAGAGGCGCCGGGCTTCCCCGGCCAGCCGCCCCACCAGCTCCTGGTTCTGCGAGGCCACCGCCACCGCCGCGAAGGTGAGCAGCAGTCCCTGCACCACGAAGACCGGGGTGTCGGCCGACTGGAAGACCTGGGGGACCACCGAGTCGGCGAACACCCCCCATCCGACCAGGGCCAGCCCCACCGCCGTCACCACCAGCCGGCGGGGCAGGAGCCGACCGGCCACGAGCCCGATCCCGACACCCAGCAGGCCGGGAGCGGCCAAGGCCCCGTACGGGTCCTCGACCGCCAGAGCCAGCACCAGCCAGGCCAGCCCGGCCACGGTCGCCGCCAAACCGAGGAGCAGGGTGCGCAGCCGCGGCCGGAGCGAGGGCGGCTCCGGCAGGTCGCGGATGGCCCGGATGATGTTGACCCGGCTGATGCGCAGGCTGGTGCCCACCACCGTGGCCAGCGAGATGAGAAAGCCGACCAGGAATCCCCCCGCCAGGCTGGCCAAGGTCACCGTGGTGCGAAGCTCCAGGGAGAAGTCGCCGGCCCGGCCGAAGATACCCCCTGCGACCCGGACCACCGCCGCTCCCACGCCGATGCCGATCAGCGCCCCCGCCAGGGAAGCCACCAGCCCGTACATGGCGCCCTCGATGGTGAAGGCCCGCACCATCTGGGCCCGCCGCATGCCCACCGCCCGCATCATGCCCAGCTCGCGCTTCCGTTCCTCGGCCAGCATGACGAAGATGTTGACGAGGAGGAGGATCCCGGCGATCACCGCGAACGCCCCGATGGAGAGGAAGAGGGTCGAGAAGGTGTCCCCCACCTCTCCGGCCACCTCCAACAGGCGCTCCTTGGTCTCGTCCACCTCGACACCCTCGACCGCCGCGATGCGCTCCTCGATCAGCCGGACCACCGCCTCGGTGTGGTCGGCGCCCTCGATGACCCCTCCCCGGTTGGAGACCAGACCCAGCGCCACCGGCGGAGCGGCCGGCAGGTCGGCCGGGGCTCGGGCCAGCAGGCCGGCCACCGTTCCCGGCGCCGGGAAGGCGTTATAGCTCTGCGAGCTCTGGGCGGTGGAAAAGCCGGCTACCCCCACCCGGGGGAGCACCGCCGACACGACCAGCTCCTGTTCGGACCCGTAGGCGAAGAGGGTCACCCGGTCCCCCACCTCGACCTGGAGCTCCTCGGCCAGATCCCGGCTGATGGCCAGCGCATGCGCTTCCGGGGTGGGAGTGTCGCCCAGGCCGGTGGCGCTCCGGTCGCCTCCGAAGTCCCGGGCCCGGTCGAAGGCGAGCTCGAGGAGCGTCACGTTAGGTTGGGCGGCCGGCTCCTCCTGGTCGAGCCGGGCGGCCACCGTGGCCGAGGCCCGCAGCCCGAACAGCACGCCGTCCACCTCCGCTTGATCGGGGAGATCAGCGAGCAGCTCCTCCAAGACGGGTAGCGACTGGGTTCCGAAGGCGGTGACGACCTCG
This sequence comes from Acidimicrobiia bacterium, assembly GCA_050742155.1. Lineage (GTDB taxonomy): Bacteria > Actinomycetota > Acidimicrobiia > Spongiisociales > JALYHC01 > JBOGFC01. Next base: position 14,769 of record JBOGFC010000242.1, read on the forward strand.
TCGACCGGCCCCAGCTGGGTCCAGGCACTGGCCCGAATGGAAGCATCGAGCGTGTCGCCGACGATGAACGAGCCCGTGATGATGGCCGTCCCCAGCAGCGACCCCAGCACCACCAGCGCCGTCTCGGTGGGACGGCGTCCGGCCGCCCGGATCGCCAGCCGCCGTAGCAATGGCCGCCGCCAGGCCATCCCTGCCACCGCCAGCCCCGCCAGGCCGGCCACGACCACGAGGGGAGCGAGTGCCTGCGGGCTCATCAGGTCTCTTCCACGATCCGCCCATCGCGCATGGTCACCAGCCTCCCGGCCCGGGAGCTGATGGTGAGGTTGTGGGTGACCAGCACGATGGTCAGGCCGTCGGCGTTGAGCTCGCCCAGCAGGTCCATGACGGTCTGAGCATTCTCCGTATCGAGGTTGCCGGTCGGTTCGTCGGCCCACACGATCACGGGATCACCGGCCAGGGCGCGGGCGATGGCCACCCGCTGCTGCTCCCCGCCCGAAAGCTCGCCCGGACGGTGAGTGAAGCGTCGGCCGAGGCCTACTCGGGCAAGGGTGGCGGCCGCCCGATCCCGCGCCTCCCGAGGCAAGGCCCCGTTCAGGAGTAGCGGCAGCTCGACGTTCTCCAGCGCCGAGAAGACCGGGATGAGGTTGTAGGCCTGGAAGATGAACCCCATCGACTTCCCTCGGTAGGCGGTGCGCCGCCGGTCGGACATGGAATGGATCTCCTCCCCGGCGATCCACACCTCACCGGAGTCGATCTCGTCCAGCCCGGACAGACAGTTGAGGAGGGTGGTCTTGCCGGAGCCGGAGGGACCCACCACCGCCGCCATCTCTCCCCGCTCCACCGCCAGGTCCACGTCGACCAGGGCCGGGACCGCCACGGACCCGGCGTGGTACGTCTTGGTGACCCGGCGGGCATCGACGAGGGACAAGGCCGCGGATGGTAGTGGTGAGCGGGGCCCGCCTAAAAGGCCCG
>JBOGFC010000243.1:0-2318 GCA_050742155.1 Acidimicrobiia bacterium
AGGCAGGCGTGGCCTGGCCGAGCCCTTCCCTGACCAAATTTTGACCAGGACGCCGGCGGCGATGAGAAGAGTGCCGTGGTATGGCGCAGGTCGTGCAGCCGGATGACGGGGACGCCGGGCGATGCGCTGGAAGGTCTCCGAGATGGCGTGGGGTGGATGGGCTCGCCTCTGCCGTCGGTGAACATCCACCCCGCCCTATTGATCCCGGCGGCAGCAGACTTAGCGTTCCAACTTCCGCAGTCGTTCGTCAGGAACCGAGCGATGACTCACCCTGACGCCTTGCCCCTCGGTCAGCCGAGGGGATGGCGGCGAGGCCCGTGTGACCTCGGCCGCCTCGACGCTCCGATCCTACCTGTCGATCACCCCCCAACTCGTAGGCCAGCGGTCGCAGAACCGCCGCGCTTGGAGGGCGAGCTGAGCATCCGCCCCGTGGCGGGTCCAGCGCATCCCACGGTGCTTCATGCGCCGGCCCACCAGCAGGTCCTGGTGCTTCTCCACGACGCCGGTTCCGACGATCCTCATCCGGCCCCTCCGAAGGTGCCGCGGCAGCCGGCGGATGCCGTGCAGGTGCGGTGCCACGCCCTCGAGGTAGTCGGCCAGCTCCACCGCCGCCTCGGCGGGGATGGCCTTCCACGAGCCACGCCGCAGGGTGCGGGCGAGACCCGCCGGGTCGGAGAACGCGCGGCGGAGGAGCCGATCGTGAAGGCGTCGGTCACCGCCGGAGACCCACCAGGCCCGCTCGGAGACGTGGAAGTGGTCGACCTGGTGGACGGCACCGGGGAAGTACCCCCGGAACGTCTCTCCGAACTCATCGAGGCCGTCGTGGCAGGCCAGGACCCACCGGGCCTTGTGGAGGCCGACCCAGTGGAACCCCGAGGCCGCCAGGCCTTTGCCGAAAGCGTCGGCATCAGCGGTGGTGGCGTAGCACCCCTTGTCGAGGAGCCTCCACCTCCGGTGGCGGCGGCCACCCGCCGGGGCCTTGCCGGTGTAGAGCACCCCGGTCTTGACCTCGAACCGGTCACCGACCTCCCGCTGGGCCCTGAGGAAGGTGCCATCGGCCTCCACCACCACCAGCTCTGGGGAGGGCGTGTCCTCGGGCGGGGCCTCCCCGAGCTCGAACACCGACGAGACCAGCCGGCCATCCTCCGCCCGGACCCGCGCTCCCTCGGCCAGCAGGATCCTCCAGCACGACAGGTGGGACAGCCGCTCCCCGGTGATGCGCGAGGCCGCCTCGGCGGCCTGGCGGTACGGCAGGCGGAGGGAGAGGTCGCAGATCGTCTCGCGCAGAGCCGGGGAGGCCTCCTTGGCGTCGAGCCCCAGAGCTCGGTCGAGGGGGCAGTAGCTCCCCTCGGAGGCCTTCACCCGGTACCGCCAGATCCGCATCCGGCCCACCGTGGTGGCCAGCCACCGCTCCTCGGTGCGCTGCCTGGCGCCCCCGGAGGCCGCGACCGCCTGCTCGTCGACCGCCCGGAGGGCCTCCAGGTACAGCTCCCGGGCCGCTCTCCTCCCCTCGCTGGCGATCTTCCTCTCGAGCTCGGTGGGGTCGAGGTTCTCCTCCACCTCGACCCGCAGCTCCACCACTACACTCACCTCGGGCACGTGGTCTCACCTCCCTGTTGGTCTCAGGTCAAGGTGAGCCTACGTGCCCCTTCCTTCGGTTCCTCGGAAGCTGCGGTGGGGGGAACGCATCCACTCCTTCGTCGGGACTGGCGCGATCGGGGTAAGCACGATACCGTAGCCCGCATACGTCGGGCCGAGGGTGGCAGGATCGTCCCCTTGGTGTCGAATAGCGGAACCGGTTGCCCGATCGCGCCGCGGTCGGGCGACGTCGTTCACGGGAGGCAGATGGAGCCGCACCGGGATCCGGCCGACGGCCGGGAGCCAGCGACCGACAGCTCCGTGGCCGCGGTCCTCGGCCGGTCCAAGCTGATCAAGGCCGGCCTGGCGGACGTGTCCCGCATCCGGGAGCGAACCCGCCGTCGCCGCCTCCTCCGGCTGGCCCTGATCCTCGGCGGGATCGACGCGTTCCTGTGGTACCGGATCGCCACGGGGGACCCGCTGGGACCGCCCGGCCTCCCCGACGGCTGGGTGATGTGGCTGCCGGCGTTCCTCCTGATCGGCGTCCTCATGCTGGTCCTGCTCCTCCCGCTCGGCAGCGGCCGGTCCCCCCATGTCCTGATCCGCCCGGAGCACCTCGACGTCGGGCTGGAGGACGTCCGAGGGCTGGACGGACAGATCGACGAGGTCGTCAGGAGCCTCAACGTGTTCCTGGGCTACTCGACGTTCCGGGAGCGGCTGGGCGGCAATCCTCGCCGGGG
>JBOGFC010000244.1:0-15673 GCA_050742155.1 Acidimicrobiia bacterium
GGCCATCCTTCTCACCTTGGGCCTCTTCTACCTGGTCGTCAATGCCCTGATGTTCGGACTGGTCGTGTGGCTGTCGGGCCCCTCGGTGTTCAACCTGGGCCTCACCTCAACTGGCTTCGCCGCCACCCTTCTCGGGGCAATCGCCATGAGCATCATCAGCTTCGTGGTCGGGGCGATCGTCCCCGACTGACGTCGCCGGGGCCGGATCTCCCTACCAGTAATGGGCCTTGGTGCCCTCGAGGCGGAACACCCGCCAGTCGCACCTCACATCGACTTGCTCCCCCCGGATCGTTATTGCCCAGGCCGACCCGACCTGAGCTACTGGCCCGGCGCGGTGGAGGAGGCCGGTCTTGTTCGGAGCGGGGGGAACTCGACCAGGAGTCCCTCCCCCTCGACCTGGAAGAGCGACTCGGCCTGGGTCAGCCCGGGCAGTCGATGTCGACCGAGATCGCGGAACCGGACGCCGTCCGGAGCCGACCCTTCCAGGGCGGCTCTGGTCTCGCCGGAGAGGACGATCTGGCCGCCATGGGCCGCCCAGCAGACCCGGGCCGCCGTGTGGACGGAGAGGCCGATATACCCGGTCTCGGTCAGGGTGATGGGGCCGCTGTGGATCCCGGCCCGGACCCTGACCTCCAGATCGTCGAGCCAAGTCCTTGCGCCCAGCGTGCGCTGGATGGCCAGGGCCGCCTCGATGGCCCCGACCACGCGCTCGAAGACCGCGAAGGACTCGTCGGCGCGGACTTCGACCTCCCGGCCGCCGGCCTGCAGCACGGCGTGCCGGACGATGCCCCGCACCTCGTTGAGCAGGTCCCCGTAGCCGTCGCCCAGTTGCCGGAGCAGCGCGGTGGAGCCCTCGATGTCGGTCAACAGGAGGGTGACGAAGCCGGTAGGGAGGGTCGCCGCATCGGCGGAGCGGGCCTGGATCTGGCCGTGGAGGCTCTCCTTCTCGATCACGAACCGCACGGCGGCCAGCACGGTCTCGGCGAGATCCGGATCGTCGAGGACGGCCGGGTCGTGCACGAGGGCCGTCATCGGCCGGCCGTGGCGCTCGAGGTAGGTCACCGCCCGCTGATCCTGACCGGCAGGGAGGGGAACCAGCTTGGCCGCGCCGTCCAGGTACGAGCCGGCCGCCTCCGACCAGTGCAGGACGGTGAGGGTGGGGTCCCGCAGGGCGCTTCGCAACTGCTGCTCGAGCTGACCGGGGGCCCCGATCCGACCCAGCTCGATCACCAGGCGACCGGCCGCGGCGTGGCGTCGCTCGGACCGCAGCTGGCCGGTGATGAACCCGACCGGCACGATGCCGTACTTCTTGGCGGCGTTGAGCAGCCGCTTGCGGGCCCGCTCTCGGGCCGCCTCGTTCTCGAAACGTACCTGGTTGAACCGGGCGAGGGCGTTCCGCACGTGCGCCTCGTCGTGAATCGGCAGCCGCCGCCGGCCACGAGAGTCGACGTAGGCGAAGGCGCTGTCCGGCAGCCTCGCCCGTTCGCTGTCACTGAGCCGGGCCATGGCCTGACATTAGATCGGAGCTCGGGGAACGCCGGTGGGCGGGCAGCGGGTCGCTGCCTTCCGCTCCTACTGGCCGCGCCAACTAAGGTTCAGGCCATGGTCGAGACGCTCGTATCGGGCAGAGAAGCCATCCGGCGGCATGCCTGGAACGAGGCCATGGAGGCCTTCCTGGAGGCCCAGCGGGAAGGCGAGCTCTCCCCTGGGGACCTCGAGCTCATGGCCGAGGCGGCCTGGTGGGCCGCCCGTCCTGACGATGCCACCGACGCCTGGGAGCGGGCCTTTGCCGGCTACTTGGAGGGGGGGCAGCCTTCGGCGGCCGCCCTGGTCGGGCTGCGCCTGGCCTACCTGGCCCTCCGGCGACTGGCCGTCTCCATTGCCGGCGGCTGGATGGCCCGGTCGGAGCGCCTGCTCGAGCAGGAGGCCCAGTCGGCGGTGCACGGTTGGCTGAAGGTCCTCCAGGCAGCGGTGGCGTTGTTCGCGCGGGGCGATCTGGACGATGCCATCACCTACGCCGACCAGGCGCTGGAGCTGGGCAGGAAGTACGAGAGCCCCGACATTCAGTCGCTCGCCCTGAGCTTCAAGGGCTCGGCTCTGATTCAAAGAGGGGAATGGCAAGAGGGTCTCTCGTTGATCGACGAGGCCAGCGCCGCCGCCCTGTCGGGGAAGCTGGATCTCCGATCGGCCAGCGACGTCTACTGCACCACCATCGCCGCCTGCCGGAACCTGGCCGACTACCGGAGGGCCGGGGAGTGGACGGACGAGGCGGAGCGCTGGATGCGCCGGCAGGCCGTGGGGGGTTACCCGGGGGTGTGTCGGGTGCATCGAGCCGAGCTCAAGCGCCTGCGCGGCGCCTGGTCGGAGGCCGAGCAAGAGGCCCGCTACGCCTGCGAGGAGCTGGAGAAGTTCCACATCATGGATGCGGTGGGGTTCGCCCATTACGAGGTGGGGGAAGTGCGTCTGCACATGGGCGACCTGGCGGCGGCCCAGGAGGCCTTCGACCGCGCCTACGAGTACGGACAGGACCCCCAGCCGGGCCTGGCCCTCTTGCTGCTGGCCAGGGGGGAGGTCGACGAGGCGGCCCGCTCCATCGCCCGCAGCCTGGCCGGGGGAGGGGCCGAAGCGGTGGGGGTGGATGAGCCGAGGGATCTTCTCAGCCGGGCCCGAGTCTTGCCGGCCCAGGTGGAGGTCGCCCTGGTTCGAGATGACGTCGACACGGCTCGGGCGGCCACCGAGGAGCTGGAGGAGATCGCCCGGCACTTTGCCAAGCCGGCCTTCGAGGCGGCCGCCCTGACCGCCCGGGGAGCCGTCCTCCTCCAGGACGGAGACCCGGCCCAGGCGATCCCGGCACTCGATCGGGCCTGGCGGCTTTGGCGGGAGATCGAGCTCCCCTACGAGAGCGCCAAGGCGCGGATGCTGCTCGGCCAGGCCCGGACCGCCGTCGGGGACGAGAGCTCGGCCCGCCTAGAGCTGCGGGCGGCCCGCTCGACCTTCCAGCGGCTGGGGGCGGCCCTCGACCTGCGCCGCGTGAACGAGCTCCTCGAGGAGGAGGGGGCGGTGGCCGACGTGGAGCGGCGCCGGGTGACCAAGACCTTCATGTTCACCGACATCGTCACCTCCACCGACCTGGTGGGCCTGATCGGGGACGCCGCCTGGGAGGAGCTGCTCCGCTGGCACGACCGGGCGCTGCGGTCGGCCTTCGCCCACCACGGGGGGGAGGAGGTGAGCCACACCGGGGATGGGTTCTTCGTGGCTTTCGATCGGGCCCGGGAGGCGGTCGAGTGCGCGGTGGCCGTCCAGCGGCGCCTGGCCGACCACCGCCGGGAGCACGGCTTCGCCCCCTGGGTGCGGATCGGGCTGCACGCCGCCGAGACCACCCGCCAGGGAAGTGACTACCGAGGCCAGGGGGTACACGCCGCCGCCCGGGTAGGGGCACTGGCCGATCGAGAGGAGATCGTCATCTCCTCCCCGGCGCTCGAGCAGGCCGGCATGATTCGCTTTCCGATCTCGGGGCCTCGCACGGTCACCCTGAAGGGGATCAGCGAGCCGGTCGAGGTGCACACCATCGAGTGGCGCTAGGCCAGCGTGGCCTCGAGGGTGATCTGGACGTTGCCTTCCAGGGCGTGCGAGACCGGACAGCCCGTCTTGGCGCCCTCGGCGATCGACTGGAAGTCGTCCGGGTCGATCCCGGGAACGTCGGCCCGCACCGTCAGGTGCATGGTGGTGAGCCGCCATCCCGCCTCGGTCTGAGCGAAGGTGGCGGTCGCCCGGGTGTCGAGCGTCTTCGGGGGGGACTCGCGGCGGGCCAGGTCGGCCGCCAGGGCCATCGAGTAACACGAGGCGTGGGCAGCGGCGATGAGCTCCTCCGGGCTGGTGAGGCCGCCGTGCTCCTCGGTCCGGGCCCGCCAGGAGACCGCCAGCGGACCGGTGGCCCCGCTCTCGAGCGTGGTGGTGCCCGACCCGGAGGCGAGGTCGCCCTCCCAGTGGGTCTGGGCAGTACTGATCAGCGCCATAACGCCCTCCTGTTTGAAGAGCTGACGGTAGTCGCCCCTCTTGGTGTGTCCCCGGCGATGAAGGATCAGATCAAGCGAGCCGCCGCGAAGGCTAGGGCGCCCAGCGTGACCAATGAGCCGGCTTGGGCGAGCAGATAGGTGCGAACCTGGGCGCGAAGTTCGCCGTGGAACCCATGCAGCCGGTCGTCGAACTTCTCCAGCCGCGCCTCGAACCTGCTTTCCAACCGGTCCATGCGTTCTTCCAACCGGTCCATGCGTGCCCCGAGGTCCCGCACCAGGCGGTCTCCTACGGCCTCCACGTCGGCCTTGGTGGAAAGGTTGGTAGCCGGCACCGAGGGCAGGGCTTGCATCAGGGTGGAAGCGTGTTCATCACCGAGGACCTCTACCAGTTGAGCATAGAGCGCCCGGCGGGCCGGGTCATCGAGCACCATGGGGTGGCTCCCCTTCCTGTCCTCCCTGTGTGAGTGCGCTCAGCCCATCATGCCTGGGAGGTGTGACAGAAACGCCTTCTTCGCGTAGCCTCACCCCTCCGACGGGTCGTAGTCGACCTCGAGCTTCTCCTGGGCGGGACGCTCCCCTGCGGGCACATTGCGCAGATTCACCCGGATACGGGTCCAGGTGGTGTGTCGTCCCCGCATCGAGTCCACCAGCACGTCGGCCGGGACCAGGTACCCCCAAACGTCGGGATGGCGGGCCTTCCAGCGCTGCAGCCCCTCCCTGGCCTCCTCCTCGGTGGCGGCCCGGGCGATCTCGATGAGCGGCATGGTGGTGCGGCGCCGTCCGGTCGGCCCGGTGGACTTGCCGGGAGCCGGGGGCGGCACGACTCCCTCCCGGTCGGGCCGGCCCCGCCGCTTGGAGGGCTGGACGCGGGGAGGCTCACCGGCCTGCTTGGCGAAGTGGGGTGGCCAGGGGGCATCGCCGAACCCGGCCTCCTCGTGCTCGGCCGACAGCTCCAGCAGCCGCTCGAGCGAGCCGGCCGCCTGGTCGATCCCCTCGGAGGGGTCGCCGAGCTGGGCGAAGCGGGCGGGGACCGTGTCGATCGTGAACGCCTCCGGCTGGCAGTCCGGTACCTCTTCCCAGGCGAGCGGGGTGGAGACCCGGGCGTCCGGGGTGGGCCGGATCGAGTAGGCCGAGGCGATGGTGCGGTCCTTGGCGTTCTGGTTGTAGTCCAGGAAGACCCCGTGGCGTTCCTCCTTCCACCATCGGCTGGTGGCCAGGTCGGGAGCTCTGCGCTCCACCTCCCGCGCCAAGGCGAGCGCCGCCCGGCGCACCTCTGGAAAGGTCCAGCGCCGTTCGATCCGGCAGTAGATATGAAGACCCCGCGAGCCTGACGTCTTCGGCCATCCGTCGAGCCCAAGATCCTCGAGGACCGTCCTCGTCACCAGGGCGACCTCCCGGATCTGGGACCAGGCCACCCCCGGCACGGGATCCAGGTCGACCCGGAGCTCGTCCGGGTGGTCGAGGTCGTCGGCTCGCACCGGATGCGGGTTGAGGTCGATGCAGCCCAGGTTCACGACCCAAGCGAGCTGAGCCGGGTCGCGGACCAGGATCTCGTGGGCGGTCCGCCCGGACGGAAAGCTGAGCTCGACGGTCTCGATCCATTCGGGTCGCGACTGCGGCGCTCGTTTCTGAAAGAAGAACTCCCCGTCGGCTCCGTTGACGTAGCGCTTGAGGGCCATGGGGCGGCCCAGCACGCCCCGCAACGCCCCCTCGGCGACAGCCAGGTAGTAGCGGACCAGGTCCAGCTTGGTGTGGCCGGTGCGCGGGAAAAACACCTTGTCCGGGTTGGTGATGGCCACCTCCCGGCCGGCGACTTCGAGCAGCTCTTTACGGCCCGCCATCCGGACACGATACGGCACCGCGTCCGGGGGCGAAGGGCGCGAGGCCCCAATCAGGTCAGCACGGCGACCAGCACGGCGAGGGCGATCACGCCGAGGCCCACCCGGAGCAGGGTGTTGGGCGCCAAGGTGCCGGGGAGGCGCCCGGCCACTTCCGGGTCCACGATGGCCAGTGTCCCGGCTATGAGGACCGTGCCCCCGGCCAGCATCAGGAGCAAGACCACGAGGGCCGGGACGAACAAGGCGAGACCCACCAGGGCGAGCAGCCCGAGGCCGGCCCATTTCCACCAGGCGGGAAGCGGCCGCCTCTGAGGCCGGCTTCGAGCAGCCGGTCGAGCCGACGCGGCTCGTTCCTTCTTCTGGCGGTCCTTGCGGGGACGGGCGCGCCGCCCCTTGCGGCCGCGATGCGAGGCTTCCAGTGCCTCGGCGAATCCGGCCGGGTCAGTTACCTGGATGATCAGCTCGTCGTCTCCCACTCGAAGGTGGAACCCGCCGGGTTCGAGAACGACGGACACCTCGACCGCCGGCCAGTCTCCGATCTGGTGGGCTCCGGCCACCACCACCAGGCGGTCGTTCTCGAGCGCGACCGACCCGCCGACATCCGAGCCGTACTGGCCGGGCACTCGCAGCTTCCCTTCGAAGACAGACATCGAGGTAGGTGATCGGCCGCTCGGTGGGGAAGTTGAACGTCAGGGTGCGTCGGCAGCCAGCCCGCGATCAGAAGGGGAGTCCGAGCGCCTCGCACAGAAAGCGCACCAAGGGAGCACCTTCTCGACAGAGAGCGGTGAACTCGTCGACGAACCCGTTCGAGGTGACCTGCTTCTGGGTCAAGGAGGCGCCGGCGATGAAGTCCTTCCGCTTGAGGTCGGCGGCAAGGGGATGGTCGGCTTCGAACTCCTTGGGGACCCGCTGCAGGCTGTCGCCGCCCAGCTCGAACCGGCCGGCGAACCGGGAACCGTGCGCCGCCCTCTTCCACGAGCCCGGGTCCTCGGCGATCGCCTGCCGGATGGTCCGGGCGGTCCCGGTGTCCGGGTGCCAGAGGCCCATCCCGAAATAGCACTCGCCCGGGGCGAGGTGCAGGTAGTAGCCGGGAGCATGCACATCCCGACCCCGTTCGTGGCCGAAGCGCAGCGCGACGTAGGTCTTGTAGGGGGACTTGTCCTTCGAGAAGCGGGTGTCACGCTGGATGCGGAAGAGAGACCCGCCTACCGGACGGGGATCGGCCACCAGGTGCGGGCTGACCTTACGGAGGCGAGGAGCCAGCTCGCTGATGAGCTCGAGCGCCGGTTCCCGCACGCTGCGCTCGTAACGCTCCTGATTGGCCTTGAACCAGCCCCGATCGTTGTTGGCCTCGAGGTCGCGGAGAAACGAGAAGAGCGCCGGTGTAAAACGTGCCATGGGCGAAATCTATCTCTCCCGCCGGTCCGATTGAAGGGGGTAGTCTCAGCCGAACCAGCAGCGGAGGGCAGGGTGGCGTTCGTTACCCCGGGATTCCAGGGGCGTCGGCGCGGCCGGGGTGAGGGACTCATCCCTCCCGGCCAGTACGTCACCGAGGACTTCCCGGTCCTCTCGGCCGGGCCGACTCCCCGTATCTCCCTGGACGCCTGGGACCTGACCGTCGAGACCGAGACCGGCGAGACCCGCCGCTGGACCTGGCCGGAGTTCCTGGCGCTGCCCACCGAGGAGATCACCGCCGACATCCACTGCGTCACCAAGTGGTCCAAGCTGGGCACCCGCTGGGAGGGCGTGGCTGTGGATACCTTGCTGGAAGGCCTCCAGTCCTCCGCTCGGTACGTCGTCGCCTGGAGCGACGGTGGATACACGACCAACCTGCCGCTCGAGGACGTGGTGGACGGCAAGGCCTGGATCGCCCACCGCTACGGGGGCGAAGACCTGGAGCCGGTGCATGGTGGCCCGGCCCGGTTGCTGGTGCCCCACCTCTACTTCTGGAAGAGCGCCAAGTGGGTGCGGGGCCTACGACTGGCCGAGAAGGACGAGCCGGGCTTTTGGGAGAGCCTCGGCTACCACAACTACGGCGACCCATGGCGCGAGCAGCGGTACTCGGGCGACTGACCTGGCGGCTCGCTGGGGTGGTGGAGACCGTTGACGAGACGCCCACGGCCCGGACCCTCCTGCTGGAGATCCCGGACTGGCCGGGGCACCGACCGGGCCAGCACCTCGACGTCCGCCTGACCGCCCCGGACGGCTACTCCGCCCAGCGCAGCTACTCGATTGCCACCGCTCCCGCGGAGAGACTGGTCGGCCTGACCATCGAGCGCCTGGAGGACGGGGAGGTGTCCCCCTACCTCACCACCCAGGTTGGGCCGGGGGATCGCTTCGAGCTGCGGGGACCGATCGGCGGGTACTTCGTGTGGGACGGCGCAGGGTCCGGGGCGCTGCTGCTGGTGGCCGGGGGATCCGGGGTGGTGCCGCTGATGTCGATGCTCCGTCACCGGGCCACCCTGGCCGACCGGGGTCCGGCCCACCTGGTGTACTCGGCGAGGAGCCTCGACCGGCTCATCTACCGGGCGGCACTGGGGGAGCTCGCCGATGGGGATGCCGGGCTGCGGGTGTCGATCACCCTCACCCGGGAGACGCCCCCCGGCTGGGACGGGTACACGGGGCGGGTCGACCGGCCGCTGCTCGAGCAGCTGCTGGGCGGCTCAGCGCCGGAGACCGAGATCTTCGTGTGCGGGCCCACCGCCTTCGTGGAGGGCACCGCCCAGCTGCTGGTCGACTTCGGCTACCCCTCTGTGAGCATCAAGACGGAACGGTTCGGCCCGACGGGAGGATGAGCGTGGAAGAGTTCAGTTACGTAGACGGCAACGCCCTCGGCGGAGTGCTGGGCGAGGTGTTCGGCTTCGAGGTGACCGCCGCCCTGGCCGCCTGCCGGTTCTGCGGGACGGCCAGCCGGGTGGGGCAGTGGCGGGTGTTCCTGGATGCCCCGGGCAGCGTGGCCCGCTGCCCGGCCTGCGGCAACATCCAGCTGCGGGTGGTGCGGACCCGGTCCCGGCTGTGGCTGGACGTCTCCGGGGTACGCAGCCTGGCGGTGAACATGCCTGAACAAGCCGAGTAGCGTCCCCCCTCCCCGCAGGTGGGGAGGGGGTTAGGGGGAGGGGCTCAGACCTCGATCGGCAGCGTGAACTCGAAGAGGCTTCCTGCCCCGGGCCGGCTGCGGGCCCGGATCTGCCCTCCGTGGGCCTCCACCAGATCGCGAGCGATGGTGAGACCCAGCCCCGAGCCGGTGGAGTCGTCCGACTTGACGAACCGCTCGAAGACAGAGTCGAGGCGCTCCTCGGGAATTCCCGGGCCGGTGTCCTCCACGGCGATTCGCAGCCGGCCTTCCTCCAGCCCCGCCCGCACCGTGAGTCGGCCCCCTTCGGGCATGTAGCGCAGGGCGTTGCCCACCAGGTTGGCGATCACCGCCCGGATGCGGGCCGGGTCCACCTCCACCGGGGGGAGGTCGGCGGGCACCTCGATGACCACCTCCACCCCGGCCGCCTCGGCCTGAGGGCGAAAGGCGGCCACCGCCTCGCTGATCAGCACCCCCGGGCCGGTGGGCTCCCGGTGCAGTGGGAGGCGTCCCGCCTCGGCCAGGGCCAGGGTGCGGAGGTCCTCGAGCAGCCCTCCCATCACCCGGGTCTCCTCCAGCAGGGAGGCCAGGTGCTCTCGGTCGGGTGGGTGCACCCCATCCAGGAGGGCCTCCAAGCTCCCCTGGATGATGCTGAGCGGGTTGCGGAGCTCGTGGCTGAGGTCGGCGAGAAGTCGCCGCCGCCGCTCGTCGGCTTGATCGAGCCGGGCGGCCATCTGGTTGAACGAGCGGATCACCGCCCGGATCGGCGGGGGCCCGGAGCTCTCCACCCGTACCCCGTAGTCCCCGTCTGCCAGCCGGCCGGCCGAGGCGATCAACCGGCCCACCGACCCCCACATCGTCCGGAAGGCCGTGCCGGCCAGGAAGATGAACCCGCCCAGCACCAGCAGAGTGGCGGCCACCGCCACCGCCCGGTCACCTCCGGCCAGGCCGGCCAGCCCGGCGGCCAGCACCGCCCCGCTGGCCACCGCCCCCAGCAGCACCAGCACGGCGAAGAACGCCGCCTTGCGGAACATCCGACGGCCCCATCCGCCCCAGGCGGCCGCTCCCAGCCCAGCGCGCGGGGGCCAGGGCTCGCCCTCCGGCCACCAGGGCGGCCCGTGGGGATGGCGTCCCCTACCCATCGGCGAACTTGTAGCCGACCCCGTACACGGTCAGCAAGTGAGCGGGCCGGCGGGGGTCGGGCTCCAGCTTGCGGAGGATGTTCTTCACGTGGGCGTCGATGGCCCGCTCGTACGACTCGAAGGCCACCCCGTGCACCGCGTCGAGTAGCTGGGAGCGGGTGAACACGCGCCCCCGGCTGGCTGGCCAGGGTGAGGACGATCTGGAACTCGGTGGGGGTGAGATCGACGTCCCGGTTGGACACTGTGACCCGTCGCTTGGGGACGTCGATGGTCACCTCCCCCACCCGCACCATCGCGGCTTCGGCCTGCGAAGCCTCCACCCGTCGCAGGACGGCCCGTACCCGGGCCATCAGCTCCTTGGGGCTGAAAGGCTTGACCACGTAGTCGTCGGCTCCCAGCTTCAGGCCCGCCACCCGGTCGGACTCGTCGGTCCGGGCGGTGAGCATGATGATCGGGATGCGGGTGTGGCGGCGCAGCGCCCGGGTGACGTCCAGGCCGTCCAGGCCGGGGAGGCCCAGGTCGAGGATGATCAGGTCCGGCTTGGCCGAGCGGGCCAGGGCCAGCGCTCCGTCCCCGGCGGTGAGGACGGCCATCCCGGCGTCCTGCAGGTAATCCCGCACCAGGCGGGTGATCTTCAGCTCGTCATCGACCGCCGCTGAGATTCGCGGTGGACGTTGCTTCGGCGCCGGGCCCGGAGCTGACAGTTTCGGTGAGGGTGAGCTGTTCGACGGCTCGCATGGCAGTGATGACCCGGTCGAGCAGCTCCGGCTGGAGGGGTGGAGGTGGCCAGGGGAGGTCGAGGTTCACGGTCCCGCTGGTCCAGTCATCGGAGTCGGCGGTGACAGTGATGGTGGTGACGCCTGGAGGAAGCTGGAGTTGCTGGGTGTAGCAGCCGGCGCCGCAGGGGCGGGGACGGAGGTCGAGCCCGGTCCCGTCGGGAAGGGTGGCGGAGGCTTCCAAGCTGGCGTCGTCGATACCGCCGGTGGAGGAGTTGTACACGAGAAGGTCGAGGCGTCCCTCGCCTGCTTGGATTCCGACGGTCATATTCCCGGCCAAACCGGCGCCCCGTGCTACTGGACCGTCGATGGGGGGTGGGCCGAGAAGGGCAGCTTCGGTGGCGGCGAGGGCGGGCGGTGGGGTTCCGGCGAGGAGACCGCTGCTGGCCACGATTCCAGCCACCAGAACCACCTCGATTGAGGTGAGCCTGCGCAGCATGTTCAGGTTGTCCGAACCGAGAGCTCTCCATCGGGATGCTGCGGCCAGGGCCAGCGCAAGTCCGAAAAGGACGATCTTGGTGATGAGCAGCCGGCCATAGTCGGTGCTCCACATGTCGGATACAGCGGTAAGTAGTGAGAAGGCGGATATGACCCCGGCGGCGGCCAGGATGATGACAGCTCTCAGCGCCCAACCGGCGTAGCGCCGTGCCGTCTCGAGGAGCGTGACTCCTTGACCGCGGGTGCGCCACAGGTCGACTACGAGCAGGGTGAGGGTCCCGAACCAGAAGGCGGCACCTCCGAGGTGGGCTGCGTCGGCGATCGTCCCGAGCGCCCCATTGGCGGTGGTGGCATGGCTGCGGGACGCCCATGCGACGATCCCAATCACTACCAGGGCGGGAGCGGCGAGACCTCGGCGGGTGCGGCCAACCGCTAGAGCCGCCAGCGCCAGGAGAAGCCCGGCAGCACCTGCGGCGATGCTGCCTTCGGAAAACCCACCGGTGATGGCCTGCAGGTAGACGACGGTCGGGCCCAATGCTCCCAACGCCAGTCCCAGCCGTCCCCACGCGACACCACGTCGCCTTGAGATCTGCCCGCTGGTAGAGGCGACCAGGCCACCAACCCCGAAGCTGAGTCCACCGACGAGCACCCACCGCCAGACCGTCTCTCCCGTATCGGTTGCCTGGGAGCCGGTCGTTGACGGAAGTCGACCGGCCTCACCGACTGCAAAAGCCAACTCGCCGGCGGACTCGTGTCCGTCCACTGCCGACACCACATGCCAGGACACGACCACTACGCCTTCCACCGGCTCCGCAAGGGGCACCCGGAGCACCCGGCTGTCGGACTCCACCTCGACCCTGCCTGTAGGAACAGATGCACCGTCCCCGCCGGTCAACTCCACTTGCGCGGAGCCGGCAACCACCGCCTCGGTGAACTGAAAGACGACCTCCGATGGCGATCGAATCAATCGCTCTCCTTGCCCAGGGCGGGTATCGACCAGAAAGGAGTGGGCTGCGACCGGAGGTGCCAAGACCACCAGACCGACAGCCACCAGCAGTCCAGCGAAGGCTCCCCGGCGGAGATTCACGAACCGGCGACCCTGTCCCAGACCTTTCCCCCGTCGGAGCTTCGGTAGAGAATGCGGGGCTCCTCGGTTACAACCCAGAGGACATCACTTTCCACCGCCAGTGCCACGGGTTGGCCCTCCACACCGGCGAGTTCCGAGACCGTTTCCCACGTTTCGCCCCTGTCTGGACTCCGCATCAGACCCGCCCCCGTGAGCGCCCACACCACTCGGGGGTTGTTCACTTCGACTGTGACTGCCCATGCCGATATCTCGGCAGCCTGGGCCCAAGTGCGGCCGCCGTCAGCGGAGCGGAGGATCCCGCTCTCCGGTCCGACCGCCACCAGGGAGTCCGGGCTGGCTCCAGGCACTGCCAGGCCGAATAGGTCCCGGGGTAACTGGCCCATACCTGCCCTCTCCTCCCAAGTGTTACCCGCGTCGCCGCTCCAGAACAGCCCGTGACCCACCGCATATGCGTACACCGAGCCGCCGTCGGTGGGCACTTGGGCGAAAGCGTGCAGATCCAAACCCGGCAGGTCCGCCGGTCGGAGCGGGGTGAAGGTCTCCCCGCCATCGCCACTGCGGTACAACACCTCGTGTCCGGCGACGAACATCGGCTGACCCACAGCGGCTGCGATCACCATGGCATCCTCCCGCTGCAACCCGACCGCATTCCAGACCTTCCCATCGCTACTGCGGTAGAGGCCGCCATGCAGTCCGAGCAAGAGGTCCTCTTCGGCGGTGACGGCGAGGCTGTGCACGTGGTCCCCCGACGGAAGCCGTGCCGGAGGTTCCGTCCCGGCGTCACAGCCCGCCACAGCAAACGCAGCCAGGGACACCGCAACGAGACCCGCTCTCATGATTGGAGGGTCCGGCGTCGCTCCTCGAACTCGTCCCGGTCGATCTCTCCCCGGGCGCCCCGCTCCTCCAGGATCTGCAGAGCCGAAGTGGCCGAACCGCTGCTGCTGCCGCCTCGTTCGCCGAGAGCTCGGACCAGCACCACAATCCCGACCACCAGCAGAGCGGCGAACAGCAGCCAGACAACCGCCCAAAATCCCATCATTCCATTCATCATCAGATCAGACCCTTTCCATGGTTTCTCTCAGATCGGGGGCCAGCCGAACTCGGCGAAGGCTCGCTGCAACGGGAGGAACACACTCCGCCAGGCGCCGGAGACGAACAACACCCCCACCCCAACCAGCAGCACCCCGGCGGTCCGCTCGATGGTGGCGGCGTGACGACGCAGCCAGTCCAGCGACCCTCGGAGCCTCTGGAACCAGAGCCCCATAGCCACGAATGGGATTCCGAGACCCACCGAGTAGAGGGCCAGGAGCAGCGCACCCCAGGGGGCAGTCTGGGTTGAAGCGGCGGTGGCGAGGATGGTGGCCAGGACCGGGCCGATGCAGGGCACCCATCCGAAGGCAAACGCCATACCCAATGGCAACGCCCCTTTCGGACCCCGCCCTCTCGACGCTACCGACGGCCTCCACTCACGGTACAGCCATGGGATCTTGATGACGCCGAGCATGCCTAGACCCATCAGGATGATGCCCACACCGGCCACCCGGACGATGATCGGAATATTGGCCAGCAGCGCAGACCCGATGTACGCAAGCGAAGCGCCCAATGCGGTGAACACCACGGTGAACCCGGCCACAAACAGAAGCGACGACCGCAACGTCACTCTCCGCGCCTCCCGTGTCCCCAGCTCGGCGGTGGGTAGGGCGGTCACATAGGAGAGGTAAGAGGGGATCAAGGGGAGACAGCACGGCGAGGTGAACGAGATGACACCGGCAGCCACCGCCAAAAACGGGAGGAGCAACACTTCCATGAGAACGACATACTATTAAGGGTCGTAGATGAACACTCAAAGCCCGGATGACCGAGACGCCGCCGCCCAGGACCAGCGGCCTGCGGGTGAGGCGGAGCCCTTCGATGGTGCGGGCATGGTTGGCCGTCGGATCCTCCATCTGACCCTCCTCCTCATTCTGGTTGTCCCCCTGGTCGTCTGGCTGACTCGGTCAGCTTCGTCGGAGGATCCCAGAGTCGGCGGCCGCGAGGTGGACGAGCCCGCTCCAGATTTTACGCTGCAGCTGTTCGATGACTCCACCTTCGACCTCAGCGACCACCTTCAAAGAGACGGACGTCCGGTGGTGATGAACTTCTGGGCCTCCTGGTGCGTGCCTTGCCGCGAGGAGATGCCCGCACTCGACGCCGTCGCCCGCCGCCATCCCGAGGTCTATCTCCTCGGAGTGGCGGTCCAGGACACCGAAACCAACGCCCGAACCTTCGCCGAGGAGGTCGCCGTCTCCTATCCGCTGGGACTCGACGCCGACGGGACCGTCGCCGGGCTCTACCCCATTCTCGGTCTTCCCACCACCTGGTTCATCACCAGTGACGGGATGATCGCCTCCAGCTGGGCGGGGATCCTCGACCAGACCAAGCTCGAATTCCTGATCGAAGAGCATCTCACCGGCTGATTGCCTGACCAGCCACCCAGATGCAAGGGAGGTCGACCGTCCACCGAATCGATAATCGTCCCGGGGCCATTCTCATGGATACGTCTACCCGGGTTTCAACTCCATGACCGTCACCAACCCTACGGCGCAATACCGCAACCCCGGATTGCTACGACACCGCATCGTAGCTAACGTTTGGCCCCCGAACTTATGGAGGCTGGCATGAACAAGATGCTTCGGATGTGTTTGAACTGGAAGGTGCTGGGCGGTCTCGCCCTGGTGGCGGCTGGCGTCTGGGCCTACCGGCCCGACCTGTTGGGCAGCGCCCTCCCCCTCCTCCTTCTGGCCGTTTGCCCGCTGTCGATGCTGTGGATGATGAAGAGTATGAACCATGGCGAGAAGGCTGGTTCGACCCCCGAGACGGCGAATCTCCCCAACGATCCCGACCTGTTGCGGGCCAGGATGTCCGTCCTGGCCGCCGAACAGGAGCAGGTCGCCGAGCACCTCGCCCAACTGCCAAGACCCGCGTCCTCCACTGACGGAGGATCTGAGACTTCTTCTCGGAACGGTTCCGCCTGAGCGGAGGCGGCGGTTGAGATGACCCGCCGTCGACAACCGATCGGGCGAAGGCTCCGCCCTCTCCGAGTTGGCGGTGTCGGGTTCTTCGCGGTCTTCTTATCAGCCTGTATCGAAGACGCTCCGCTCGACTCGCTCGACCCTCAGGGCCCGTTCGCCCGACGTATCGATGACCTGTTCTGGCTGGTGTTCTGGATCGCTGTCGGCATCTTCGTCCTGGTCCAGGCCGCCCTCGTGGTGGCGGTGGTCGTCTCGACCGTGGAGAGACACCGGAGCCGCGTCAGGTCCAGGG
>JBOGFC010000245.1:0-20569 GCA_050742155.1 Acidimicrobiia bacterium
GATCCCCCTCCTGGAGGACGTCCTGGATCGGGTGGGGGAGGCCGTTGCACTCCTCGTAGAGATCAAGAGTCCCGACCCGGTGGGCAGGCTGGAGGAAGAGACCCGAAGGCGTCTCGAGGGCTACCGGGGGGCCGTCGCCGTGTGTTCCTTCAATCCTCGCTCGGTGGCCTGGTTCAGGGACCGGGCGCCGGACGTCTTGCGAGGACAAGACGGCAGCGATGAGCCGGACGCCCCTTACGGGCCGGGGCTCGACCTGTCGGCGGATCCCCACTTCGTCGCCTACGACCTGCGTTCGCTCCCGCAAGAGGCCGTGGACCGGGCGCGGGGCCGAGGAATGCCGCTGGTGGCGTGGACGGTGCGTACCTCGGAGGACCTTCGCCGGGCTGGGCGGCTGGCCGACAACTTCATCTTCGAAGGGATTTCTCCTCTTGGGGGGTCCGGCGGCTGGTCGGGGGGAGAACCGGCCTCGGAAGGCTCGGGGCCGCCATGACCCCCCAAACCCCCCGGCCGGCCTATCGGGGCTTCATCTTCGACCTGGACGGGACCCTCTATCGGGGAGAGCGGGCTGTGCCCGGGGCGACCGAGGCCCTGGCCGCGCTGCGGCAGCGCGGGCTGGGGACGGTCTTCGTCTCCAACAATCCCCTCGAGCCGGGTGAGGCCTATGCCGCCAAGCTGACCGGCCTCGGGATCCCCACTCGGGCGGACGAGGTGGTCACCTCGGCCGGGGTGCTGGCCGCTCACCTTGGGCAACACTTTCCGGGCGCCACCCTCTTCCTGATCGGGGAGGCACCGCTGGGCGAGCTGATGGAGCGGGCCGGGTTCCGCCTCACCGACCGGCCGGAGGAAGTCGACGTGGTGGTGGCGGCGCTCGACCGGGCCTTCGACTACGACAAGTGGAACATCGCCTTTCAGGCCATCCGGCGGGGGGCGCGCTTCGTGGCCACCAATGCCGACCGGACCCTGCCCATCGAGGGGGGAGAAGTGCCCGATTGCGCCGGCATCATCGCCGCCCTGGAGTCCAGCACCGGTCGCCGGGTCGAGCTGGTGGCCGGCAAGCCCTCGAAGCTGATCGCCGAGGCGGCGCTCCGCCGGCTCGGCCTCCCTCCGAGCGAGGTGCTGGTGGTGGGGGATCGGCTCGAGACCGACATCCTCATGGGCCTCCAGGCCGGCACCGGCACCGCGCTGGTCCTGACCGGGGCGACCACCCGCGCCGAGCTCGGTGCCTCGGAGATCCGGCCCGGTCATGTCCTCGAGACGGTCGGGGAGGTGGTGAGGCTGGCGGCGTCGTAGGGCCGGTCGCCCTCCCCGGGCGGAGGCGGGGCATCAGGTGTAGGGTGGCCGGGTCGGCTTCGATTGGAGCGACAGGACGAGAGGAGGCGGGATGAAATCGATCAGCTCTCGATACTTGTTCGCCCTCACGGTGCTCGCCCTGGTGGCGGGGGCCTGCGCCCCGGCCGGCCAGGCGCCCGGGACTACGGCCGCGCCCCCGGGCACCACGGCCCCCACCGGGACGACCGCCCCCGTCACGACCCAGCCGACCGGCGAGGCGATCACGGTCACGGTGATGGAGAACGCCATCCGGGGTGGCAAGAACGCCATCATCGCCGACTGGTACTTCGACTACGCCATCCCCACCTTCCAGGACAACATGGCCGCCGAGGGCCGGAACGTCACGGTGGAGTTCATCGAGACCGGCATCGACGACGAGGACTACAAGTCCCGGCTGGCACTCGACCTGTCGGTGGGCGAGGGGCCCGACGTGATCGGCTTCGACTCCTTCTGGCTGAGCGAGTTCGTAGCCGCCGGACTGCTCCAGCCGCTCACGCAGGTGGTGGGGCCGGAGGTCGAGGACTGGGAGGGATGGGGGCAGATCCCGGAGGCAGTGGCCGGCAGCCTGGAGATCGAGGGGGAACGCTACGGGATCCCCTTCGGGACCGACGGCCGGGTGATCTACTTCCGCAAGGACCTCTTCGCTCAGGCGGGCCTGCCGGAGGACTGGCAGCCCACCTCCTGGGAGGAGATCCTCGAGGCGGGACGGACCCTGCAAGCGGCCCTGCCCGAGGTGACCCCGTTGCAGTTCAACGCCGGCGTGTCGATGGGCGAGGCCACCACCTTGCAGGGCTTCATCCCCATCCTGCTCGGCACCGGAAGGGAGCTCTACGACTTCGAGGCGCAGCAGTGGCTGGGCGACACGCCCGAGTTGCGGGCGGCGCTCGAGTGGTTCCGGACGGTGTACGACGAAGGCCTGGGCGATGCCGAGTTGCAGGTGCGGGCCGATGGCCGCGACCAGTCCTTCGAGCGATTCTCCAATGGTGAGATCGCCGTGCTGGCCGAGGGCGACTTCTTCTGGCGAGGGGTGATCTCGGAGGGCTCCAACTTCCCGATCGAGAACCGCGAGGAGATCGTCGGCTGGGCCAAGATCCCGGCCCGGGATCCCGGAGCGGGTATCCGCGGCCAGGACTTCGTGAGCGCCTCGGGGGGCACGGGCCGGGTCCTCAACCCGAACACCCAGAACCCGGAGGTCGCCTGGGCGTTCCTTTCCTTTCTCGGCTCGGAGGAGGCCCTCTCCAACTTCGTCCAGGTGCAGCCGCGTATCACGGCTCGCAGTGATGTCAATGAGACCGCCATCGCCGATGACCCGCTGCTGACCTTCATCTCTGAGGAGATCCTCCCCATCACCTGGTATCGGCCCGGCTTCGAGCAGTACCCACAGGTCTCGGAAGCCATCCAGCTGATGGTGGAGAACGTGATCTCGGGGCGGATGACGGTGGAAGAGGCGGCCCAGGACTACCAGTCCACTCTCGAGGGGATCGTCGGCGCCGAGAACGTTGCCAGCTCGAGCGGCTGAAGCCGCCCCTGAAGGAATAGGGCTCCGCCGAACCGAGGGCGCCGCCGTGCTCGGGAGCAAGGGTGCGGCGGCGTTCGTCGCCCCCGCCTTGGGGCTGATCGGGGTTTTCCTCATCTTTCCGGCCCTCTGGACCCTCTACCTGGGACTCACCAACTTGCGCCTCCTCGGCCTGGCCGCCGCCCAGCCCCGTTTCGTCGGCCTGGACAACTTCGCCCAGGCCATCACCGATCCGCTGTTCGCCAACTCGCTAAGGGTGACGCTGGCCTTCGTGCTGGGCTCGGCGGTGATCGGGCAGATGGGTCTCGGCTTCACCCTGGCCTGGCTGCTGCGGGACTGGAGGAGTTGGGGACGCCAGGTCCTCGAGGTGCTGGTCATCCTGGCCTGGATCATCCCCGGCTCGGTGGTGGCGTTCCTCTGGATCGCCTTCCTGGACGGGCGCACGGGGACCCTCAACTCGGTGGTCCCCTTCTTCGGGCAGAACGAGTGGCTGCTGCGACAGCCGCTTGGGTCGATCATCGTCTTCAACACCTGGCGAGGGACCGCCTTCTCGATGTTGCTCTTCGGGGCGGCCCTCAACGCGGTGCCGCCCTCCCACCTGGAGACCGCTCGCCTGGCCGGGGCGAGCGCCTGGCAGCAGCTACGCGACGTGGTGCTCCCCACCATCCGGGGCCACATCCTCACCACCCTGCTGCTGGTGAGCCTCTGGACCTTCAATCTGTTCACTCCCTTCCTGCTCACCCAGGGCGGGCCCAACTTCCGCACCGAGGTGCTGCCGATCTTCATCTTCCGGGAAGCGCTGCGGTCCGGGCAGTTCGGCTACGGGGCGGCCATCTCGGCCATCATGTTGCTCATCAACCTGGCCATCGCCCTCTTCTACCTGCGGATACTTCGGGAGCGATCGTCTTGACGACGGCTCCTTTGACCCAGGGCCCGGGTCGGGTGGTGCGGGCGGTGCTCACCCGGATCGGCTTCTACCTCTTCGTCCTGGTGGCGGGGGCCTTCTTCGCCTTGCCCATGCTCTGGCTGGCCATCACCCCGTTCGACGGCCGGCCCAGCCTGGGGATCGGCGTGCCGCAGCTCACGCTGAGAAACTTCGCGGAGGTCTTCGAGAACCCGTTTGCCCTCTCCTCGCTGCGGAACTCGGTGATCCTGGCGGTGACGACGATGGCCCTGGTGGTGGCGTCGGCGGCGCTCTCCGCCTACGCGCTCAGCCGGGTGCGCATCCCCGGCCGGGACCTGCTCTTGTACGTGTTGCTGCTCTTCTCCTCGGTGGTGAGCGGGACCGCCGCCATGGTGCCCCTGTTCTTGCTGGTGTTCGAGCTCGGCCTGATCAACAGCTTCGTAGGGGTGGTGCTGGTGCTGGCCGGCGGCCTCCTCCCGGCCGGGATCTTCATCCTCAAGGACTTCATGGACACCGTCCCCCGCAGCTACGAGGAATCGGCCCGGGTGGGGGGAGCCTCATCCCTGCAGATCCTGCGGGACATCGTGGTGCCGGTGGTACGTCCCGGGCTGGCGGTGATCGGGGTGTGGGCGGCGGTCAACGTGTGGGGGGACTTCTTGATCCCGTTCATCTTGCTGCGCAGCCCCGACAAGTTCCCGGCGGCGGTGGTGATGTTCAGCTTCTACACGGAGGGGGGCCAGGCCAACCTGCGACAGATCGCCGCCTTCTCCTTCCTCTACTCGATGGCGGTGGTGATCATGTACGTGATCGTGCACCGGCGCTACGGTTTCCGCTTCTACGGAGGGATCAAGGGCTGATGGCCAAGATCGAGATCCGCTCGCTCACCAAGGTGTTCCCGGGAGGGGTCAAGGCGCTCGACGACCTGACCCTGAGCATCGAGGCGGGTGAGTTCTTCGCCTTGCTGGGCCCTTCCGGGTGCGGTAAGACCACCCTGCTGCGCACCATCGCCGGCTTGGAGTTGCCCACCGCCGGCTCGATCTCAATCGGCGAAACCGAGGTCACCCACCTTTCGCCGGGCGAGCGGGACCTGGCGATGGTCTTCCAGGACTATGCCCTCTATCCACACATGACGGTGGTGGACAACATCGCCTATCCGCTCAAGATCCGCAAGGTGGCGACCTCCCAGCGGCGGGCCACGGCCGCCGAGGTGGCCGGCAGCCTCCAACTCGAGGGCCTGCTCGACCGGCGGCCCCGCCAGCTCTCCGGCGGGCAGCAGCAGCGAGTGGCGGTGGCCCGGGCCATCGCCTACCGGCCGAGAGCTTTCCTCTTCGACGAGCCACTCTCCAACCTCGACGCCCGCCTCAGGCTGGAGGCCCGAACCTTCCTGCGGCGGCTCCAGCAGGACTTGGGGGTGACCACCATCTACGTCACGCACGACCAATCGGAGGCGCTCGCCTTGTCCGACCGGATGGCTGTCATGGAGGCCGGCAAGATCCGCCAGCTCGGCACCCCTCTCGAGGTCTACGAGCGGCCGGCCTCGTTGTTCGTGGCCGGGTTCATCGGCTCCACTCCGATGAACCTGGTACCGGGCACAGTCGACGGAGACTCGGTGAGGATCGGTGACGTGCGCCTGCCGGTTCCCGGAGAGGCCGCCCCTCACCTCACCGCCGGTGAGGAAGTGGTGCTCGGGATCCGGCCGGAGCACGCCCCCCTCTCTGAGACCGAGCAGGCTCCCGGCATCTCCGGGAAAGTGGCGGTCGTCGAGCTGTTGGGCACCGAGTACCTGGTCACCGTTGAGTCCGACGAGCTCTCCTTCAAGGCCACCACCCGCCAGGCTCCCAAGCTGGGGGAGCGCGCCTGGGTGGTCCCGGAGCTGGACCGGGCCCTCCTGTATCGGGCCGGCGACGGTGGCCTGGTGGGCACCGAAACCGCTGAGCCGGCGGTGGAGGAGGCGGCGGAAGCCCTGGCCGGCTCCGAGAGGTGATCGTTCGGGGTACCTGGACTCAGGAGGACCGGGCCGAGTCGATCTACCGATACCTGCCATTCGAGGTCCCTTCCGGGTGCCCGGCGGTCTCGGTCCGGCTCGACTACGAGCGGACCGCCGGGGTGATCGACCTGGGCGTGTTCGACCCGGCCGCCTTTCGAGGCTGGACCGGAAGCGCCCGGGCCGGCTTCGTGATCACCTCCACTGACGCCACGCCCGGGTACCTGCCGAGGGAGATCGCGGCCGGGGAGTGGCGGGTGATGCTGGGCTTGCGCCGGATCCCACCGGAGGGGATCGAGTACCTGGTGGAGGTGCGGCTGGAGGAGTCCTCTCCCGAGCCCATGCCCCCGGCACCTCCTCCGGCGCCCCGACCGCCCCGCCGCCGGCTGCCGGCCTCGGCGGGCCGCAGCTGGGTGGCCGGGGACCTGCACAGCCACACCGTCCATTCGGACGGGGTGCTGACGGTGCCCCAGCTCGCCAACCTGGCCCGCGCCTCCGGGCTGGACTTCGCGGCGGTGACCGACCACAACACGGTGAGCCATCACCCTCATCTGGCCGAGGCGGGTGGTCGATACGGAGTCCGGCTCATCCCCGGCCAGGAGGTGACCACCGATGATGGGCACGCCAACTGCTTGGGCGACGTTGAATGGGTGGATTTTCGTGGCACCGCCGACGACTGGTTGCGCGCCGTCGAGTTGGCAGGGGGCCTGATGTCGATCAACCACCCGCTCGTCCCCGACATGGGATGGCGCAAGGAACTGCGCCAACCGACGCCGCTGGTGGAGGCCTGGCACTGGACCTGGGACCAGCGCTCCGAGGAGCCGTGGGACTGGTGGCCCAGGCACGGAGGGATCCCGGTCGGGGGAAGCGACTTCCACTCCCCGGCTGCCGACCGCCTGGGATCGCCCACCACCTGGGTGGAGGTGGAGGGTGGCGACGTTCTGGGGGCGTTGCGTGCCGGGAGGGTGGCACTGTCGGCGGAACCACGAGGGCCGCTGCTGCTACGCCACGACGAGGAGCTGGTGGCGATCGATGCCGAGGGGACCGTCCTGGAAGGACCGGGCCTCCGCGAACCGATCCGCGGCGACCGGGTGACGATGGCGGTCGGTAAGGGTCTCTGCAGGCTCCGCGACGGGAGGGGGCGGGTGGTGGCCCTCGTGCCGTAAGAGGGGGCTCAGGAGGCCATCTGGACGGTGCTGATCTCCCACGGCGAGAGCTCGACCTCGAGTGTGCCGCCCTCCACCGCCAGCGGCTCGCCCGGCCGGCCAAGCAGATCCACCTGCCGGGCTCGTTGGAACGCCCCCCGCACCCGGGCGGTGACGGGCCGGGGATGTTGGTTGACGACCCGCATCTCCAGCCAATCGCCCCGGCGGCGGAGTGAGGAGAGCACCACCCCTTCGCCTTCGATGGTCAGTCCGGTGGGGGGGTCGGCTGAAGCCGTGGTGCCCGTGCCGTGGGCGACCAGGAAAGGGTGCTGGTACTGCTCCATCTGGGTGAGCACCCCCGCCTCCACCCACGAGCCTGCCAACGGGTAGACACCCAATTCGACGCTCCAGGGACCCAGGCATTGTGCACCCGGGATGCTGACTTCGGGTCCGGCCGGTTCCTCGCGATAGGCGTTGGTGTTGCGGCTGATCAGTCCTATGGACCGCAGCAAGGTGAGAGCCAGCTCCCTTCCCTTTACCACCTCGTACTCCATAACGTGGTCGAGCAGCACCGCTGCCCCCTCCACCGCCACGAAGCCGCGGGCGGGAAACGTGGGGAGGGGGACCTCCCCGTGGCCTCCCTCGGCGGTCAGGCCCCGCTCCACCACCGCGAACTGCCCCTCGGCCCAGGAACGATCCACCTGGTGGGGCAACGGGATATGCAAACGCAGCCGGTGGTCGCGACAGAGGTTCTCGAAGTCCACCCTCAGGCGGCAGAAGGGTTCCCCGGCCCGGAGCTCGATCCGGGTGGTCACCTCCACCTCCAGCGACTGCTCGCTTCGCTGCTCACCATCCAGTCCGCGCGGCCAGGCGTAGCTGCGCACAGCAGCCATCTCCCCGCGTACCGGCCCGGAGGCGACCATTCGGACCTCGACCGAGGAGGGCTGGTCGACCAACCGGTCTTGCTCAGGAGGCGCGTAGTTGTAGCTGTCGCCGGCGTCGCCGCCGTCGACCAGGCGGCCCACTCCGGCCAGGGCCACTCCCTGGCCCGAGATGCTCAGCGTGCCAAGCTCGTCCACCTCGACGCGAACCAGGCCGTTGTCGAGCGAGCCATCATCCGCGACGACGGGGTGCTCGGGCTCCCCTGTTCCCTCGACCGCTCGGACCGCCCTCCATCCGAGCGGCGGGACGGTCACTATGGCCTGGACCGTACGGCGCGGGACGCCGGCGACCCGAACCTTCCACGTTTCCTGGCCGGCTGCCTCCACCTGCCGGGCGACCTCCTCGGCCAGCGTTTCCACATCCAGCCAAGGAGGGTCCGGATCGAGGTCGACCTCCAGGATGAGGCGCGGGGTCCCCTCGACCTCGTCGAGCCGATAACCGTTGAGCTGACGGCCGAACAGCTCCCGACCGTGCATCCTCCGTCGAAAGAGCTCCGGAACCTGGGCGGCCGGCATCTCGGCCTCCAACAACGCCGGCGCCTGCCGATTCACCTCCTGGGCGGCCACCATCGTGCCGTCGATCGTCTCCAGGGCCACCTCGCTCCAGGATTCGGGCACGATGAGGCTCAGCTCCACCAGGCCCCCCCGAAGGTGGGGTGAAGGGTTGAGCACCGCCGTCCACCCCCGGGGGAGGAGGGCGCTCACTGCCTCCGCCGCCCGGTCGGCCAGGCCTCGGCCGATCTGCTCCGCCTCGGCGAGGCGCACCAGCACCTGGGCGACCACTTCGTCGACCGAGCACCCGCAGATGGAGTCGTGCCCCGAGCTGGCGACCACTCTCTCCCAGGCGAGTGCCAGCAAGCTGCCCGGCCATGACCCTCCGTAGAGGGCTTGTAATGGCTCGGCATACCTCTCCAGCGCCCGCTCCGCCCGGGAACAGGCCGCCTTGAGGTTCAGGCGGGCCGAGGTCACCCCCATCAGCAGGTTGGCCCGCGCCCCGGACCGCAGCTCCCCACGCCAGCGAGCCAGACCATCGGTAGAGCCTCGGAACCGAAGCACGTAGTGGTCCAGCGTGGCGATCGAGACCCGGAAGCGCTTCCCCCGGTGGTTGATGGCCTCGACCATCTCGACGAGATCAGGCAGAGCGACGGCATGATCCTTGCCTTGCATGGCCAGCAGGTCATCCTCTCCGAAGAACGGCTCCATGGCCCGGTGGAAGTGCTCTACCTTGTCGGCCAACCGACCGGTGGGGGCGTTCAGGAGATAGGCGGCATTGCCGTAGCCGCCCACCAGGTACTCGGCACGCACCACCGATCCGTCGGGCGCTTCCCAGGCAAAGGCGTGTCGGTCGATGGCGGCCGGTACGCCCCGCCATACCACCGCGTCCCTGATCCCCGCCTTCCTGAGGATCTGGGGCATCTGGGCGGTGTGGCCGAACATGTCGGGCAGGTAACCCACCGGCATGGCCCCCCCCAGCTCCTCACCCCGTCGCCAGCCCGCTTCCAGGTTGCGGACGATCGTCTCTCCCGAAACCAGGAACTCGTCCATGAGGATTCGCCAGGGCCCCACCGCCAAGCGGCCCGCGCTCACCAGGGAGCGGATCCTCGGTTCCCCCTCGGGTCGGACCTCCAGGTAGTCGTCCACCACCGCCGTCTGGCCGTCGAGGGTGAAGGTCAACTCGTCATGCCGGTCCATGAGGTCCAGGAGGGCGTCCCAAGCCTCCACCAGACCCAGGCGAAAGCTCTGGAAGGGTTGATACCACTCACGGTCCCAATGGGTGTGCGGAACAAGATAGATGTGGGTGGTCACGAGTGAGCCGCCTCTCCTTCCACCTCCAACCCCTCCCGGTGGGCCAGGGCGGCCACGATGCGCTGGCAGGTCACGATGTCGGCCCGGCCCTCGGCGATGCCGGCCAACGGGCTTCCCCCCTCCAGCACCAGCCGGTGAAAGGCCACCAGCTGACGCTCGAAGGCCTCGACCGCCGAGCGGGAGCTCATGGTGCGGGCGGCGGCATCCTGTCGGGTGGTGAGCGTGAGGGTGGTGGGGGCATGCAGCAGATAGGGGGAGGGAAACACCAGGGTGAGGGTCTCGCGCTCGGTGTGGAAGGAGAGCTGCTCTCGATAGGCAGGGTAGTGCTCGAGGTAGTGCCAGCGGATGGAGAGGCGGGCGCCACCCGGCAGCTCCCCGAGGACGGCCACCGAGGGCGGCCAGGACCCGGCAGGCCACACGTCGGCGAAGTCGATCCGCGCCGGGTCGCCCGCCAGCCGGCGGATGATGGCCAGCTGGTGGACCAGGCTGCCCACCAGCACCTCGCTGTAGAGCAAGCCGAAGTGCTCGGCGGCCGGGCCGATGGCCTGGCGGCACAGCTCGGCCGCCCGCCCGGCCAGCTCTTCGAGCACCCCCTCCTCCACATCCCGCGGCACGACCAGTGGTGGAAGGGGCCGCACCTGTTCCTCCATCGAAGGATGCAGCACCACCACCTCGACCGAGCGGAGGGGAGCCAGGTCCGGGCGGAGGCGACCGGCCTCCTCCACCGCCGGGTCGTGGAGCTTCATGTAGCCGAGCTGGAGGGCCGGTGATGAAGGCAGGGCATCGGCCTCCGCCCGAGTGTAGGCGAGGGGCTTCTCGCACAGCACCGGCAACCCGGCTTCGAGCACCAGACGGGCCGCCCGGCCGTGGGAGCCGGAGATGAGCAACAGCACCGCCTCGATCTCCCGGGCCTCGAGGAGATCTTCCAGAGACCGGTGACGGCGATGAGGCGGCAGGCCGAAGCGATCGCCGATCTGGGCGAGGAGGCCGGGAGAGAGGTCGCCCAGCGCTCCGATCGAGAACAGGTCGGGCCGGCGGGCGATGATCGGGAGGTAGACGAGCTGCGCCACCGCCCCGAGGCCGACGATGCCCAGGCGGATCAAGCTACTGGCCGAGCCGGAAGTAAGCCTTGGTGGCGTAGTCCACCACCATGCGGTGCGTGGAGAAGGCCGGAGCGATCGAGGCGATCGCCTCCTTCATCATCGCCACCCAGCCGCGCGGTACCCCTTCCTTGTCCCTTTCGTAATACAGGGGCACCACCTCGTCCTGGAGTGTCTGGTAGAGGGCCACGGCATCGTAATTGTCCTGGGCGCCGTGGTCGCCGTCACCCCAGTCCAGGCCGAAGGCCCAGCCGTTCTTCCCGTTGTAGCCCTCCGCCCACCAGCCGTCCAGGATGCTCAGGTTGAGCCCTCCGTTGAGGGCCACCTTCATACCGGAGGTGCCGCTCGCCTCGAGCGGAGGACGGGGGTTGTTCAGCCAGACGTCTACCCCCTGCACCAGGAAGCGGGCCATGCGCAGGTCGTAGTCCTCCAGGAAGTAGATGTGCCCGGCCGTCTCGACGCTCCTGGAGAGCTCCACGATGTTGCGGATGAGGTCCTGGCCTTCCCGGTCGGCGGGGTGGGCCTTGCCGGCGAACACCACCTGCACGGGGCGCTCGGGGTTGGTGAGGATGGATGTCAACCACGGGAGGTTATGGAAGAGGAGGGTGGCCCGCTTGTACGTGGCGAACCGGCGGGCGAAGCCGAGGGTGAGACGCTCGGTGGGGAACAGCCGCTCCACCGCCCGCAGCTCGTCGGGAGACGCCCCCTGGCGAGCCATCTGCCGCCGGATGCGGCCTCGGGCGAAGCTGGTCAGCAGGCGCTTCTGGTCGAGGTGGGTCTCCCAGAGATCGGCGTCCGGGATCTCGGCGATGGCACCCCAGGCCTCGGGCTCGAGAAGCTTGTCTTGCCAGTCTCGTCCGATGTGCTCGCTGAAGAGCCGCTCGGTTCCGCGCCCCACCCAGGTGGGGGAGTGGATGCCGTTGGTGATGGCCTCCACCGGATGGTTGAGAACCGGCGCCCAGTCGTTGGACACCACCGAGGCGTGCCGCTCGCTCACCCCGTTGACGAAGGCGGACAGACGTACGGCCAACCCGGAGAGGTCGAAATTGCCGTCCTCCTCGTGGCGCGGCGCCCCCGCTCGGGCGAGGTACGACAGGTCGGTGCGCACCACGCCTGCCCAGTGGCTGAGGTACTTCTCCACCAGCCGGAAGTCGAAGATCTCGTTGCCGGCCGGCACCGGGGTGTGCAGGGTGAACAGCGTCGAGGAGCGCACCCGCCGCTCGGCATCCTCGAACGAGCTGCCGTCGGCGATCTCCCGGGTCAGCCGCTCCAGTAGGGAGAGGGCGGCGTGCCCCTCGTTTACGTGCCAGACCACCGGACGGACGTCCAGCGCCGCCAACGCCCGCACCGCCCCGATCCCCAGCACCAGCTCCTGGCAGAAGCGCATCTCCCTTCCCCGAATGTAGAGCGTGTGGGTGATCGGGCGGTCGCTGGGCTCGTTATCGGTCAGGTCGGTGTCGAGAAGGAGCAGCGGGACCCTTCCCGCCTGGAGCTGCCACACCGCCGCGTACACCCGGCGCCCGGGCAGGTCGATCGGCACCTTGAGCTGGCCCCCGGTGGGGGAGGCCACCGGGCGCACCGGCAGCCTGTACAGATCCAGCTGCGGGTACTGGTGTTGCTGGAAACCCTCTGCGTCGACCTCCTGGTGAAAGTAGCCCCGGCGATAGAGCAGGCCCACCCCCACGAAGGGCAGGCCGAGGTCGGAGGCAGACTTGACGTGCTCGCCGGCCAGCACGCCCAGCCCACCCGAGTACAGCGGGAGGAGGTGGGAGATGCCAAACTCGGCACAGAGGTAGGCGACCGGGCCGGAGAGCTCGTCGCGGTGGTGCTGGTCGTACCAGGTGTCGGCGGCCGCCTGGTAGCGCTCGAACCGTTGCACCACCTGGCGGAATAGATCGAGGAAGGACTCGCTCTCCTGCAGGGCCTCCCAGGTCGAGGGCCCGACCGCCTCCAGGATCTCGAGAGGGTTCCGGTAGCGGTCCCAGAGCTGGGCGTCGATCTGCTGCCAGATCCGGTAGGCGAGCGGGTCCCAGGTCCACCACAGGTTGTAGGCCAGCTCGTAGAGGCGCTCGAAGGGCTCCGGCAGCCGCACTTCGGCTCCCGAGAGGACCGGGATCTGCACGTCCGCCACTCCTTAGGCGAGCGCCCGAGGCTAGTCGGCGACCACGAGGACCTCGGCGGTCACGTCGCCCAGGGCCAAGCCCAGGTACTCGGCAGCCGCTCTGGACAGGTCGAACTCCCGGCCCTCCACGTAGGGGCCGCGGTCGTTGACCATCACCACCACCGCCCGGTCGCCGTAGCTCACCAGGAGCAGGGTCTCATGAGCCAGAGTGCGATGGGCGACGGTGAAGTCCCGCTCGTCGTAGAGCGCTCCGGAGGCGGCCCGGCGCCCGTGGAACCCGGGCCCGTACCAGGAGGCCACCCCGGTGAGCACCCGGCCGGTCGAGCGGAGGCCCGGCGGCACGCCCTGGGTGGGCCCGAGAGGAAGGGAGGCACGCAGCTCGGCCTGGGCCAGGGTGGCGTCCCGCAAGCCGCCGGAGGGGCCGATCTCGCCGATGAGCTGGTGGGCGAGTCCTAAGCGGTAGGCGGCCCACAGCTCATCGAGGTTGGCGATGCGGGTCTCCATGACCTCCACCTCCCGCCGGGTGCCCTCGAAGAGGGCCCGGGCCTGCTGGTAAGCCTGTTCGGCCGCCCGGTCGTCGGCTTCCGCCCTGGCCACCACCTGCCCGGCCTCCTTCTCCAGGCGCTCCACCTCGGCCCGACGGGACCGCAGTCCCTCGAGGAGGCCGGCGTCCAGCTCGGCCACCTGCGCCAGGTACTCGAGCGCCTTGTCGAGGTCCTCCAGCGTGGTGAGGGAGAGGAAGAGAGCCACCGAGACCTGCTCCCCGCTCATGTACATCTGGCGGGCTCGCTCGGCCAGACGCTCCTCGACCGCATGCAGCCCTTCCCGGGCCCGGGCGAGCTCCTCCATGAGGTCCGCGTGGCGAGCCCGGGCCGCCTGCAGCTGAAGGCGTGAGGCCTGGAAGGCGGCCGAGGCGGCCAGGAACCGGGTGTGGCGGGAGTCCAGCTCGTGCTGGAGCTCCGTCCGCCGCACGCGCAGCTCGGCGAGCCTCTCGGCGGCGGCCGTCTCGGATTGGGCGAAGGCCGGCGCCGCTCCGATGACCAGGGCGCCGACCATCAGCAAGGCGGTGGGGAAGCGCATAGCCCGCCATTTGACCGAAGACGAGTGATGGAAATCAAGGACCGGCTCACATCCGGGCGGGCGGCGATCGCTCGGGGATGACGCTCCAGTCCGGGCGGCGGAAGCGAAGCTCCCCCTCCATTCGTTCCAGATGGAAGCCTCCTTCGTGGACCAGCCGGTGGTGGCGGCGACAGAGCAGCACCAGGTTGACCAGGCAGGTGGGGCCCTCATCGAGCCAGTGGATGACGTGGTGGGCATCGCACCACCAGTGGGGCCGGTCGCAGCCGGGGAACCGACAGCCCCCGTCCCGTACCACCAGGGCTCGGCGCAGCGAGGCCGGTACCGTGCGGGTGCGCCGCCCCACGTCGAGCGGCTCGGAGGCCCCGGCGGTGATCACCCGGGACACCCCGGCCTCGCAGGCCAGCCGGCGGGTCGCCTCCCCGGGGAGGGGGCCAGCCCGCTCCAGCTCACAGCGCCCCCCGGCCCGGCCCTCCAGGGTCTCCAGGTCGACGATCACCGTCAGGTGGGGTCGCTCTCCCCCGGACTGGGGGGCCACCCCGGAGTCCAGCCACTGCCGGCACACCTCCACCAGCCCGTCGGCCCGGCGCTGGGCCGGGGTGCGGGCATCCTCCGGGTCGGGCGGGGTGGCAAAGGCCATCGCCTGGATGGTGTCCAGCACCACCTGGCCTCCTTCCGGGTCCAGCTCGGCGTCCAGGCGCACCATCCCTCCCCAGGTGGGGGAGGCGTGCAGGCGGCGCCGGCCGTAGCGCTGGTCGGCCTCCCCCACCCCCCCGTCGTCCAGGGGCTGGCGCCAGTAGGCCACCACTCGCCACAGGTCGGTCACCGACAGCGAGCGGGCCGCCCCCACCAGGGTCTCCTCGAACTCGGAGAAGGCCTCCGGGTGGGCCTCGGCGGCTCCTGCCAGCGCCCGCAGGTGGGCGTAGGAGAGCTCTCCGGTACCCAAGGCGGCCTGGGTGAGGGGCATGCGGCGCAGCCGGCGGGCCACCCGCACCCGCTCCCGGGCCGCCCCGGCGGCCATCCGGCAGCGGTCCGCCAGCCAGGCGGCCGCCGAGAGGAACCCGTCTCGGGCATAGAGGCGCCGACTGTCCAGCTCGGCCACCCGCCTGAGCCACTGGGCCTGCAGGCCCTCGATGGCCCCGTAGAGCTCGATGACGTCGGCCTCCAGCTGGCGGTCCTCGACGGCCGGTAAGTCCTCGGAGGCCAGCTCGTCCAGGGCGGATCGCAGCGTGCTCATGGCCTTCTCCTATCGAACACGTGTTCGATCATACAACCCGCCTGTGACAAGAACGGCCCGGCCAAGCTCACAAACCGGCGAACGGGCTCCAGTCTGTTGGTGGCTGGCGACGTTCCCGCACCAGGTTCCACGCGTCCCACTGCTCGACCGCCAGCCCGTCGGGGTCGAAGCGCAGAACCGATGTGCCGGCAAGAGTCGTGTCGACGCCCTCCTCGCGAAGCGACGCCCACCACGGCACGGCGGCGCGATCCCCGTCGACGATCGGCGTGCCAAAGTGGACCTGCGGGTCCGCCTCCTCACCGAACACGCGGCTCACATAGGCACGCACTCCGTCACGACCTCGGTACGGCTCCCGGAACGGCTCAGTGGAGAGGACCGCATCGGTCGCCTAGAGAGCGACGATCGCCTCGGTGTCGAACGCCTCCCAGGCACGCTGCCAGGTCACCGACCAACGCCGAGCAGCGTCGAGGGGTGTCATGGGTACATTCTTGCCGAATCTCCTCGCAGGGGTGTCGATCTGCGTGCTGCGCGTTCGTATAGGGGTCGAAGAGGCTCGGTAGGTTCCGGGCTGAGGAAAGGAGAGATGAGATGACTCAGTATCTGTTGTCGGTGTACGCGGCCGAAGGTGACGAGACGCCTTCGCCTGAGGCGATGGAGCAGATCTACAAGGACGTGGATGCGTTCAACGAGACGCTCAAAGCCGAGGGAGCGTGGGTGTTCGGGGGTGGGCTCCACCCGGCCGACTCGGCGACGGTGGTGCGTGTCCAGGATGGCGAGGTGCTGACCATCGATGGCCCGTTCGTCGAGGCCAAGGAACAGCTGGGCGGGTTCTGGATCATCAAGGCACCGGATCTCGATGCTGCCCTGGCCTGGGCGGCCGAGGCCACAGTGGCCTGCCAGGGTCCGGTGGAAGTCCGCCCGTTCCAGGAGGAACCCGAGGGCTAGCCACACGGTCTTGGTGCTGGACACCTCCGAGATCGAGCAGGTCTTCCGGCAGGAGTCGGGCCGGGCGGTCGCCGCACTGGTCCGCCTCTTCGGTGATATCGACATCGCCGAGGAGGCGGTCCAGGAGGCCTTTGTGGCTGCTCTGCAGCGGTGGCCGGCGGCCGGGCTTCCTCCCAGCCCGGCGGGCTGGATCATCACCACCGCCCGCAATCGTGGGATCGATCGGCTCCGCCGCGAGGCCTCTCGCCATGACCGCCACGCACAAGCGGCACTGTTGCATGCCCGAGACGAGCCAGCCGAGGTGGGGCCGGTGGATGACGATCGTCTCCGTTTGATCTTCACGTGCTGTCACCCGGCGTTGGCGACCCACGCCCAAGTCGCCTTGACCTTGCGGTTGATCGCCGGGCTGCAGACCGGCGAGATCGCCCGGGCGTTCCTGGTGTCGGAGTCGACCATGGCCCAGCGGCTGGTCCGAGCCAAGAACAAGATCCGTGCCGCCAACATCCCCTACCGGGTTCCAAGCGACGCCGAGCTTCCCAACCGGCTTCGGTCGGTGCTGGCGGTCATCTACCTCGTCTTCAATGAGGGCTACGTTGCCACCGCCGGCGACGACCTGGTACGCGACGAGCTGTGCGTGGAAGCGGTCCGACTGGCCCGGCTCCTCGCCGAGCTCATGCCGGACGAAGCCGAGGTCCTCGGGCTGTTGGCGCTTCTGCTGCTGACCGAATCCCGTCGGGCCGCCCGCACCGGCCCTGACGGCTCGATCGTGCGGCTGGCCGACCAGGACCGGTCGCTGTGGGACCGTGAGCTGATCGCTGAAGGTCAGGCACTCGTCAGAGCTTGCCTCCGGCGCAACATGCCGGGGCCCTACCAGATCCAAGCCGCCATCAACGCTGCCCACAGCGACGCCCCCACCGCTGCGGACACGGACTGGTCCCAGATCGTCAGGCTCTACGACCAGCTCCTCACCCACACACCGACCCCGATCGTGGAGCTCAACCGCGCCATTGCCCTCGCCGAGCTGGAGGGCCCGGCAGCCGCCCTCGCTATCGTCGACGAGCTCGACCTCGACAGCTACCACCTGTTCCACGCCACCCGGGCCGACCTGCTGGAACACCTCGGCCGCTACCGAGAGGCGGCAGCCGGCTACGACGCGGCGCTTGCGCGCACCGCCAACACCGCCGAGCGCAAGCTCCTTCGACAACGCCGCGAAGCACTCCCGTGAACCGGGCTACGCCGGTTGGTCTGGCAGATCCGCGGTACGGTCATCTCTTGGAGAAAGCTCCAGATCAGGCCGGCAATGTGACTGCAACCGGGTAGCTTTCCGGGGGAGTGGACGGCACC
This sequence comes from Acidimicrobiia bacterium, assembly GCA_050742155.1. Classification (GTDB taxonomy): domain Bacteria; phylum Actinomycetota; class Acidimicrobiia; order Spongiisociales; family JALYHC01; genus JBOGFC01. The sequence goes on from JBOGFC010000245.1 coordinate 17,451, forward strand.
TTGACGTTGCTTGACGCGGCGATGCCCGAGTGGCACTGGTGTGAGACGCAGGGGACATGGCTACCGGTTTCGCCTGGGGAAGCCCTCGAGGTGATGAAGAGCGTCCCACCCGACGAGATCCAGCTACTGCGTACCCTTATCGAGCTGCGCAACCTTCCGGGACGGGTGGTGGGCCGTCCCCGGTTTGGGAACGCCATAGAGGGTTCGACCCCATTGTTCGAACAGATTCTCGACTTTGGCTTCTGCTCGCTGGGCAACGACCAGACGAGCGAGGTGGCCTTCGGTCTGATCGACCAATCGTGGAAGGTCTCCGGTGGTCGCCGTGCAACGGTGGGTAATGCGGCCGAGTTCGCCGAGTTCTCGGAACCCGGATTCGTGAAGATCGGTGCCAACCTCCTGGCACGGCCCGCTCGCGAGGGGGCGTTCTTGAGCACCCAAACACGAGTGCTCGCCACCGACGCCAGGACCCGCCGCGTGTTCTCCGTCTACTGGCTGTTCATCCGCCCGTTCAGCGGGTTGATCAGAAAGAGCTGGCTCCAGGCCGTGGCCCGCCGACTCTCGAGCGACTGACCCACATGGCTCAATCCGGAGGAACAACGAACTGAAGACGAAACCTTCGACGGCGCTATCAGCTTTGACCCGTATCGATGACGCAGAAGCGGTTCCCCTCCGGATCGGCCATGACGACAAAGTCGGCATTCTCCGGGTACCGATCCCAATCCACACGCGTGGCGCCGAGAGAGAGGAGCCGCTCGACCTCGGCAGCTTGGTCGGCAGCGTCGCCCGCGTAGAGGTCTAGATGGACACGGGGGTATTGCTGGACGGGTGTCTCGCTGACGTCGAGCGCCAAATGGGCACCGTGACCGGTCGCCGGGACCAGAATCGCAAAGTCGTCGTCGGCCTTGATCTGGCGTTTGGGGACGTAGTCCAATGCCCGCGTCCAGAAGGCCACCGCTCGGTGTAGATCATCAACGCCCATCACGATGGTTCCGACGCTCAGCATGTCCTCATTCTTACAGTCGCCGGCGCGGACACACCCGCTCAGGATTCGGCAATCCGTGCGGGCGGCTCCCCTTGCTTTGCCAGAGTGACCTGGCCACGCCAGCAGGACCTCGTTGGGCAGCTCACCAATCACAGCGCCTCAGAAGTGATCAGCCCGAGGCCTCAACAGTCGCGCCAGGAACCACAGCTAACCTCGCAGACATGGCCTTCCCCGACGGCACGGCCGACTTCCGCTCAGACACGGTTACCCGTCCGACTCCCGAGATGCGCCGTGCCATGGCCGAGGCCGAGGTGGGGGACGACGCCTACGGGGACGACCCCACCGTCAACCTCCTCGAGGAGGAGTCGGCCGCCGCGGTGGGTAAGCCGGCGGCGGTGTTCGTGCCCACCGGGACCATGGGCAACCAGCTGGCCATCAACTGCCAGACCCGCCCCGGCGAGGAGGTGCTGTGCGTGCCCGGGGCCCACCTGCGGCTCCTGGAGCGGGGAGCGGCCGGGGCGCTCTCCGGCATCCAGTTCCGCACCGTGCCGACCGAGGACGGTGTCATCAGCCCCGGCCGGCTGCACGACGCCCTGGCGGAGGCCCAACCCCAGGGAGCCAGGATCACCTTGCTCACCTGGGAGAACAGCCACAACCTGTCGGGCGGGACGGTGGTGCCGCTGGCCGTCATGGAGGAGACCAGCGCCGCCGCTCGCCAGGGGGGGCTTCGCATCCACCTCGACGGGGCGCGCATCTTCAACGCTGCATCCCGCAGCGAAACGCTGGCCGCCCGCTACGCCGCGGTGGCCGACACGGTGATGTTCTGCTTCTCCAAGGGCCTGGGCGCACCGATCGGCTCCATCCTCTGCGGGACCGAGGACCTCGTAGCCGAGGCCCGCTACCGGAGGAAGCGCTTCGGGGGAGGCATGCGGCAGGTGGGAGTGATCGCCGCCGCCGCCCGCCTCGCCCTGCGCGACCGGGCCCGGCTGGCGGAGGACCACCAAACGGCCCGCTACCTGGCCGACGAGCTGGCCGGCCGCTTCCCCAAGGCGGTGGATCCCGAGCGGGTGGAGACCAACATGGTGCTCGTCGATGAGGCCGGGCTGCCCTGCGAGGCCGCCGAGCTGCGGGACCGCCTGGGGGCCCAGGGCGTGAAGGTGAACCTCTCCAAGCCGGGGGTGCTGCGCTTCGTGACCCATCGGGACGTGGACAGGGGAGACGTCGACCGGGTGCTGGCGACGGTCGATGAGCTGGGCGGATGAAGCGGGAGAACCATTTCCAGGGCCCGATGATCGACCAGATCCGAGACCTGGTGGCCGTCGAAGACAACGTCTTGCAGGAGGCCAGACGCCGGGCGCAACAGGCCGGCCTGCCGCCCATCGAGGTCGCCCCGGAGGACGGTGCCCTGCTGGCCGCGCTGGTGGGGGCGATCGACGCCAGGTTGGTGGTGGAGATCGGGACGCTCTTCGGCTATTCGGCCATCTGGATGGCTCGCGCCCTACCGGAGGGAGGGCAGCTCTTCACCATCGAGCAGGAAGCCCGCCATGCCGAGCTGGCCCGAAAGAATCTGGCTCTGGCCGGCCTGACCGAGCGAGTCACGGTGCTGGAGGGCGACGCCCAGGAGATGCTGGCCCGCCTGGCGGGGCCGGTGGACCTGGTGTTCATCGACGCCGACAAGGAGGGCTACCCCGGCTACCTGGCCTGGGCCCGCCAAGCCCTGCGCCCGGGAGGGCTGGTGCTGGGCGACAACGCCTTCATGCAAGGAAGGCTGGCAGATCCGGCCAACCAGGAGCCCGGGGTGGCGGCGATGCGCCGTTTCCTCGAGAGCCTGGCCTCCGATCCCGCCTGGATCTCGGCGATGATCCCCACGCTGGAGGGTATGGCGATGGGCGTGCGGACCTAGTGCCCCGTCACGCAACGTTTGCCGCGTCCAGGGCGGCCAGGACCGCCGTCGGCTGCGTCCTCGTCCTCGGCGCACCACCGGTGCGCCTTCGTCCTGCGTCCTTGCCGACGACGCTCCTGACTCGCCCTGAACATCAGCAACGTCACGAGACGGGGCACTAGGAGCGGAACGAGGAGGTCGCCGATGCCCGAGTTCGAGGACTTCGCCGACGTCTGGACCCTGGCCATCTTCTTC
>JBOGFC010000246.1:0-3980 GCA_050742155.1 Acidimicrobiia bacterium
AGGACGAACCTGGCCTCAGCGTCGTGGTAAGCCTGAAACCAACCCATGAAGAGACTGAGGAGCGTGGGATCGCTATTGGCCACGGCCATCCTCGGGTTCGTCTTGGCGCCCTCGGCCCCGTAGAGGCATGTGCCCGCGACCCAGAAAGGATCACTGAGTTGGCTGCGAGCGAACAAAGTTGCGTCCGATCGGATCCGCTGGACTTCCTCTCGCCGCTTTCGGCCTGTGTCGATCGGAACGTCGCTCCGGATACCGGGGGACCGACGCGCTTTGATCGAGCCAATCTGTTCGGCACTCAACCGGATCTCTGAGCACCAGCCGGCCAGCGTGCCCTTCAGGACCGGGATGACTTCGCGGATCTCCGAGTAGGTCCACCCCAGCTCTCCAATCGTGCCGCAGACTGGGATCAGCTGAGCGAGGGCTTGCGGTCATCGGCGAAGAGAGGTGGCGCTTCCATTCCCCGACCATATCCGCCACCCGTGACAAAATGACGAGAGGCCCCGGTCGACCGGTCGGTCTAGGGTCCGCCGATCGGAGGACCCTCCGGGGTGAACGGCTCCGCCCTCTGGGCGTTGCCGGCCCCCGCACTGGAGGCGTCACCGCCGTTCTCTCCGCCGGAGGCGCCCCCGCTTCGCTCCTCGGCCAGGCCGGCGGGATCCTCCTGGGCCTGCTCAGCAGCTTCGGAAGCGCCCCCGCTCCGCTCGGCGGCCAGCTCATCGTGCTTCTCGAACCTCTCTCGAGCCAGCTGCGCTCGGGCATCAGGATCTTCCAGGCCGGCGGCGTCCTCATCCTCCTGGCAGGCGTTCTCTCCGGCTTCCTCGGCCGGGCCCCGGCCCGCCTCGCCGGCGGCGAGATCAGCCAGATCGAGGGCGGCCGTGCAGGGGTCCTCGCTGCCTTCGAGCTCTTGAGCCTGGGCGGCCACCTGCTCGCCGTGGGTTTCGCTCTCCACGCCATCCTCTGGAGAGGGAAGGCTGATACCGAGGCGAGAGGCGGCTTCGGCGACGGCCGACTGGGCAGGATCGGGAAGGTTGCCGGTGGTGGCGGCGGTGCCGCCGACGGCTGCCAGGGCCACCGATCCGGCCAGCAGCTTGGCCAGCAGGCTGGAGGTGAAGGCGGCCATGACCGTCCTCCTCCGGGCCGGGCGGGCGCGTCTCCGCACCACATTCCGATCGGTGGTGAGGTCCCGGGCCAGCTGAGCGGCGTCTGTGCAGGCGGCTACATGGCGGGTCACCATCGTCTCATCGACTCGGGCTTCTCCTTCGGCCCGGAGCTCCTCGACGAACACCGCCAGGCCGCCGGCCTCCGGGGAGGCATGCCCGGCCAGCAGGCGCTCGATCTGGCGGTCGGTGAGGACGGTGCTCATCTCGCTTTGGTTACCGTCGAAGGAGGTCATAGGGTTACGCCCTCTCGCTCCAGGCGCCGCCGCACGGCCTCCAGGCCCCGGCGCTGGAGAGCCTTGACCGCTCCCACCCGCTTGCCGAGGAGGCGGGCCGTCTCCTCCAGGCTCATACCGGCGATGATCCGGAGCGCCAGGACGTCCTGCTGATCCTTCGTGAGGGTGCGAAAGAGTCCCAGCATGCGGCTGGTGGAGATACGGCCGAGGGCTTCTTCCTCCACGTCCGAGACGGCCGGGGCCAGCTCCAACTCCTCCATGGCCACCAGGTCCTCGAGTCGGCGGCGACGCGCCCGCCGCTCATCGATCAGGCGGTGGTGCGCCACCATGAAGGTCCACGAGCGGAAAGCGGATTCTCCGCCCCGGAAGCCCTTGATGTTGCGGGCCAGCTGCAAGAAGACCTCGCCCACCAGGTCCTCCGGCTCGGCCGCCCCGCGCGCCCGCAGGTAGCCGAGCAGCTGGCCGGAGAGGTCCCGATAGAAGATCTCCCAGGCCCATTCCGCCCCCTCTTGGGCGGCCCCCAGCACCGTATCGAAGCTGTCACCGAGCGGCATATCTCCCCATCGGAGCGGGTTCGGAAATCCTGAAGCGCGCCCAGGCGCCTCAGCACTGTAAACGAGCCCGCTCGACCCCCGGAAATGGACGGTGGCAATCCTCTGTTCTCGTGAGCAGAGGCGTGGCACAATAGGCCCATCGGGCTGTGGCGCAGCTTGGTAGCGCACGTGCTTTGGGAGCACGGGGTCGCCGGTTCGAGTCCGGCCAGCCCGACCACAACTATCCTGTCCGGGGTTCGCGGGTGTAGCTCAGTGGTAGAGCCCCAGCCTTCCAAGCTGGTTACGGGGGTTCGATTCCCCTCACCCGCTCGGCTGCCCCCGTAGCTCAGCGGACAGAGCAAGAGCCTTCTAAGCTCTTGGCCGGTGGTTCGAATCCTCCCGGGGGCACCGGGACGAACGTGGTGGCCGTAGCTCAGGTGGTCAGAGCGCCAGGTTGTGGCCCTGGAGGTCGGGGGTTCGAGTCCCCTCGGTCACCCCTATAGGGGCGGGCGCCAGAGCCCGCCCCTAATGCCAAGGAGTGCCGTTGGACACCACCATCAAGCAGGCCGGGCCCTTCGAACGGCTGGTCACCCTGCATCTGGCCGAGGAAGACCTGGAGCGGGCCAAGGACCAGGCCGCCCGGCGGCTCTCCAAGCGTCTCAAGATCAAGGGCTTCCGCCCCGGCAAGGCCCCCCGGCGGGTGGTGGAGGCCACGGTGGGGACCGAGACGCTCCGCTCGGAGGCGATCGAGGAGGCCCTCCCCGGAGCGCTGACCAGCTTCCTGCGGGAGGCCGAGCTGGTCCCGGCCACCTCCCCCCGGGTGGAGGGGATGCGGGACACGGCCGCCGGGGTGGAGGTGGACGTCAAGGTCACTCTCTTCCCGCGCCTGGAGACCCCCCCTCCCTACCGGGACCGCAAGATTAGAGTGGGTTCCCCCGAGGTGACCGAGGCGGACGTGGCGTCTCAGATCGAGCGCCTGCGCGACCAGTTCGCCGAGCTGGAGGGCACCCCCCGCCCGGCCCAGGAGGGCGACTACGTCTCCGTGGACCTGGCCGCCAGTCGCCACGGGGAACCGGTCGAGGAGGCCTCCGCCGCCGACCTGCTCTACGAGGTCGGCTCCCACTCCCTGATGCCCGGCCTCGACGAGCAGCTCGTCAACCGCAAGGCGGGCGACATCGTCCGCTTCAACGCCACCTTGCCGGCCGCCTACGGCGACCTGGCCGGGACCGAGGTCACCATACAGGTGCTGGTGAAGGACGTGCGGCGCAAGACCCTCCCGACGGTGACCGACGAATGGGTCTCGGAGGTGTCCGAGTTCGAGAGCCTGGCCGAGCTGCGGGAGCGGCTGGCGGAGAACCTGGCCGGGATCAAGCGGGCCGCCTTGCGGGCCGAGTTCCGGGCCAGGGTGCTCGAGGAGCTGCTCGAGGAGGTCGATCTGGTGCTACCCGAGGCGCTGGTCGGCCTGGAGATGGAGCGGGTGCTGCACCGGGTGCTCCACGACCTGGAGGGCCGGGGGGTGACGGTGGACGACTACCTGGCGGCCACCGGAGAGACCCAGGAGCACTTCGTGGAGCGTCTCCGCCGGGAGGCCGAGCGCAACCTGACCACCACCGCCCTCCTGGAGGCAGTGGTGGAGGCGGAGGGCCTCGAGGTGAACAGCCAGGATGTCGACCAGGTGATCACCTCTCTTGCGGAGGCGGCCGAGCGGGACCCGGAGGAGTACCGCCGGGCCCTGCGAAAAGGGAAGCAAGAGGATGCGCTGGCGAGTGATATCCTGAGGCAAAGAGCGTTCGAGGCTTTGGTGGCCGGGGCCGTGCCGGTTGACGAGGAGGGAGACCCGGTCGATCTGGAGCCTCGGACCGAACCGGCCGGGGAGGTGAACGAGGAGTGAACACCATGGATTATCTGGTTCCCACCGTCGTCGAGCAGACCAATCGCGGTGAACGGGCGTTCGACATCTACTCCCGGCTGCTCAAGGATCGCATCATCTTCCTGGGGACGCCCATCGATGACACGGTGGCCAACCTGGTGATGGCCCAACTGCTCCACCTGGA
>JBOGFC010000247.1:0-4412 GCA_050742155.1 Acidimicrobiia bacterium
GGCCAGGGCAGCCATCGCCAGCGCCGCCAGCAACCCGGCAGGGAGGGGACCCGATGAGCTCACCGGAGGCTCCGGAATTCCGACCTCGACCAGTACATCCCTCTGGGCTGGCCCGGCTCGATGCCAACCGCCCCCCAGATCGTTCCCGTAGAGGGTCTGTCCCGACTCGGTGTAGGCGAGCGGACCGCCTTCGGCATAGGGGTAGACCTCTTGGATCACCGGATCGGGGAAGTACCAGGTGATGACGAACTGCAGGCCCAGGTCGCCCTTGGGCACCTCACTCATCAGGCGACCAGTTTGATTGAAGGCATCGAGGACCCCGGAGGACTCCGTCAGATGACTCAGCATGGTCCCGCTCACGGGCTCCCCACTACCGTCCAGCGTGATCGGCGCCCTAAGCCCCTCCCCCTCGATGGTGGCTTTGGTAGGACCCTTGGCGAAGGCCGGAGCCGAGAGCGCCATCAATGCGAGCGCCGCCGCGCCCACGACCGCAACACGTCTCATCACACCTCCTCGCCGCGATCACTCCCTCCTACACCACACGGGCGGGGGTGGTTCCCGAGCGCCCCCAAGAGGGAGGGAGTCAGGTGACCTTCACGGAGTAGTCGGTGCCCTCCCAGCGGTCGGCGCCGTCCCAGTGAAAGGTGAAGCGAACCGGGGCCTGCTGGCCCCGTGACACCTCGATGTCCACGTAGCACACGCCGACCGCGGTGGCGGTGGAACGGGTGTCCTCGGCGGTCTGCCACTCGTCGCGGGTCCAGTGAAGGAGGAAAGGCTCCGGTGCTTGCACCCTGAGCACCCGGCCGGCCCGGACCGATCCGATGCGACGATTGGGCTTCCAAACCTCGATCCGCCTTGGCCGCGCCATCCCCTGGTAGCGCTGCGCCACCGCCGGGATGCGGTCGAACACCTCGCCGTCGACCGCCGACCGGAGCAGCTTGATGTACTCCGCATGTGCCCACATGAGGGGCATGGCCGCTCCGGTCGGTAATCCCAGCGTCTCCGGCCGGGCCGGGTCATCCCACACCTGCTCTGGCAGCAGGCCGATGCCGTGGGCGAATCCCTCCAGGGCGCTGATGAAGGGCTCCACCGGACGGCCGGCGGCCAGCTCGTAGTGTCCCCGCTCCCCCGTGAGGAGCGGCCAGGCCCGCCCCTTGCCCCAGCCGTGATAGGGGCCGCCGTCCTCCTGCTGGCCGTAGCCGTCGTGGTTGTAGCGGTGCCAGGCCGGGCCGAAGGGGGTGTCCACCTTAAGCACCGAGTCCACCACCACCAGGGAGTCCTCGATGAGAGAGTCGGTGGGACTACGGATACCGTAACGGACTAATTCCAGGAAGCCGGCATCCACCACTTCCCGGGCCGGGAATCCCGCCTGCTCGCCGGGCGGCCGGTTGGCGACGCGGAGCACCCCCCGGTCGGGGTCCTCGTCCGGTTGAGAGTCGGCCGGGTCGACCGGGTTGATGCGGATGTAGTGACGGGGCACATCGGGCAGGAGCGAACCCTGTGACGTGACCGTCCAGTCCTCCACGTGCCTCTCCAGGAAGTCGGCGTACTCGGCCAGGAAGCGGGCGGTGCCGGGGTCGCCATGGTCCCGGGCCAGGTCGGCGGCGCAGATGAGGGCGGCGATGTTGGTGGCCAGCGTGGAGGGCGAGTAGCCGCCCGCCTCCTCCCACCGTTCCTGGGGGGTGGCGGGACCGTGACGGACCAGGTACCCGGCCGCCCGCAGCACCAGCGGGTAGGGGTGGAACTCGCCCAGCGCCCCCATCTCGTGCAGCCGCCAGGCGAGCAGGATGGGGAAGGCCACCTCGTCGAGCTGCACACCCTGCCAGTAGGGCGCCCCGGTGATCCAGAAGTTTTGGTAGAAGCCCCCGTCCGGGAGCTGCGAGGCGGCCAGGTAGAGAAGGGCCCGGCGGGCCACGTCGGTGCTGCCGGCCGCCAGGAGCCCTGTCGCACTGTTGACGAGGTCACGGGTCCACACCAGGTGGTAGCCACCCAGCTGGGCATCCCCCATCGAGTCGCCCCAGGGGATGCTCAGCGAGGCGATCATCGCCCCGGGATAGAGCTTGTCCTCGTGCGCCACCAGCAACGTCTTGCTGGAGCGGTAGAGGGCTCCGCCGTCCCCGGCCGCCTTCTCCAAGGGGAGCATCCCGCCGCACAACTCCTTCCACTGGTACACGAAGCGATCCCGCAGCTCGGCCACCGGATGGCCGAGCGTTTGGAAGAGGGCGGTGATCGCCCCGTGCCGGCAGTCGGAGAAGGCCAGCACCACCGTGAAGTCCGGCCCGCCCTCGAGGTCGATCTCCCCGGTGAGGGCGATATTGCCGTCCCGGGCACAGTCGAAGTTCCAGTCGAGGTGGAAGTTGTCGGCCAGGTCCTGCCAACCGTCGTTCACGCCCACGTACCCGCAGGAGGCCCGAAGGAAGGGAGCCGAGCAGCCCAGCGCCATCCAGGTGCGGCCCTTGTGGGCGGTGAGCAAGGTCCTCCCGCCCACCGAAGCGACCTCCCCCGTGTTCCCCCAGCCGCCGATCTCCAGATGCGGCGAGCACAAGACGAAGAGGCGCAGGGAGGAGCGCAGCTCGGACGCCACCTCGAAGCGGCACCGGAGCACCACGCAGGACTGGTCCGGGTCGGCGAAGACCTCCTTTCGAATCAGGTACCGGCCCTCGGGGTCGGAGGTGATGACCACAAAGCCCAGCGCATCGGGCGCCAGCGGCTCGACGGTGGCCTCGAGGTCGCGTTCCTCGTGGAAGAAGGTCTCGCCGTCGGTGACCAGGAACTCCAGGTCGCGTACCTGGGGCCGGTCCAGGGTGGGCCAGTAGACCTCGGTCAGCACCCCCTCGGCGATGGTGTACCAGACGTGGCTGGCCCGATCGTGGGCGGTGCCCACCGCCTCCTTGACCGCCGACGTCCAGCGAGGCTCGATCCCCGGACCGCCCGGGGCCGCCTGCTCACAGCCGGTTTGGGTCAATCGACTCCCGTCTCCTCGCCCGGGACCCGGTGGCCCGGTTGCTGAGCACACTGTACGCCACGGCCACCACCACCACCGCCCCCAGCAGCACTCCCCACAGCAGCGGGGAGCCGCCCACCAACCCGGTGAGGAGAGAGGAGATCCGCTCCACGAACACCACCGGATCGGAGAGGGAGGTCGGGCCCCGGGAGAGGTTGGTGACCCAGAAGAAGACGATGTAGGCACCGGCCACCACCAGGATGGACCCCGCCACCCGGTTGAGGTAGCGGGCCGAGCGCCGCAGCCACCCGACCAGGGTGCGCTTGCCCATCGCCAGGGCCAGCGTGACCGACACCAGCACCAGTGACATTCCCAACCCGTACACCAGGAAGGTGACCAGGCCGGAAAGAAAGTCGACCTGGGTGATGGTGCCGGCCACCACCGTGAGGAAGATGGGAAGCGTGCAGGACAACGAGGCCACCGCGTAGGCCACCCCGAAGAGGAAGGCGCTGGAGCGGGCGCCGCCCCGCACCTTGGGGAGGCGGGCCACCGGCTGGTACCCGGCCAGCATGGCCAGCCCCAGCAGAACCAGGCCGGCCCCGATGAGGAGCGCCGCCCAAGGGACCAGGGTGATCACCCAACGGAGGCCCACCGTCACCAACGCTCCCACAACTCCGAACACCACCAGGAAACCGGCCGAGACGATCCCTCCCACCACCAGGGCGCGGGCCACGGTCGCCCGACCGCCCGCCTCGCCGGGTTCGTCCAGCCCCAAGAAGTAGGAGAGGTACGCGGGCAGCATGGCGAAGCCGCAGGGGTTGACGGTGGAGACCAGCCCGGCCGCAAAAGCCAGCGCCAGCGGAGCGTCGATCATGCAGGGGAGAGCAGCCGCTCGATCTCTCGACGGAGCAGGTCGGCGGTCAGCAGGCCGGTATAGCGGCCCACGATCTCCCCCTCGGGGGAGACGAAGAAGGTGCTGGGCATTCCGAACACCCCGAAGGCCTGGAACAGCTCACCGGCGGGATCCCAGGCCAGGTCGTACGTGACCCCGGTCTGCTCCACCAGTCGCATGGCCGCCTCAGGAGAACCGGCCGGCGGCAAATCCTGGGTGTTGATTCCCAGAAAGGCCACCTGATCACCCAGCTCCTGGTGCACCCGCTCGAGATCGGGCATCTCGGCCACACAGGGAGGGCACCACGAGGCCCAGAAGTTGACCACCAGCGGACGGCCCCGGTAATCGGCCAGGGTGGCCGTAGAGCCGTCGAACATCTCGAAGGAGTTGGATGGACCCGGCTCACCCTGGGGAGCCGCCGCCGGGGCTTGCTCGGCCGATCTGGTCAGCAGAAAGGCCGCCCCCAGGATCACCGCCAGCAAGATGACCAGACCACCGACCAGGGCCGAGCGTCTCCCTATCACCCTTCCACCAGCGCGGTGCCCGGCTGGTACGACGACCAGGCGAACCAGAAGG
>JBOGFC010000248.1:0-3545 GCA_050742155.1 Acidimicrobiia bacterium
GCCAGGTTTCCGAGATGATGGCGAGCGGTCTGGCGACCATCGGGGCCCACACCCATCGGCATCCGGATCTCCGCACCATCAAGGAAGATGCCATCGCCGAAGAACTCGACCGGTCGAACGAGCTGATCGAGAAGCACACCGGGGTGGGTCCCCGGCACTTCGCCTACCCCAAGGGATACTGGGCGCCCCGGGCCGAACCGCTGCTCCGCCAGCGGTACGCCAGCGCGGTGCTGGGAGCCGGCCCACCTGTCACGGGCGAAACCGACCCCTATCGGGTCCACCGCATCCCGGTGCAACGTTCGGACGGGGTGTTCTTCTTCACTCGAAAGGCGCGCACGGGCCTGCCCGCCGAAGAACGGGTCCGCCGAGCCCTGCGTGGCTATCGGGGACCGGAGAAGGAACCCGGAACCGGGCAGGCGGCATATGCTGCCGGATCATCCGGACAAGCCCGGAGGACGACGAGAGGAAGGAATCGCTGATGCCGGACGTCGAGCAGGTGATCAGGGACTACCTGGTCCGCGAGCACATGGAGGGTTTCCCGGAGCAGGACCTATCTGCTGACATGAACCTCATCGATGAGGAGATCATCGACTCCCTTGGGATCTTCTCGCTCATCGGGTACATCTCGGAGACGTTCGGCGTGGAGGTGGATCCTGAGGAGGTGACCTTGGAGAACTTCGAAAGCATCGCCTCCATCTCCCAGCTCGTTTCTTCGAAGTTGGGATCGAGGGCGGGGGGGTGAGCACCCGCTCCGCTCCGGAGGTCAAGATGGGCGGGAGGCCGCAGCTCAAGCTGTTCATCAAGGCCAACCGGGACGTGACCGACTCGCTCTTGTCGAAGGGCGAGGGAGGTGAGAAGCTCGAGCGGGGCCTGGCCGATCTGGTCCGAGAGGAGTACGGCCGAGCGTTCCAGTTGCTCACCACGTGGGAGAGCGCTGCCCGATCGGAAGTGCTGCTGGGACAGATCGAGGCGGGGGAGCCGGAAACGGGGCTGTTTCGAGAACGGCCCGATGTGGTGGTCCTCTCCGCAGAACCCGACCTGACCGGGGCCGCGTGGGACGGCGTGGCGGATCAGGTTGCCGAGCAGCTCCGCTCGGTGGTCCGGGCGCTGCGAGACCGCCTGGGGGCTCACGTACTGGTCTTCAACTGCTCGACCGTCGATCCCGACCACCGGATCTCGAACTACCGGGGGTTGGCGGAGGAGCCGGTCTCCATCCGCGCCCACCGGCTCAATCTCGCTCTCGTCGGGCTATCGGCCACGGAGGGGATCTCGATCATCGATGTGGACCGGGTGCTGGCCGAGCTGGGAGCCGGTCCGCACGTCACCCACGTCCTGGACTACTCCCCCGAAGCATGTGACGCCATTTGCCGCGAGGTGCTGCGGGTCCTGGCCGATTACGGGTTCTTCGAGGAGCGGCCGTTGGTCATGCAGGTGCGGGCGTCGTGATCCTCGAGCTGGAGATGCCGTACGTGGATCCGACCATCCACCAGGCGTCGGTGGTCGCCTGGCACAAGCAGGAAGGAGAACCGCTCAGCTATGGAGACGAGATCTGCACGCTGGCCGTCCATCAGTTGGTACGACTAAAGCGCGACAACGTGGCCAGCCGAGTGGCCCGCAGGGTCCGCAGGGAGCGTGCGTCGAGGTCGGAGTACTTCGTCAAGGGCGGTGACCGGTTCATCGTCCACGTGGTGGTGACCGCCTCCGACGAGGGCTTCCTCCGGGAACTCGTAGCCCGGGAAGCCGACTTGGTGGCGGTAGGTGACCGCCTGGCCCTCGTCAGCACCGACGCCGGGGAACCGCTGGGGGGTGGGCCGTCCGCCAATTTTCGGGTGGTGGGAAACCTCCTAGAGCACTCGGCGGAGGACTCGGCATGACCGAGGTGGCCCGGTCGGGGCGGCGGGCCCTTCGGTCGATCGCCGGGCTCCACCCTTCACTGGAGCGGGTGTTCCACAAAGGGCGCCGGATAATCAAGCGCCGCATCCGTCACCAAGTCCGCAGGACGGTGGGCCAGGACTTTGTGGAATACACAGGGGCGCGCTTCGCCCTGGTGGCCTCCCGGTCCACTCCGGAACCCCGGGTGGGCATCACCCTGCGGGGGGCCTGCGACCTGCCCTCCATGTTCGGCCTGGCGCCCATGCTGCGAGACGGCATCCGGGGGAGCGTGTGTATCTATCGGGAGGGGATGGGAGCCATGGATGCCCGCTCCGATATCTTGCTCCAGGCGGTGCAGGGCGTCCCCGAGGAGCACACGCGAGAGCTCCTGGAGCGATTCCCCCAATACCGCGGGTACTTCGATCCCAGGCTCTTCGACAAGAGCTTCCGGGTGCCGGGGCACGACTGGGCCGGCGAGTTCCCCAAGACCGTTGTGGTCCTGTCGATCGGCCCAGACCTGGGGCGGGCGGCCTACCGGCACAAGGAGCATGGGTACCTGGTCGACCCGGGAGGGGCCTGGCTCACCCAGCCGCTGGAGAAGGTGCTGGCCGACCCGGCCACGGCGCGTTGGTTCAAAGAGCACTTCCAGAGCGTCGGAAGGATGCCGGTCGAGGAATTCCACACCCGCTTCGGAGAGGTGGTACGGCTGATCAAGGAGCGGGTGGGCGCGCATGTGTTGGTCTACAACATGCTGACTGTCGAGCCCGGCAGCCGCATCCACAACTTCCGTTTCGTCCGCAGCCCCCATAGCACGCGCCGCCGGGCTTTCCATCTGGCCTTGGCCGACCTCTCGGCCGAGTTGGACTTCCACATCGTCGATGTGGACCGCGTGCTCAAAGAGTCCGGGGTTCGTGAACAGGTCGACTTCGCCCACTTCACCGACCAGGGCTTGGCGCCCATCGCCCGAGAGGCCCACCGCATCCTCAAGGAGTTGGCGGTCGTCTGAGGTAGCTCCGATGAGGGCCGCTAACTAACGAGGCGCCAGGGATATGCGGGAACCGGCACGAGAGGAGACGACGCCCACGGTCTCCTCGATCCACTCGAAGGTAGTGTGAGAGCCCTACGGAAAAGAAGCTGGAAACCCGATTCAACCTGCTGGCCAAGCTCGAACCCATCTTGGCGGCGCTCGTTTGGATCGCTCTCTTGACGATTGCCTGGGTTTGGGTGGCAGAGATTCCCTTGGTGATTGCGGTCCCTATCGCTGTTGTAGCGGGCAGTGCGGCCGCGGTCGTGGGAATGCTTGTCTCGAGGAAGTTCCCGGAAGACCCGATTTCACTGCGCCGGCACAAGCTGGTGGCAGTTGGTCTTCTCTCAGCAATCAGTGTCTTCGGTGCGTATGGTGCCGCCCGGCTGAGCTGTTGTGAGCCAGTGGCGCTAACGCTGGCCCTGGTGGGAGCTTTGGTAGCGGGTGTCGTTTTCTACCGCTTGGGCTGGTTCGGGTCACGGCCGGACGATCCCCCTGTTGAGGAAGGTCTTATCGATCGGAACTCGCCGTGGCGGCTGGGACTGGTCGGCCTGCCGGGGGTGTTGGTCGTCGGACTTCTCATCGGCTTAATGCCGGAGCGTTGGGCGGTAGCACTTGTCGGACCGATAGCAGGGGCGGTGCTTGGAGG
>JBOGFC010000249.1:0-2635 GCA_050742155.1 Acidimicrobiia bacterium
GCCGAGGCCACCTCGGTGGGCTCCGCCTTTTGCCAGAAGACCAGCTTCCGCTCGACCCATCCCACCAGCGCAAACAGGCACAGCCCGACGATGCTGAGGTAGAAGATGAGGGCGAACACCCGGTCGATCCGCAACTGCTGAGCGGAGAGGCGCACCAGTTCCCCCAGCCCTTTGCCGCCCCCCAGGTACTCACCCACCACCGCTCCCACCACGCTGAACACCGCCGCGGTCTTGAGCCCGGCGAAGATGAAGGGGAGGGCGGCGGGGAGCTTTAGCTTGACCAGCGTTTGCCAGCGTTTGGCCTCCAACGAGCGAAACAGCATGAGCGAGTCGCGGTCGGCGGCGTAGAGGCCGGCGGCGGTGTCGACGATGACCGGGAAGAAGGCGATGAACAGAGCCATCACGATCTTGGAGTTGATCCCGAACCCGAGCCACGCCACGAACACCGGGGCGAAGGCCACCTTGGGGAGGGCGTTGAAGGCCACCAGGTAGGGCATCACCGACCGTTGGCCCAATTTCGTCTCGCCCACCAGCACACCCAGGGCGAAACCAAGACTCCCCGCGAAGAGAAAGCCGAGGATCGCCTCCTGGGTGGTGATCCACAGCGCCTCGAAGACGTGGCCGCCGGTCACGATGTTGGTGGCGGAGTCCACGATCTCCTCGAACGTCTCGGCAGGGCCGGGAAGCAGCACCCGGGAGATGAGCTCGAGGGATGCCACGACCTGCCAGGCCCCCAGCCCCAGCAGGCCCAAGACGGTGATCGAGACCCAGCGAGGAACCCTGTCCAGGAAGGACTCCTCGAACGTCCAGGCCTCAATGGGGGATTCCTCGGCAGGAGGGGCGATAGTGTCCGTCATGGTTGTGCTCCCAGGTCGAGCAGCTTTCTCACCTTTCGGACGATGTCACCGAAAAGCGGGTCAGTGGTCATCTCGAGGGTGCGGGGTCGGGGGAGGTCGACAGCCACGATGTCGACAATGATGCCGGGCCGAGCCGACATCACCATCACCTCGTCGCCCAGGAAGACCGCCTCGGATATCGAATGAGTCACCATCAGGGCAGTGGCGGCGTTGGCCATGCAGATGCGCTGCAACTCGACGTTCATGGTCTCTCGGGTGAGCTCGTCGAGGGCCCCGAAGGGCTCGTCGAGCAGGAGCAGGGCCGGCTCGGTCACCAGCATCCGGCAGATTGCCACTCGCTGGGCCATCCCTCCGGACAGCTCATGGGGGAACACGTCCTCGAACCCGGCCAGGCCGACCGTGTCCAGCAGGCGGCTGGCGACATGTGCGCTGGCCCGAGCCGCCGCCGCTCCGTCCCTGATCTCGATGGGGAGGAGGACGTTTTGCCGAGCGGTACGCCACGGAAGCAGCGTCGGCTGCTGGAACATCACCCCGATGTCGCGTCGCGGCCCGGTGACGGGAGTGCCCTGCAGCAGCACCTGCCCCAGGGTGGGGGGGATCAGCCCCCCCATGATCTTCAGCAAGGTCGACTTCCCGCACCCACTCGGACCGATCACGCTGGCGAACACGCCGCTGCGCAAGGTGAGGTCTATTCGATCAAGGGCCCTCACGTCACGGGCAGTGAAGACCTTGGTGATCCCTTCGACCCGCATCACCTCCGAGCCGGCCGGGCGGGGCGGGGACCCCGCCGGGCCGGTCTCAAGGGTCGTCTCGACTTGCATCGATCACCCGGCGTGGGCCGTGTCGATGAACTCGTTGGTCCAGACCGCCGCCAGGTCCTGGGCCTCCTCCAACTCACCGGTCTCCAGCAGGGTCTCTTGCCAGGTCTCCCAGGCCTCGGCCGAGTACTGTCCGATCGGGAGGCCGCCGAGCGGCTGAGACCGAGGGACCACCGCGTCGTAGAGGGCGGCAGTCAACTCGGTGTCCGAGCCCTCCTCGGGGTTGAGGTCCGCGCAGTGCTGCAACGTTCCTTCCTTGTCCTCGATGGCCCATTCTGCCCCTTGCAGCATCGCAGTGACGAAGCCCTGGACGACTTCAGGGTTGGAGTCGATGTACGACTGCACGGTGGCATACCCGTTCCCGAAGAAGGACAGGAACGCCTCGGGGGTGAGTTCCCGCAGGGGGAGGCCCCGGGCCTGGATAATGGCCATGTCCGAGATGGCGGCCGCATAGGCCCGGATCTCGCCTCGCTCGAAGGCGGCGGTGGCGGGCCCACCGTCACCCACCGGGAGGAACTCGTAGTCGGTGTCTTCCTCCAGGCCGGCATCGGCCAGGATCGCCCGGGCAAAGGACACCTCCGCTCCCTCGGCAGTGCCCACCCCGATCACGGTCCCGGCCAGATCGGCCGGAGCCTGGTACTCGGAATCCTCAGGTACCACGATTCCGAACAGCGCCTGGGCGAAGTGGTTGTAGATTCCCACCGGATCCTCACCCCGAGCGTGGGCGTTGAGCATGGGGCCCGGGCCGGGGAGCCCAAACTGGGCCTGCCCCGCTGCCATCGCCTGCAGCACCGGACCCGAACCGTCGAGTGCCTCGACTCGGGCCTCGATCCCTTGCTCGGCCAGGAAACCCTCCCCGATGGCTACGCAGAGGTTGTAGACGTTCACGGCAGAGGGGTTGGGAAGCAGCACGGTGATCTGAGCCAGCTCCGCGGGCTCCTCGGCGGCGGCGGCGGCGGT
>JBOGFC010000250.1:0-15159 GCA_050742155.1 Acidimicrobiia bacterium
CGGCGGTAGTCCATACGCATCGGTCCGAGAACCCCCACCTGCCCGCCCGGGCGGCCGGCCACCTCGTAGCTGGCCGCCACGACCGCCAGGTCGACCTTGTGCCCCACGGGCAGCTCCCGCCCGATGCGGATCGTAGTGCCCTCAGCGGATGCCTCCAGCAGCCGGAGGACCACCGCCTCCCGTTCCAGCACCTCCAGCACCCGATGGAGCTCGGCCAGGTCCTCCCAGAGGGAGGCCAGCTGGCTGGTGCCACCGAGATAGACGTGGCCCGAGGCCCGCTCGGAGCGCCCGACCACCTCCAGCACGGCCCGGACGATGGCGGCCACCGGAGAAGCGAGCTGCGAGGCCGCCGCGGCTATCTCGGCCGCCTCGGCGGGGGGCCGGCCGTCCAGCTGCCTGGTCAGGAACCGCTCGGCGGTCCGAAGCTCCTTGGTGGCCACCGGCTGGGTGAGCCGGACCAGTTCCTGGCTGACCCGCCCGGCGTTGGTGACCAGCACCACCAGAAAGACCTTGGCGCCCAGCTGCACGAGATGGACCCCCCGCATCACTTCTCCGGCCAAGCCCGGGCCCAGCACCACCGCCGGGTAGTGGGAGAGGTCGGCCAGGAAGTCCGAGGTGTCCTGCAGGAGCCGCCCTAGCTCGTGGTGCACCACCGAGAAGAAGGTCTGCACCTTTCCCCGGATCGAAGCGCGCAACTCGGGCATGGAGAGGTGGTCCACGTAGTAGCGATAGGCCGTGGCGGTGGGCAATCGCCCGGCGGAGGTGTGGGGCTGATGGACGAAGCCCTCCCGCTCCAGGGCCACCAGTTCGTGGCGGATGGTGGCCGAGGACACTCCCAGTCCGCTCCGCTCCAGGATCGAGCGCGAGCTCACCGGCTCACCTGTGCGGATGTGCTCTTCGACCAGGGCCCGGAGGACGTCGGACTTCCGCTGGTCAAGCATGCCGTCCACTTTAGCAGTCGGTCACTCCGAGTGCTAAGCACCCCTCCCGGTGGGAGGGGGTTGGGAGGAGGGTGTAGCCCGCATCAGTGGGAATCCGAGCGCAGGGCCTCGATGAACGCCTCCTGCGGGACTTCCACCGAGCCGACCATCTTCATGCGGCGCTTGCCCTCCTTCTGCCGCTCCAGCAGCTTGCGCTTGCGGGTCACGTCGCCCCCGTAGCACCTGGCGAGCACGTCCTTGCGCCTGGCCTTGACCGTCTCCCGGGCGATGATCCGGCTGCCGATGGCCGCCTGGATCGGGACGTCGAAGAGCTGCCGGGGGATCAGCTCCCGCAGCCGGCCGACCATCGACCGCCCGTAGTCGGAGGCCTTCTCCCGATGGGTGATGGTGGAGAAGGCATCGACCGGCACCCCGTTGAGGAGGACGTCCACCTTGACCAGATCGGCGGGGCGGTACCCGGCCCGCTCGTAGTCGAGTGAGGCGTAGCCTCTCGTCCTCGACTTGAGCTGGTCGAAGAAGTCGACGATGATCTCGCCCAGGGGGATCCGGTACGTGAGCTCCACCCGCTCCGGGGAGAGATAATGCATCTCTACCAGCTCGCCCCGCCGGACCTGGGCCAGCTCCATCACCGCCCCCACGTACTCACTGGGGGCGAGGATCATGGCCCGCATCAGCGGTTCCTCGATGTGCTCGATGTGGGTTGGGTCGGGGAGCTCGTGAGGCCCGCGGATCTCCTTGGTGGACCCGTCGGAGAGCACCACCCGGTAGGCCACCGAAGGGGCGGTGG
Source organism: Acidimicrobiia bacterium (assembly GCA_050742155.1). Lineage (GTDB taxonomy): Bacteria > Actinomycetota > Acidimicrobiia > Spongiisociales > JALYHC01 > JBOGFC01. The sequence continues at coordinate 1,729 of JBOGFC010000250.1, forward strand.
CCACCAGGTCGAGGGCGTACTCACGCTCGAGGCGCTCCCGCACGATCTCCATGTGGAGCAGGCCGAGGAAGCCGCACCGAAACCCGAAGCCGAGCGCCCGGGAGGTCTCCGGCTCGAAGGCCAGGGCGGAGTCGTTGAGGCGCAACTTCTCCAAGGCTTCCCGCAGGTGCCCGAAATCGTCACCCTCGGAGGGGAAGAGGCCCGAGTAGACCATCGGCTTCGGCTCCCGGTAGCCGGCCAGGGGTGCGGCGGCCCGGCGGTCGGCCCGCATGACCGTGTCGCCCACCCTCAGCCGCTCGATCTCCTTGGCCCCGGTGATCAGATAGCCCACCTCCCCCGGGCCCAGGGCGGCCACCGGGACCGCCCGGGGGGTCAGCACCCCGACCTCCTCGGCGGTCTGGCGTTCCCCGCTGGCGGCGAACAGCACAGGGTCTCCCGTCCCCAGCACCCCGTCGACCACCCGCAGGTAGCAGACCACCCCCCGGTAGGTGTCGTAGTACGAGTCGAACACCAGGGCCCGCAGGGGGGCATCGCGCTCCCCCCCGGGGGGAGGCACCTGCTCGACCAGCGCCTCCAGGAGCTCGTCCACGCCCGCGCCGGTCTTGGCGGACACCCGCAGGACCTCTCCGCTGGGGACCCCGAGCACGGCGGCCAGCTCGGTGGCGGTCCGGTCGGGATCGGCGGCGGCCAGGTCGATCTTGTTCACGACCGGGAGGATCGAGAGGCCCGCCTCCACCGCCAGGTAGGCGTTGGCCAGGGTCTGTGCCTCCACTCCCTGGGCGGCGTCGACCAGCAGGATGGCTCCCTCGCAGGCCGCCAGGCTGCGCGAAACCTCATAGGTGAAGTCGACGTGCCCCGGGGTGTCGATCAGGTTGAGAAGGTAGTCGACACCGTCGCCGGCCGAGTAGTGAAGCCGCACGGCCTGGGCCTTGATGGTGATGCCACGCTCCCGCTCCAAGTCCATCGTGTCGAGGAACTGCTCTCGCATCTCCCGCCCGCCGATTGCCCCGGTGCGTTCCAGGAGGCGGTCGGCCAGGGTCGACTTGCCGTGGTCGATGTGGGCGATGATGCTGAAGTTGCGGATCGGGGGGGCCACAGAGCGACATGGTAAGCTGCCGCCCTCCTCCCTCCCCCTGAGGAGAGGGCCAGGGGCCTCCTCCCTCCCCCTGAGGGGAGGGGCCAGGAGCCTTCTCCCTCCCCCTGAGGGGGAGGGTCGGGGAGGGGGTGAGTCCGCCGAATCGGAGGGTGCAAGTGGCCAACATCCGTTCTCAGATCAAGCGCAACCGTCAGAACGAGGATCGGCGGGTGCGCCGCAAGGGGGTGCGCTCCGCGATCCGCACCCGCTCCCAGAACGCCCTCGTCGCTGCCCGGGGGGGCGATCGGGACAAGGCCATGGAGCTGCTGGAGCTGGCCCAGCAGCGCATCGACACGGCGGCCGCCAAGGGTGTGCTCCATCCCAACACCGCCGCCCGCCGTAAGTCCCGGCTCACCAGACAGGTCGAGTCACTGCTCTCCTCCTAGGGCGGGCATGCCCGTCACCATCGTCGGCGACGAAGTCACCGCCTACATGCGCTCACTCCTCGACCGCCACGACGACCCGGTCCTGGTGGACATGGAGCGCGAGGCCCAGGAGCGCCGTTTCCCGATCGTAGGGCGGCACGTCGGGGTGACCCTCGAGGTGCTGGCCCGGGCGATCGGTGCGCGCCGGGTCTTCGAGCTGGGCTCCGGCTTCGGCTACTCGGCCTACTGGTTCGCCCGGACGGTCGGCCCGCAAGGCGAGGTGCACTGCTCGGACGGTGACCCGGACAACGAGCGGAAAGCGGCCGAGTACCTGGGCCGGGCCGGTCTTTGGGACGTCATCCGCTTTCACGTCTCGGACGCGCTGGAGGCGCTCGGTGCGGTACCGGGGGAGTTCGACGTCATCTACAACGACATCGACAAGGACGGCTACCCGGACGCCTGGCGAGCGGCCCGGGAGCGCGTGCGGGTGGGCGGACTCTATGTCTGTGACAACGTCCTTTGGTCCGGGCACGTGGCGGAGGACCCGCCCACGGAGCGACCAGGCTTCGAGGGCCGCGGCTACACGGCGGCCATCAGAGAACACAACGGACTGATCGCCGAGGACGAGCGTTACGTCTCCACCATCGTCCCCATCCGCGACGGGGTCATGGTCGCCCTGCGGCTCCGGTAGCCACTACTCCCAGGTCCGTCGATCCTCCAGGAGGGGGCCGTCCTCGGGCAGCTCGTCGACCGGCCGGACCTCCACCTTGAACCGAAGAGAGGAGCGGATCCGCTCGGCGATCTGGTCGGAGCGCGCCTTTGGGTCCGCTCCCTCCTCGAGAACCACCTCGGCTCGCAGGTCGTCCCGGTGCCCCGAACGCTCCACGACGAACCGATAGCGCTCAACCCCGGCGATCCCACCCATTACCTGCTCCACCTGCCGGGGATGGAGGAACATCCCTCGGACCTTGACCGCCTCTCCCACCCGGCCCATCCAGCCCCTCAACCGGGGGGTCTCCAGCCCGCAATCGCACTCCTCCATCAGGTAGGCGGAGAGGTCGCCGGTCCCGAAGCGAATCAGTGGATAGTCGGGATGGAAGACCGTGCCCACCACTTGGCCCGCCGAGCCGTCCCAGCGTGCCCGGCCGTCGTCCAGGCCGCACACCTCAACGAGGGCGTCCTCGGGGACATGCAGTCCGTCCATCCGCCGGCACTCGTAGCCGAGGTTGCCCAGCTCGGCGGTGCCGTATCCCTGCAGGACTGTCGGGACCCGGTCTCGTAGCCAGGCCCGCAACGAGGGCGGTAGGGGCTCGGCGGAGACGAAGGCCTTCTCGATGAACAGCTCCTGGCCGAGCTCCTCGGCCCGCTCCAGCAATGCCTTGAGGTAGCTGGGGAGCCCGCTGAAGGCGGTCACCCCCAGCTGGGCGCACACCTCCACCTGCAGGTCCAGGTTGCCGATCCCTCCGGGCACCACCCGGCACCCCACCGCCCGGGCCGCCTCCTCGAGCATGGCTCCCAACGGACTGAGGTGGTAGGAGGCGGCGTTGAGAACCAGGTCGGCCGGTCCGAACCCGGCCGCCCGGAAGGCGGGGGCGAACCGCCAGTAATCGTCGTGGTCCAGCTCGGGCTCGTAGAGCGGACCGGGTGACTGGTAGACCCGACGGACCCGGGCGTCCGCCGCCAACAGGCCCCCGAACGGACGCTCTCCCTCCTGCAGCTCGAGCAGCTCGTCCTTGCCCAGCACCGGGATGCGGTCCAGCGAGCCCGCGTCCACCACCCCTTCCGGTTCGATTCCGGACGCTTCGAGACGGCTCCGAAAGACCGGTACCCGCTCGGCCGCGGCGACCACCAGTGGCCCGATCCGCTCGTCGAACCCGCCGGCGTACTCCTCGGGGGTCATCCGAAACCCCCTCCCCAGCCCTCCCCCAAAGGGGGAGGGAGCCTACGTCTCACAGCCAGCGCTTGCGGCGCTTGTAGTGCTTCACGTCTCGATAGCTCTTGCGGCCTCCCTCCTCGGTCAGGCCGAGGTAGAACTCCTGCACGTCGGGGTTCTCGGCCAGGTCGGCGGCCGGGCCCTCCAGGACGATCCGGCCGTTCTCCATGACGTAGCCGTGCTCGGCGATCTCCAGGGCTCGCCGGGCGTTCTGCTCGACCAGGAGGATGGTGGTCCCCAGCTCCCGGTTGAGGCGCTGCACGATCTCGAAGATCTCCGCCACCAGCAGCGGGGCCAGGCCCAAGGAGGGCTCGTCCAGCATGAGCAGCTTGGGCCGGGCCATGAGTGCCCGCCCGATGGCCATCATCTGCTGCTCTCCTCCCGAGAGATAGCCGGCCTGCTGGGTGCGGCGGTCCTGCAGCCGCGGGAAGTACCCGTAGACGAGGTCCAGCTCCTCTGCCAGCTCGCCCTTGCGGCGGTAAGCGCCCACCACCAGGTTCTCGTGCACACTGAGGTGCTCGAAGACCCGCCGCCCCTCCATCACCAGCGAGATCCCTATCCGCACGATCTGGGCCGGGTCGAGGCGTGTGATCCGCCTTCCCCGATAGGTGATCTCACCGTCGGTGATCTCGCCGTCCTCCGAGGGGAGCAGGCCCGAGATGGCCTTCAGGGTGGTGGACTTCCCGGCTCCGTTGGAGCCCAACAGGGCGACGATCTTGCCCTCCGGGACCGCCAGGGAGAGGCCCCGGAGGACCAGGATCACCTCGTCGTAGATGACCTCGACGTTGCTGACGTCGAGCACTCCCCCTAGGGGGCTGGGGGGAGGGCCGGCTACGGCGTCATCACGTCGGACAGCTCGGTCCACTGGCCGCCTTCCACCTGGAAGACCGGGGAGCCCTGCATCCCGGCATGGCTCTCGACGGTGAACTCGATCGGGGGGCTGATGCCGGTCTCGAAGGCCCCCATCTCCTCCAGGGCCGTCTTGATGCTGGGCCCGCTCACGTCTCCGGAGGCCACCACGTTGCCGATCGCCTCGGCCATCACCGCCATCGTGTACCAACCCTGGAAGTGGTGCAGGTTGAGATCGGACAAGCCCTGGCCCTCCATGAACTCCTGGGGCTGAGCGAAGCCCTCCGCCTCCACCGAGGGCGGTGTGAAGGGCTGCACCCCGATCACCCCTTCGGCTGCCTCCCCGGCCAGGTCGATGAAGATCTCGTCGGCGCACCAGTTGAGGCAGATCATCTGCACCCCGAGCGCCTGGGTGGCGAGGTCTCGGGCGAGCTGGGCGGCCGGGCTGGAGACGTTCTGCACCACGATGTGGGTCGCCCCCTGCCCCTGCGCCTGACTCAGCTCACCGATGTAGTCGGTGGCTCCCCCGGGCATCGGGTAGGCCCGGTAGCCGATGTCCAGCCCAGCCTCCTCGATGTAGGCCTGGCCGTCGGCCACCGGGGAGAGCCCGAAAGGGCTGTCGTGGTGGAAGACCGCCACCTCGGCGGGGCCGTCGGCATTCTCCGAGATCCACTTGAGGGCCACCCGCATCTGTTGCGAGTAGCTGGCCGCCACCACGAAGTTGAAGGGGGTCTCTTCGGGGTTGATGAGCTCCTCCGAGTAGGAGGCCGACATGAAGGGGACCTCGTCTGAGGTGATGCGACCCCGCAGCGCCTCGGTATCACCAGTGCCCCACCCCTGGATGGCGACCGCTCCTTCCGAGATGTACTGCGAGTAGAGCTGCTCGGCGGTGGCCACGTCGTACTGGTAGTCCTGCCAGGTCAAGTCGATAGGCCGCCCTTCCACCCCACCGCCGCCGTTCAGGAACTCCACATAGGCGCGCATCCCTTCCGAGTAGGGCACCCCCACGTCGGAGGTAGGGCCGGACAGGTCGAAGAGCGCCCCCACCACGATCCCCTCCCCCTCGGCGGCCGGTGGCCCGGTGGTCCCGGTCGGGGCAGTGGTCGCCGGAACGCCGGCCGTGGTGGTGCCGGCCGGCTCCGCTCCCCCGCCTCCGCAGGCGGCGGCCACCAGGGCCATCGCAGCCATCAGCAGCATCAATCGTCTTCGCATCCCTTCCTCCTTTTCCTTGATCAGTACCGGAACGGCCACAGCCGAACATAGTCCTTCATGCGCTGCCAGATACGGGCCAGCCCGCGCGGCTCGAAGATCAGGAACAGGACGATCACCAGCCCGAACACCCCCAGCTGGATGGCCGGCAGCTCCCGCGTAACGACCGGCAGGGTGTCGCGCAGGGTGCGGCCCAGCTGCCGGATGAAGGCATCGACGCCGATCATGAAGGCGGCCCCATAGATGGAGCCGGCCACACTACCCAAGCCGCCCACGATGATCATCGCTAGGTAGAGGATCGAGACATCGAGGGTGAAGCGCTCCCAGGTGACGATGGAGCGGTAGTGGGCGAGGAGCGCCCCGGCCAAACCGACGAACCCCGAGGAGGCCGCGAAGGCCAGCAACTTGTAGCGCCACACGTCCACCCCGATGACCTCTGCGGCGATGTCCTGGTCGCGGATGGCGACGAAGGCCCGGCCCAGCCCGGTGCGGAAGAGGTTGGTGGCGGCCAGGGCGGCCACCACTCCCAAGGCCACGATCACCCAGTACCAGCGGAAGTCGCCCCGCAGGGCGAAGCCGAAGAGCTCCGGCTGGGGCACCACGAGTGCCGCCACCCCCCCGGTGATCCCCAGGGGGTCGTTGCGCACCAGATAGAGGATGATGAACTGCGAGGCGAGCGTGGCGATGGCGAGGTAGAGCCCCTTGAGGCGCAGGGCCGGCAGGCCGAAGAACGCCCCCACCAGGGCGGCGACGAGGATGGCGGCCAGCATGGCCACCGGGGTGGGCAACCCGAGGCGAGCCACCAGCAGCCCCGAGGTGTAGGCCCCCACCGCCAGGAAGCCTCCCTGGCCCAGGCTGATCTGGCCGGTGAAGCCGGTGAGAATGTTGAGTCCGATGGCGCCGATGGCCGCCACCCCGATCTGGTTGATCACCGTCAACCAAAAGGGGCTAGCCAAGAAGGGCACCGCCACCAGGCCCCCCACCACCAGTGCCAGCCGGGCGTACTCGGCCCGGGTGTGACGGAGGGCCAGCTCGGTCCGGTAGTCGGTGTGGAAGATCCCGGTGGCGGTAGCCATGGGGTTAGACCCGCTCGATCCGCACCTGGCCGAACAGGCCGTACGGCTTGACCATCAGGATGAGGACCAGGACCACAAAAGGGATCACCTGCTGCAAGCCGCCCCCCACGTATGCGGCCGTATAGGGGATGAGCACCCCGATGATGGCCCCGCCCAACATGGTGCCGGCCACCGAGTCCAGCCCGCCCAGGATCACCACCGGGAAGACGACGAGGCCGAAGTCGGCCACCTCGCCGGAGACGCCGGTGATGTTGGCCACCAGCACCCCCCCGATCACCGCGCTCATCGCCGCCAGCGCCCAGGCCATGGCGAACACGCGAGGAACGCTGATCCCCATCGTCATGGCCGCCTGCTGGTCGTCGGCCACCGCCCGCATGGCGATGCCGTGTCGGGAACGGCGGAAGAACACCGTGAAGGCACCCAACGCCACCGCCGCCAGCAGGATGGCCCAAAGACGATTGGTGGGGACCAGGGCGCCCACCACGTCGGTGGTGCCCCCGGGGATGAAGGCCGGCATCCGGCGGGGGGTGGTACCGAAGCGCACCTGCACCAGCGCCCGCAGCACCGCCGCCAGCCCGATGGTGACCATGATCACCGCGATGGCCGACTCCCCCACCATGGGTCGCAACACCAGTCGCTCGATGATCAACCCCAGCACCACCGCCACCACCACCCCCACCAGCACCGCCACCGTCCAGTGCAACTCGTAGACCTCGATGGCGGCGTAGATGGTGTAGGCGCCGATCAGCAGGAACTCGCCCTGGGCGAAGTTGATCACCCCGGTGGCCTTGTAGATGAGGGCGAACCCCAGGGCGGCCAGGGCGAGGATGGCCCCGTTGGCCAGCCCGATCACGGTGAGCTGGATGAAGGTATCCACTACCTGGACATCCGGCTCACCTACCCGCTCCAGACATAGCGGCGCCGGTGGGCCGAGGGGGTGAAGTCGTCCATTGCCATGATCCGGAGGTCGATCTCCCGCTGGGCGGTGGAGCCGTCCTGGTAGGTGATGGTGGTGGTGACCCTCACGCGCTCCTGGTCGCCGTAGAGCGCCTCGATGATCGTCCCGTAGCGCTGGTTGATGGTGCGCCGCCTCACCTTGCGGGTGCGGGTGATCTCCTCCTCGTCGGGGTCGAGCTGCTTGTGGAGCAGCACGAAGCTCCGGACCCGGGCACCCACGGGGAGGTCCTGGTTGGCCCGCTCCACGTCGTCGGCCACCAGCCGGTACACCTCGGGCTTCTGGGCGAGGTCGGTGTAGGTGGTGTAGCCGAGGTGCTCCCGCTCGGCCCAGGTCCCCACCGTCTGGGCGTCGATCGTGATGATGGCCGCCACGTAGGGCCACTCGCCCCCGAACACCACCGCCTCCTCCACGTAGGGGCTGAATTTGAGCTTGTTCTCGATGAAGGCCGGGGAGAACCGGGTCCCGTCGGCCATCTGCATCACGTCCTTGGCCCTATCGATCACCACCAGGTGCCCCGATTCCAGGTAGCCGGCGTCCCCGGTGTGCAGCCATCCCTCTGCGTCGAGCGCCTCCCGAGTGGCCTCTCGGTTCTCGTAGTAACCCTGGAAGACGGCCGGGGAGCGAAGCAGGATCTCCCCGTCCTCGGCGATGCGCAGCTCCGTGCCGGGGATTGGAGTCCCCACGGTGGGGAAACGGATGTCGCCATCCCGGTGCATGACCGCGATCCCGCAGATCTCCGTCTGCCCGTAGATCTGCTTGAGGTTCACCCCGATGGCGTGGTAGAAGCGGAACACGTCTGGGCCCAACGGGGCGCCTCCGGTGTAGGCGCGACGCAACCGGGCCAGCCCCAACTGGTCCCGCACCGGGCGGAGCGCCACCCAGTCGGCCAGGCGGTGCAGGGCCCCGAGCCACCAAGGGGCTGGCTTCCCACGCACCCGATGCTCTGCCATCCGCTCCCCGATCCCGTAGCCCCAGGCGAAGATACGTCGCTTCACCCACCCGGCCTCCCCGATCCGCACCTGCACCGCCGAGAGCAGGCTCTCCCAGATGCGGGGCGGGCTGAACATCACGTTGGGGCCGATCTCCCGCAGGTCGGCCTGCACGGTGGCCGCCTCCTCGGGGAAGCTGAGCGTGAATGCGGCCTGCAGCCCACAGGCCACCGCCAGCATCTGCTCCCCAATCCATGCCAGCGGTAGGAAGCTCACGTAGCGATCGTCGCTCGACATCGGGTCTTCCTCCATGAGCTGGCTCCCCATGGCCATCAGGTTGGCGTGGCTGAGCATGGCCAGCTTGGGTCGCCCGGTGGTGCCGGAAGTGGTGGAGATGATGGCGATGTCTCGGTCACGGCCGGCCGCCACCTGCTCGTCCAGCCAGCCGGGGTGGGAGCGTTCGTACGGGCGGCCCGCCTCCTCGACGGCGGTGAACTCCACCAGGTAGTCGAGCCCGTAGTCCCGGAGGCCGCGGGGGTCGTAGTACACCACCCGCTCCACCGTCTCCAGCCTGTCCCAGAGCTCCACCAGCTTGTCGACCTGCTCCTGGTCCTCGGCCACCACGGTCCGTACCCGGGCATGGTCGAGGATGTGGAGCACCTCCTCGCCGATCGAGGTGGGGTAGATCCCCACGGTGGCCCCGCCGAGAGACTGCACGGCCAGCTCGCTGATCAGCCATTCGGGCCGGTTGTCACCGAGGACCGCCACCACCTCGCCGGCCTGGACGTCGAGGGCGGCGAGCCCGTGGGCGAAGTCTCGCACCCGCTGGTAGTACTGGCGCCAGGTGATGGGCTGCCAGATGCCGTAGCGCTTCTCCTGGAGGGCGACCCGGTCGTCCCCGTACTTCCCGGCCAGCTCGGCGAGCAGCTGAGGAAACGTGCTCCCGCTCATCGGCGTCGACCCTCGCCCAGGTAGGCGTCGATCACCCCCGGATCGTCCTGCACCTCCTCGGGCGGGCCGTCGGCGATCTTGCGTCCGAAGTCGAGCACCGACACCCGGTCGGAGATGTCCATCACCACCCCCATGTCGTGCTCGATCAAGAGCACGGTCACTCCCGCCTGGTGGTTGACGTCCAGGATGAAGCGGGCGATGTCCTCCTTCTCCTCGGCATTCATGCCCGCCATCGGCTCGTCGAGCAGCAGCAGCGCCGGCTGGAGGGCCAGGGCCCGGCCGAGCTCGACCCGCTTCTGGAACCCGTACGAGAGCGAGCCGACCGGCTTGCGCCGCACCGCCTGGATCTCCAGGAAATCGACCACCTCTTCGACCAGCCGGCGGTGCTCGATCTCCTGGCGTCGGGCGGGCCCGAGATAGAGGAGCGATCGGAACAGGCCATGACGCAGGTGGACGTGGCGCCCCAAGAGCAGGTTCTCGAGGACGGTCATGTGCTTGAAGAGCTCGATGTTCTGGAAGGTGCGGGCCACCCCCCACTCGGCGATGCGGCTGGGACGGGCCCTGGTGAGCTCCTCGGTGGCCCGGCCGGTATGGAGCCGGATGCGGCCGCGCTGTGGACGGTAGAGCCCGCTGATGCAGTTGAGGAAACTGGTCTTACCGGCCCCGTTGGGGCCGATGATGGCGTGGACGGTGCCCTGAAGGACCGCGAGGTCGAGGTCCTGGAGCGCTCTCACCCCGCCGAAGCGAAGGCTCACCCCTTCGGCCTGCAGCTGCAAGGCGCCCGGCTCGAGCTCGCTGCCGTTGAGGTCGTACCGGTAGGCCCTGGAGAAGGTCCGCGCCGTGGTCCGCCCGCTGTCCACCAAGCCGGTAGGCTACCCAACTCCCATCCACCCCGTCCCGGCAGCAAACCTAATCGTCTAGTGGACCGCGGCGGTCCAGCCAAGCATTAGGTTCGGGCGCCGCCGTACCAGCGGCAGAGGGCCACCGTCAGGCGCTCCATGGTGAGGCGATGGGTCTCCTCCGGGGCGCTCTTGAGATGGGCGTCGGCGCGGGCCAGGGCGTCCAGGGCCTTGCGTAGCTCGCCGTTGGAGGTGCGGGTGCGCTGCCCCCAGGCCTTGCGCACCGTGTAGTGCTCGGCCGAGCTGCCCGCCCAGAGGGCGAAGGTCTCCAGATCGGGGGCGGCGGCGGCCAAGGCCCGGCGGCGCAGGTCGTTCTCGAGGAAGGCCAGCAGCTGAAGAGGGTGGCCGTGGGTCAGGAAGTCGGCCAATCGCCGCAGGGCCTGGCCCGTGTCGCCCGCAGAGACGGCATCGGCGTAGTGCCACATAGGCTCGTCGGGACGGTTGCGAAAGCGCTCCAGGATCGTCTCCCGGGTGATCGGCCCGCTGGACGAGGCCAGTTGGTCCAGGGCCTGCGAGAGCCCGGCCACGTCAGAGCCGAAGCGCTGCACGAGGGCCTCCACGGCCTCCTGGGAGAGCTTCATCCGTCGGCGCCGCAGCTCCTCGGCCAGCCGGCCGGCCGCGTCCCGCTCCCGCAGCTTCTTCACCGACAGGACCTCCCCGCTCTGCCGGACCGCCTTGGCGAGAGGGGCGGGCAGGGCGCCGGTCGACACGAACGCCACCGTCACCGCCTCGGCATCGAGGTCGGCGGCCAGCTCGCCGAGCACCTCCGCCTCGGCCCTTTGAAGGTTCTCGGCGTCGACCACCAGCACCCCCCGACGGCCTCCGAACAATGATGGGCTCTGCAAGGCGGGAACCAGGGACCGCATCACCTCCCGCAGCCCCTCCTCGTCCGATCCCCGGGGGGGCACGTCCACCCGGACCACCTCCGACACATCCGCCTGCTGGAACACGCCGCGGGCGCGCTCCAGCATCTCCTGCCGCTCGCCCGGCCCGGCGTCCCTGGGCCCCTGCACGTGCATCAGCGCCTTCATCGACGGGGCGACGATACCGCGAGGGGAACCTCGACGTCCCCCTCCAGGTCGGTTCTGAGCACCTCGGCCCCGGCTTCCGCCAGCGTCTCCACCACTTGCCCGGAAGGGTGTCCGTATCGGTTGGGCCCCACGCTGATCACCGCCACCGAGCCGGCACTCTCCGCCAGCCAACTCAGGTCGGAGGTGGCCGCCCCCTGATGCGGCACCTTCAGGATGTCGGCGCTGATGGGGCCCAGCTCCCGTTGGGCGATCGCCTCGATGTCCCCGGGGAACAACACCGAGAGCCCCTCGGCCTCTACCAGCAGTACCAGCGACTGGTCGTTGGGGGAGGCGTAGCGGCGGGTCGGGCCGAGCACCTCGATGGAGAACGCCCCGATCCTCGCCCGCCAGCCCGGGGAGGGGACCTCCACCGGCACGCCTTCCCGCCGGGCGGCCTCCACCACCTCGTCGAGGGCCTCCCCCTCCCACCCCGGGTGCCAGACCCGGCCCACCGACAGCCCCGAGAGCACCGCCACCAGGCCGCCGGCATGGTCCTCATGCGGATGGGAGAGCACCACCAGCTCGAGGTCCCGAAGGCCCCGGCCGCGGAGCTCGTCCAGGACGTGACCCGGATCGGGGCCACCGTCGATGAGGATCGCCTCACCGAGCGGCCCCCAGAGCAGAGCGGCGTCGCCCTGCCCCACGTCGAAGAAGACCACGGTCGGGACCCCAGGTGGCCGGCCGGCGACCACCAGCGCCACCAGCAGGGCCCCCGCCCCCGCCACCGCCACCAGCGGCCTCAGGCGTCGGCGAGTGGAGAGCGCCAGCGCCCCCGCCGCGGCGGCCATCCCGGTCCATCCCAGCTGGGGCCAGGGGGCGGCCCAGCGGGCGATCTCCAGCACCAGGCCGGCGCCGGCCACCGCCGCCTCGACCAGAGGCCCGATCCCCAGCAGCAGGCCCACACCCCCCAGCGCGGTGGAGAGAGCCACCAGCGGCCCCGCCAGCAGGTTGGCGAGCGGGGCCAGCAGGGGGACGGTCCCGAAGTGGACCAAGAGCAGCGGCGCCACGGCTCCCTGCGCCGACACGGTGGCTCCCAACAGCGTGGCCGCCCAGCGGGGCCTGGCTCCCGGAAAGAGCCCGGCCCCGGCCAGCACCCCGGTCGTGGCCGCCACAGAGAGCTGGAACCCGACGTCTCCCACCAACTCCCCGGAGACGAGGATCAGCCCGGCCACCGCCGCCCCCAACGCCGTCCAGGCATCGAGTGGGATGCCCAGGCCGCGGCCGGCCAGCAGCAGCCCGGCCACCCCGGCCGCCCGCAGCACCGAGGGCTCCCAGCGGGTGACCACCACGAAGATCGCCAGTGCGATGATGCCCACCAGCACCCGGCGCCGCCCCATCCCCACCGGACCGAGCGCCAGCCAGAGGGCGCCCAGGAAGAGGGCCACGTTGCTACCCGACACCGCCACGAAGTGCGAGAGCCCGGCCCGGCGCATGGCCTCGAGATCAGCCTCGGGCAAGGCGCGCACGTCCCCGATCAGGAACCCGGCCACCAGGGCGCCCGGCGGCCCACGATGGGCGGCCGCCAGGCCCACGGTGATCCGATCTCGCAGCCAGTTGCCGGTGGCGAAGAGCGGATCGGAGGCGGGGTCGACCACCTCCACCTCGTGGGCTCGAACCCGGCCGGCGTAGGGATCACCCCGCGCCCGCCCCGGCTTCGCCTCGGCCCGGCCCACTACTCGCACCAGGTCACCGGCCGACAGGACCGGCGGCGTTCTCTCCCCGACGTTTACCAGCATGGCTGGGCCCGGCCAGCCGACCCACCCAGCCCCTTCCTTCTTATGGACGGGACGGAGCAGGAACCAGAGGCCGCTTCGGCTGGGGCGCAGGTCGTCGGCGGCCCGTCCCATCAGCTCGACCAGGCCCTCGGGGGCCGCGGCTTGCAGAGTGTCCCGCTCCCGGGCCGCCGACCAGGCGCCCGACAGGGATCCCGCCGTCAGCAGGGCGGCCAGTGCCAGGATCCCTCCTCGGCGCCCCACCAGGAGCACCAGGGCCACTCCCCCCAGCGCCACCGCCAGGCCCCAATGCCGGCCGGCGACCGCGCCCAGCCAGGCCGCCGC
>JBOGFC010000251.1:0-4946 GCA_050742155.1 Acidimicrobiia bacterium
CCATCTCCTCGAGCAGGCCTGGCAAGCCGAGTCCACCCCCTTCTCCAACGTGGCCGTCAACGCCTCGGCCGCCTCCATCGCTGCCGGCTAACAAGACGCCGACATCCGGGCCTGGGCCGACAAGGTCAAGGCCTGGCTGGGCAAGGGGGGTGGACGGTCGGTGATCATCGCCCGCTGCAGGAGATGAACGGGGACTGGGTGGGGCATGGACCCGGGCAACCTTCGAGGTGGCCTACCGGCGCATCCGCCAGATCTTCCTCGACAAGGGAATGGGGGAGACGCAGGTCCGGTGGGCCTTCGCTCCCAACGGATGGTCGACGCCTCCCTACTCGATCGCCGATTACTACCCGGGGGCCGGCGTGGTCGACGTGATTGGCATCTCCGCTACAACTTCGGGTCGGCCGTGCAGCGCTGGGAGAGTGTCCCGGAGGTCTTGGGGGCGGCCCTACAGGAACTGCGCGGCTTCGCCCCCGAGAAGCCCTACGTGATCGCCCAGACCGGCTCCTCCAGCACCGGTGGGGACAAGGACGCCTGGCTGCGGGACCTCTTCAGCTACAGGGCCGCCGATCCCAACCTGGTGGCGGTGGTCTACTTCAACATCAACGCCCAGACCGACTTCAAGGTCTGGCACGGCACCTGGGGATACACCGGCTGGCGGGACGGGCTCAACCTGGCCACCACGCTCTACCAGTGGCCGCTCACCAACTGGTTCCAGCCCGGCCCCCTTCCCTTCAGCATCGAGTCCGGCACCCGGCCCTGCCTTCCGGAGAGCAAGGTGTGCGACTCGGTGGCCTTGGTGGATTCCGGCTCCCAGTTCCACATTTACGAGCGGCTGGCGGCCGGGGCGGCCATCTCCCGCTTCTACTACGGCAACCCCGGGACGTGCCGCTCATGGGGGACTGGGACTGCGATGGGCTCTCCACCCCGGCCATGTACCGGCCCTCCTCCGGCTTCATGTACCTCAGAAACTCCAACACCCAGGGCCCCGGGGAGATCTCCTATTTCTTCGGCAACCCCTCCGACCTGCCCCTGGCCGGGGACTTCGACGGGGATGGCTGCGACACCCTGGCCATCTACCGAAAGACCGAGGGCCAGGTCTACGTCAAGAACAGCCTGGGGACCGGGGTGGCCGACTACGCCTACTTCTTCGGCAACCCGGGCGACAAGCCCTTCAGTGGCGACTTCGACGGGGATGGGGTGGACACGGTGGGCCTCCATCGGGAGTCGTCCGGCTTCGTCTACTTCCGCAACTCCAATAGCCCGGGGGTGGCCGACTTCCAGTTCTTCTACGGGGACCCGGGCGACCGGATGGTGGCCGGGGACTGGGACCACAACGGCACCGACACCCTGGCCGTCTACCGGCCCTCCACCGGACGGTTCTACGTCAAGCTCCACAACGCCCAGGGGGTGGCCGACTACACCCTGACCGTCGGGTCCTTCGCGGCCCCGGCGGTGGCGGGGCGGTAGCCCCACCCATTTCTTGCGTGAATAAGCGACCACCGGCGCTGCGTTTCTCGCGCAAGAACGGAGGAGGGGGGACTGGTGCTGTGATGTATACTCGTACATCATGAGGCGCACCCAGATCTACCTGGAGGACCAGCAGCATCGACGTCTCTCCGAACGGGCCCGGCGGAGTGGACAGACGGTGTCGGAACTCATCCGGGAGGCCATCGACGTGTTCCTAGCAGGTGGAACCGGCCCGGCTCGACAGCTCGACCGCTACCGGAGAGTGGTGGAGGACACCTTCGGCATTGCCCCCTACCTTCCCTCCGGGCGGGACTATACGGATCGGCTGCGTGAGGCCGATCGTGCCCGCCTTCGGTGAGGGTTCTGGTGGACACCACGGTGCTCATCGATCACCTCCGCGGGGACGGTCGGGCACGGGACTGGTTGCGGTCTCTCGATTCCCCTCCCCTCTGCAGCGAGCTCACCCGGGTGGAGGTGCTGGTGGGATTGCGCTCGGCCGAGGCAGGCCCGGCGGAGCGCCTCTTCTCGACCTTGGCGTGGGTAGCGGTGGATGAGTCCATTGCTCGCCTGGCCGGGGAGCTGGGCCGCCGCTACCTACCGAGCCACCGGCTGGGCGTGGTCGACCTGGTGCTGGCCGCCAGCGCCTTGAGCACCGAGGCGGTCGTGGCCACCCACAACGTGAGGCACTTTCCGATGTTCGCCGGTCTCACGCCGCCCTACTGACCCGCTATAACAGGGCCGTGCTTGCCCGACCATCGCAGGTAATCCCCGGGGTGACCCATCTCGACTTCAGCAAGCACGAGGATGAACGGGGCTTCTTCATGGAGACCTACCGAGCCTCCTGGTTCCCGGGGTCCGACTTCCTCCAGGGCAATGTCTCTCGCTCCAGCCGGGGGGTGCTCCGGGGCCTGCACTACCACCTGCGCCAGGAGGACCTGTGGACCATCCCTTTGGGGCGAGCCTTCGTGGCCCTGGTCGACTTGCGGGCCGAGGGCGACAGCTATCTGGCCGTGGAGACCTTCGAGCTGGGTGAAGCGCAGGCCGTGCACATTCCGGTGGGGGTGGCGCATGGCTTCTACGCCCAGACAGAGCTGGTGATGAGCTACCTGGTCACCAACTACTACGACGGGTCGGACGAGCTGGGGGTTTCCTGGGACGACGTGGAGATCGCCGTGCCCTGGCCCACGGAGGCACCGATCCTCTCGGACCGAGACCGGCGCAACTCCCGATGGGCCGATGTGCCCGCCGAGCTGCGACCATGACCCGTCGCTACCTGGTGACCGGGGGAGCCGGCTTCATCGGCTCCAACTTCGTCCGATACCTCTTCCAGCACGAGCCCGACGCCGAGGTCACCAACCTCGACCTGCTCACCTACGCCGGGGTGCGCCGCACCGTGGAGGAGCTTGATGACCAACCTCGCCACACCTTCGTCCGCGGCGACATCGGAGATGCCGCACTGCTGGAGCGGGTGGTGCCGGAGCACGACGTCATCGTCCACTTCGCCGCCGAGACCCACGTGGACCGCTCCATCAGCGATCCAAGGCCCTTCTTGGAGGCCAACCTGACGGGGACCGCGGCGCTGCTCGAAGCGGCCCGCCGACACACCATCGAGCGTTTCATCCACGTCTCCACGGATGAGGTGTATGGCTCCCTGGAGAGCGGCTTCGCCACGGAGGACTTCCCCTTGCGGCCTTCCTCCCCCTATGCGGCCTCCAAGGCGGGGGCCGATCTGCTCGTGCACGCCTACCGGGTCACCTACGGCTATCCGGTCATCGTCACCCGCTGCACCAACAACTACGGGCCCTACCAGTTCCCCGAGAAGGTGATCCCGCTCTTCGTCACCAATCTCTTCGAAGGCAAGCCGGTCCCTCTGTATGGGGACGGGAAGAACGAACGGGACTGGTTGTATGTGGAGGACCATTGCACGGCTATCCACCTATTGGTCGACCAGGGAGTTCCCGGCGAGATCTACAACGTGGCGGCCGGGGCTCAGCTCCCTAACATCCAGCTGACCCGGACGATCCTCCAGGTGATGGGCATGGACGACTCCTACATCGACTACGTCCCCGACCGGCCGGGGCACGACTTCCGCTACGCCCTGGACTCCACCAAGATCCGCGAGCTGGGCTGGAGCCCGGCCCACACCCTCGAGGAACGGCTGGTGGACACCATTGCCTGGTATCGGGAGCGGGAGGACTGGTGGCGACCGCTCAAGGAGGCCCCCTCCCCGACCCTCCCCCAAAGGGGGAGGGAGCAAACGAGGGAGCAAGCATGAAGGGGGTGGTGCTGGCGGGAGGGAGCGGGAGCCGGCTGCGGCCCATCACCTTCTCCATGGCCAAGCAGTTGGTGCCCATCGCCAACCGGCCCATCCTCTTCTACGGCCTTGGCGACCTGGCCGAAGCCGGCATCACCCAGGTGGGGGTGGTGATCTCCCCGGAGACCGGGGGGGAGATCAAGGAGGCGGTCGGGGACGGCTCCCGCTTCGGCCTGGAGGTCACCTACATCGGGCAAGAGGAGCCGCTCGGGCTGGCCCACGCCCTCAAGATCGCCCTGTCCTTCGTGGACGGCGAGGACTGCCTCATGTACCTGGGGGACAACCTGCTCAAACAGGGGGTCAGCGAGGTGGTGCGGGACTTCCAGGCGCGGGGGCCCAACTGCCAGATCCTGCTCTCCCGGGTCGACGATCCCTCGGCGTTCGGGGTGGCCGCCCTCGATGAGGAGGGCCACGTCACCCGGCTGGTGGAGAAGCCCAAGGAGCCTCCCTCCGACCTAGCCCTGGTGGGCGTGTACCTGTTCGACTCGACGGTGGGCGAGGCCGTAGAGGCCATCGAGCCCTCGGCCCGCGGGGAGCTGGAGATCACCGACGCCATCCAGTACCTGCTCGACCACGGCCGCACCGTACGGGCCTCGGTCGTGGACGGCTGGTGGAAGGACACCGGCAAGAAGTCCGACCTGCTGCACGCCAACCAGCTGGTGCTGGCCGACCTCACCGAGAAGATCGACGGGGAGCTGGTCGGGTGCCGGGTGCGGGGTCCTGTCCAGGTGGGTCCCGGCTCCCAGCTGGTCGACTGCGACCTGACCGGGCCGGTGATCATCGGCCAGGACGTCCACATGACCCGGGTCACCCTGGGGCCCAACACGGCGGTGGGGGACGCCAGCCGACTGGCCGACTGCATGATCGAGTCCTCCATCGTCATGGAGCATTCCCACATCTACCGCTGGAAGCTGCGCGGCTCGGTGATCGGGCGGGGGGTAGCCCTCCGGGGGTCGGCTCCTCCCGAGTTCGTGGAGCTCACCCTCGGGGAGCTGTCGGAGATCCTGGCCTATTGATCCTCCTGCTGGGGGCGAGCGGACAGCTGGGCACCGCCTGTCGCCGCCTGCTGGGGGCCCAGGCGGTGCCGCTCACCCGCCGGGAGCTCGACTTCTCGGACCCGACGGCCATCCGGCCGGCGCTGGCCGGCTACCAGCCGGAGGCGATC
>JBOGFC010000252.1:0-14439 GCA_050742155.1 Acidimicrobiia bacterium
GGAGTCCCACCTGG
This sequence comes from Acidimicrobiia bacterium, assembly GCA_050742155.1. Lineage (GTDB taxonomy): Bacteria > Actinomycetota > Acidimicrobiia > Spongiisociales > JALYHC01 > JBOGFC01. The sequence continues at coordinate 15 of JBOGFC010000252.1, forward strand.
GCAGGAGAGCGGCCTTGGGACTCGAGCGAGGCCCCCAAGAGCACTGAGCCGAACCCGTAGGCGGCGGCCCGGATCCCCTGAGCCCCGAGAATCCGGCGGACGTCAGAGGTCACACTAGAGCATTAGGTTCGGCGAGGTGCAGCCACTAGGCCGCGCAGCGCGATGTCGAGCACGTGTTCGATGATGACCCGCTCGTCCGGCAACGGCAGGATGTCGTGCTCCCGCTTGTCGAGGATGATGAGCACGATCCCATGGACCGCCGCCCAGAGGCTCACGGCTGTCGCCACCGGATCGAGCTCGGGACGTAGCACGCCCGAGGCAATTCCCTCGGCCACCAGCTCGGCGACGAGGCCCAGGGCCCGCATGCCGGGAAGCTCGGCGAGGTCGGCCTCAGTCAGATCGTGCGGCGGCGCGCCGAGGAACAGCACCTGATACTGCTCGGCTCGCTCCAGCCCGAACCTGACGTAGGCCTCGCCGATGGACCGAAGCCGCTCCGGGATGGTTCCGGGGCCGGCCGCGGCCGCCTGTAGCCGCTCGGCCATCTCCTCGAACCGACGACTGCAGCACGAGAAGAACAGCTCGTCCTTGTCGGCGAAGTGCAAGTAGAGGGCCGGCGCCGTGACGCCCACTCGGGCCGCCACCGCCCGCATCGAGACGGCGTCGACCGAACCCCTCTCGGCGAGCAATTGCTCGGCGGCGTCGAGGATCTCGTCGCGGAGCAACTCCCCCTCGCCCTTACGGGCCCGGTGCCGAGTTGCCCTCCCGCCCGGGGGATGCCCGACCCGGCTGCCGGAGATCGAAGATGGTCTCATCAGGCCTCGATCGTCACAGGCCAGGGTTCCGAGGCGAGCCTCGCCTCGCATGCTCGTCGATCCCGAACCGATCGTAGATGGGACGCATCCAGCGAGGCGCCCACCAGTTGGCGGCGCCGGCCAGGCGCATGAACGCAGGCACCAGCGTGGCCCGGATGATGAAGGCGTCCACCAGCACCGCCAGCGTCATGCCGACGCCGAACATCTTGAGGAACGTCACGCCCGAGGTGGCGAAGGCGATGAACACCACGGCGATGACGAGGGCGGCCGCCGTCACGATCCGCCCGGTCCGCTCCAACCCGCGAGCGACCGAGCCGACGTTCTCGCCGGTGGCGTCGTACTCCTCTTTGATCCTCGAGAGCAGGAACACCTCGTAGTCCATCGAGAGCCCGAAGGCGATGGAGAAGATGAGGATGGGCATCGACAGGTCGAGGGTTCCCGTCGGGGTGAAGTCGAGCAGGCCGGCCAGGTGACCCTCCTGGAAGATCCAGACGAGCGCACCAAACGTCGCCGACAGCGACAGCAGGTTGAGCACGACGGCCTTGGCCGGGACGACGATCGACCCGAACATGAGGAAGAGGAGCAGGAAGGTGACGATCCCGATGATGGCCAGGGCCCACGGCAGCGAGCCGAACATCGACGCCTTGGTGTCGACCAGCTCGGCTGCCCCACCCGTCACCAGGACGTCGCCGGGGGCGTCGGCCGAACGAAGCTCGCCGACCAGCGCCTCACCCTCCGGGGAGGTCGGCTCGACCTCGGCGATCACCGACAGGTAGGTCGCTCCGTCACCCTGGAAGCGGGCGTGGGCGGGCGTCGGGGGCACGACGAGCGCGCCGTGCACGTAGGTGCCGGTGGCCGCGTCGACCCGGGCGGCGCCCTCGACGGTCGACAAGAGGGCGGCGTACTCGCCGATGAGCCCTTCGTGGGCGAGGTTCTCGACGACGACGCTGATGGGAGAGGCTTCGAAGGCGTTGAACTCATCCCGCATCACATCGCCGACGACCCGAGCATCGGCCCCGGGCGGCAGCACCCGGTCGTCGCTGCTGCCGAGCTCGATGCCGAAGAACGGCGCTCCCAAGAGGGCCAGCAGGAGGATGGCCACCGTGGCCACCGGTAGGGGGCGTCGCATGACACCGGTGGCAATGCGATGCCACATCCCCTCACCCGCCCTCGCCGGCCGGATCCTTCGCACCCGCAGCCGGTCGACCCAGTGACCGATCACGGCCAGGAGGGCGGGAAGAATGACCACGGCACCGACCGCCGCCGTCGTGACCACGGCGATGCCGGCATATCCGAAGGAACGCAGAAAGGCGAGACGGAAGACGAGCATCGCCGACAGGGACACCGCCACCGTCCCTGCCGAGAACAGCACCGTCCGCCCCGCCGTCTGCACGGTCCGCACCACCGCCTCGTGCTTGGAGTGGCCGGCGGACAGCTCCTCACGGAAACGGGACACGATGAAGAGGGCATAGTCGATGGCCAGGCCGAGGCCGAGAGCCGTCGTCAGGTTGAGGGCGAAGATCGAGACCTCCGTGAAACCGGTGAGGATCTGCAGGATGAGGAAGGTCGAGACGATGGCGAAGGCACCCACCGCCAGGGGGAGCGCGGCGGCCACCATCGTGCCGAAGATGATCACGAGGAGGACGGCCGTGACCGGGAAGGCGATCGCCTCGGCCCTCAGCAGGTCGGCCTCGGTGGTCTCCTGCACCTCGGCGAAGAGCGGGCCGATGCCTCCCACCTGGATCTCGATGATTCCCCGCTCGCCGCGATACTCCTCGGCCAACTCGCCGGAGCGATTCAGGATCTCCCCCTGATCGCCCTCGATCGAGGCGAACACCAAGGCGCGGTCGCCGGCCAGTGCGAGAAGCGAGGGTGGCGCGCCCAGCGACCAGTAGGAGCTGACCTCGCTTACGCCCTCTTCAGCAGCCAGCGCCGCCGCGGTCGCCAGACCGGCCTCCACGACCGCCGGATCGTCCACCGAGCCGCTCTCGGCGGTGATGACGAGGATCAAGTCGGGGGTGTTGGCCCCGAACTCCTCGGCGAGCACTTCGGCGCCCCGCACCGAGTCCGAGCCGGGATCCTCGAACCCACCGTTCGACAACGACTCCGCCACCCTTCCGCCGAGGGCTCCGGCCAGGCCCAAGCCCACCAGAGCCCCAATGAGGATGACGATTCGGAAACGAACCACGAACCTGCCCAGCCGCTCCATGACCTTCTCCTCCCGATCTGAACAGCGTTAAGTTACCGACGGTAAATTAACGACGTTCAGGCTCGGAGTCAAGCTCCCCCAAAGGGCCCCGTCGAGGGCACTTGCCCAGCGCGGCCTTGTAAGATAGTGTTAGATATTACACAGAGAAACGTACCGGGCAGGCCCTCACCGAATCGAGGAGGAAGGCGGGTGCGTAGTAGCCGCGGGTCGGGCTGGGAGAGGGGAGCGCTCTTGCGTTGCCGGGCACCCACGTGGCAGTCATGACCGAAGCTCCCCTTCTCACCATGACCGGGATCTCCAAGCGTTTCGGCGCCACCCAGGCGCTGGTCGACGTCTCACTCGTCCTCTACCCGGGGGAAGTGCATGCGCTGGTGGGGGAGAACGGGGCCGGCAAGTCGACCCTCATCAAGATCATGACCGGGATCCACCTGCCGGACGAGGGGGCCATGCAGGTCAACGGCGAGGAGGTCACGCTGCGCACCTCGGCGGAGGCCCAGGGGCACGGGATCGCCGCCATCTACCAGGAACCGCTCATCTTTCCCGATCTCAACGTCGCCGAGAACATCTTCATCGGCCACCAGGATCGGGGCGCCCTGGTGGACTGGCCCCGGCTCTATCGAGACGCCGAGGCGATTCTCGCCACACTCGACGTCGATCTCGACCCTCGGACACCGGCCAGTGGCCTCACCGTGGCCAGCCAGCAGGCGATCGAGATCGCCAAGGCGATCTCCCTCGACGTGCGGGTGCTGATCATGGACGAGCCCACCGCCTCGCTGTCCGCTCATGAGGTAGATCGGCTCTTCAGGCAGGTGCGCCGGCTCCGCGACTCAGGGGTGGCGGTCCTGTTCATCAGCCACCGGCTCGACGAGGTGTTCGAGATCGCCGATCGGATCACGGTGCTCCGCGACGGGCGGCACATCTCGACCAGGCCCCGCTCCGAGGTAGCGCAAGGAAGCCTGATCAGAGAGATGGTGGGGAGAGAGCTGTCTGAGTTCTTCGCCCGGAGCGATCACGCCGCCGGCGAGGTGATCCTCCGGGTAGAGAGCCTGGGGCGGTCCGGCAAGTTCTTCGACGTGAGCTTCGAGCTGCGCCGCGGCGAGGTGCTCGGCTTCGCCGGGCTGGTGGGAGCGGGCCGTACGGACGTGGCACTGGCCCTGTTCGGGATCGCTCCGGCCGATCGGGGTTCCATCGAGCTCGATGGGCAGCCGATCGAGGTCCGCTCTCCCGAGGAAGCCCTCCGTCGCGGCATCGCCTACTTGACCGAGGACCGGCACCAGCTCGGCCTGTCCCTCCCCCAATCGGTCACCGCCAACATCACCCTTCCCACCTTGCGCCGGTACACGACCCGGCTCGGCTTGGTCGATTCGTCCGGCGAACGGGCGGCCGCCGCGCAGTTTCGTCGCAAGCTGAGCATTCGCATGCCGGCGCTTTCCACCCCCGTGGCGCAGCTCTCCGGCGGCAACCAGCAGAAGACCATGCTGGCCAAGTGGCTCAACACCGATCCGGCAGTGCTGATCCTGGACGAGCCGACCAGGGGGATCGACGTCGGGGCCAAGATCGACGTTCACCACCTCATCGGTGATCTGGCCCGGTCCGGCATCGCCATCATCCTCATCTCCTCCGACCTTCCCGAGGTGCTCGCCATGAGCGACCGCGTATTGGTGATGCGGGAGGGGCGGCAGACGGGGGTCTTCAGCCGATCGGAGGCGACCCAGGAGCAGGTCATGACGGCCGCGGTGGGTGCAGCATGAACACGTTGGCGGATCGGGTGGCGCGGCCCGTGGCCGGCAGGCGTCGGTTCCTCCTCCGGCTCCGGCCCGAGCGGCTCAAGGAGCTGTCGCTGGTCGGGATCATCGCCGTGGCGGTCTTGCTGTTCAGCCTGGTGAGCGACAACTACCTGAGCGGCCGGTTCTTCAACCGGGTCACCTCGAGCGTGGTGATCACAGTCATCCTGGCGGCCGGCCAGACGCTGGTGATCATCACTCGCAACATCGACCTGTCGGTCGGGTCCATAGTGGGGGTCGCCGCCTACATCACCGGGCAATACCTGGCCGCCGATCCCTCGGCCTCTCCGCTGCTGGCGATTCCGATGGCGATGCTCATCGGAGCCGGGTTGGGTCTGGTCAACGGGGCGTTGGTGGCGTACGCCCGTATTCCCGCCATCATCGTCACCCTCGGGACGCTGGCCATCTACCGCACCTATCTGAGTGTCTACGCCGCCGGCGGAACGGTGACCGCCGACTCGCTTCCCGATTGGGTGGCGCGGATGATGCAGACCACGGTGGTGGGCCTCGGCGAGCTCGACTTGCGGCTGGTGTTTCTCATCGCCTTGGTGGTGGTGGTGCTGCTGCAGACGGCGTTGGGGAAGCTCCGGTGGGGGCGGCGGCTCTATGCCATCGGCTCCAACCCCGAGGCGGCCCGACAAGCCGGGCTGCCCGAGCAGCGTCTGGTGCTGGGGGCGTTCGTAGCTTGCGGGTTGCTGGCGGGGTTGGCCGGGTTCATGTTCCTGGCACGCTTCGGCACCCTGACCGCCGTGGCCGGCCAGGGGTTGGAGCTCAAGTCGGTGGCGGCCGCGGTGGTGGGGGGCGTCAGCATCATGGGTGGATCGGGGACACTGGTGGGAGCCCTGTTGGGGGCTCTGCTCATCGACACCCTGGAGCTGAGCCTGGTGCGAGTCCAGCAGGTCAGCGAGTTCTGGCGGGACGCCATCCTGGGCGCACTGATTTTGATGGCAGTAGCGCTCGATAGGGGGCTCAACCGTCGTTTCCGCCGGCTGTGGTCGGTCGAGGCGAGACCACCTGACCGGATCGCCGAAGCGCCGGTCGTGGGAGGCGTCGATGGCTGAGTGGGCGAGGGCGCACCGCTGGGAGATGCTGCTGGCGGCGATCCTCCTCATCTCGACGGCGGTCAACGCCAGCCTCACACCGTTCTATCTGGGAGTCGGCAACTTCGTCAACCTCTTCCAGCTCTCCATCGAGAAGGTGATCGTGGTGGTGATGATGACCTTCGTCATCATCAACGGCGAGATCGACCTCTCGGTGGCGTCGGTGATGGGCTTCTCCGCCGGCGTGCTGGCAGCTCTCCACGACGGAGGCTCGGTGCCGTTCGGGCTTGCAGTGGTCGTGGCGCTCGCCGCCGGTGCCGCCGCCGGCTTCATCCAAGGCCTGTTCGTGGCCAAGGTGGGGCTGCCCTCGCTGGTGGTGACTCTGGCCGGGCTGATCGGATTTCGCGGCGCCGCCCGCGTCCTGCTCGAAGACAGATCCATCGGCGGATTCCCCGGCTGGTTCGACCGGCTCGGCCAGCAGCCGCTGGTGGGGCCGCTCCCCGTTGCCCTGATCATCTTCGTGGTGGGGCTGGCCGCCGCCTGGATCATCCTCCACGGTTCGGCCTTCGGGCGCGTGGTCTATGTCATCGGCAACAGCGCGGAGGTCGCCCGCTACTCGGGCATCAAGGTGGCCCGGATCAAGCTCCGCCTGCTCACCCTCTCGGGCTTGGTGGCCGGGCTGGGTGGGGTGTTGTTCGCCGCCCGGCTCGGGTCGGTGCGAGGCAGCCTGGCCGAGGGATGGGAGCTCGACATCGTCACCATGGTGCTGCTGGGAGGGGTGAGCATCTTCGGAGGGTCGGGATCGATGCTGGGCGTGGCTCTCTCGACATTCATCGTTCTCAACCTCCGCAACGGGTTGGGGCTGGCCAACGTCGGAGGAACCACCCAAACCGGCGTGATCGGCGGGTTGCTGATCCTGTCGGTCCTCATTCCCAACCTGGCGGCTCGCTTTCGCATCAGACGACGAACCACGGCCGGAACCAGGGAGGTCAGTCCGGCCTGACACCTAGGAGGTACCAAGGCGATCCACGAGTTCGGTCCGCACACATAGTCGAGACAGAGGAGGAGAGGAAGATGAGCAAGAACAGCCGGCTGCTGGCGAGCTTGATCGGCCTGGCCTTGGTGGCTGCCGCGTGCGCGCCCGGAGCGGCCCCCACGACTACGGCTGCGCCCGCTACCACGGCCGCACCCACCGAGACTACGGCTCCCACCGAGACGACCGCTCCGACCGAGACCACGGCCGCCGCCGAGGGTGCGGTGGCCTTCGAGACGGGGCTGGAGTTCAACGCCATCCTGCTACCCAAGTGCACCAACATCCCGGTGTTCCCCCAGGCCAACGAGGGAGCGATCGAGGCCGCCGGGGAGCTGGGAGCCGCCGAAGCGGAGTTCGTGGGCCCGGCAGACTGCGCGGAGAGCACCGGCCAGATCGAGTTCGTCACCAACGCCACCACCCAGGGCGTGGACGCCATCATGATCTCCAACAACGCCGGCGACGAGATCGCCCCCGTCGTCCAGGCGGCGGCCGATGCCGGCATCACGGTGGTCAGTTGGGACTCGCCCATCCCCTCCGCTCAAGGGGAGAGCGTGTTCATCGCCCAGGTGGACTTCGACGAGACCGGCCAGGTGATGGCCGCCATGGCGCTCTCCATCCTTGGGGAGGACGGCGGGCAGTTCGCCATCCTCTCGGCGACCCCGGAGGCCGCCAACCAGAACGCCTGGATCGCCGCCATGGAAGGGGCGCTGGCGGATCCGCAGTACGCCAACCTGGAGCTGGTCGACACCGTCTACGGCAACGACGTGGCCGAGGACTCCTACAACCAGGCTCTGGCGCTGGTCGACTCGCATCCTGATCTCGAGCTGATCATGGCCCCGACCACGGTGGGCATCGCCGCCGCCGCCCAGGCCATGCAGACCGAGGGCCTGTGCGAGCAGGTCAAGGTCTCGGGTCTGGGTCTCCCCGACGAGATGAGGGAGTACACCCTCAGCGGCTGCGCTCCCGAGTTCGCCCTGTGGAGCTTCGTCGACCTCGGGTACCTCACCTACTACGTGGCCTACGGCCTGGCCACCGGCCAGATCGAGGCCGCCGAGGGGGTGTCGTTCAACGCCGGACGGATGGGTGACTACACGATCACGGCCGACCCCACCCGGGACGCCGGCCTGCGCGTCCTGATGGGACCCTTCAGCGTTTACAACGCAGAGAACATCGGCGGTTGACGCTGAGCAGTGATGGGCCCGAGCCGAGTCGCTCGGGCCCATCACCTCTCGCAGGTCAGTCGAGGTGGAAGACCTCCTCGAGGACCTGCATCATCTGATCGGCGGGCAGCCCCACCCCCTCGAAGTAAGGCGCCATCAGCTCTTGCCAGCGATGGTTGACCTCCTCGCTCGCCATGCCCGCCCGCGCTTCGTCGAAGGTGCCCGGCGACTCAAAATACCCGAACAGGCTTCCGTCGGGCCGCATGAAGAGCGAGTAGTTGTGCCAGCCATGACGGCGGAGGGCATCGAGCATCTCCGGCCACACCGCCTCGTGCTGCCGCTTGTACTCGTCGATGAGCTCTTCTCTGACCTTGAGCACGAACCCGATCCGCTTCATCAGTCCGGCCCTCTGGTGAGCGGCACCCTCACCGCAGCCTGACCTTCTCTCGGTATGGATCGAGCCGGTGATCGTCCGGATCGAGATCGGTCACCAGCATCTCGACCCCCTTGAGCGAGAACATGCGAGCCTGGGCCCGGGTTCCGAGCTTGCTGTGGTCGACCGCCAGGATGATCCGGCTGCTGGTGGAGGCGAGCGCCCGCTTGACCTCCGCGTCGGCCAAGCTCGACTCCGACGATCCCAGCAACGGATCGAGGGCCGCGCCGGAGCACACGAACACCTCGAAGAGAAAGTTCTCAGACATGCGGGTGGCCACCGGGCCCACCAGGCTGCCGGTGCGGGGCTCTCGAGAGCCTCCGGTCAAGGTGGCCGTGATGCCCGGCTTCCCGCTGAGGCTCTGGAAGGTGTCGAAGCCGTTGGTGACGATGACCAGATCACGGGCTCCCTCGAGGCTGGTGGCCAGCCGGTAGACGGTGGTGGAGGCGTCGAAGGCGATGGCGCCCTGCGCCGGGATCAAACCGCGGAGCTTGTCGGCGATTCGCGACTTCGAGCGGGCGTTGTGACGGTGACGGGTGGCGAAGGGTTCCGGGCCGAGCGCCACCGCCCCGCCTCTCACCCGGCGGGCAACCCCCAGCGCCTCCAGCTCGTCCAGATCGCGACGGATGGTCATCTCGCTGACCCCGAAATCGACGGCCAGCTCATCGATCCGCACCGTGCCGCGCTCAACGACCTTCTGTTCGATGAGCCGAAGTCGTCCTTCGGGACTGTCGTAGGCGACCTGACTCATGGGTCCTCCGTGAGAGAGAGGGTTTGATGTTACAAGGAACTCACAGGCGTTCTGCGCCTCCTGCCAGCCAGGACCTGGCCTCGGTGAGGCTCTCGAACCGACCCAGCGCCAACCCCTGGACCACCGCGTTGCCCAAGGCGGTGGCTTCCGGTGACCCGATGGTGACGGGAAGCCCGGTGTGGCCGGCCAGGAGCTCGTTCATCAGGTGGATCTGGGCTCCACCGCCAACGATGAACAGCTCGTCGACCGCTTGCCCGGCGATGGCGCCCAGCTCATCGATCGCCTGGGCGACGGCCACCGCCATCGAGTCGAGGATGCACCGAACCACTTCCGCCCGGGAGGCGGACGCGAGTAGCCCGGCTGCCGCTCGGATCTCCGCCTCCATGTCGGGTGGAGCGAGAAAGCGCTCATCGGTGGCGTCGACCAGCCTCACCGCCGGGCCGGCCTGGGCCGCTCCTTGCAGGAGGTCCTCGATGGGCGGGGTGCCCCAAGCGGCCCGGCACTGTTCCAGCATCCCCAGCCCCATGACGTTCTTGAGGAAGCGGACCCCCCCCAGGGCGCCGCCCTCGTTGGAGAAGTTGGCGGTGCGAGCAGCCTCGGACGTGTCGACCTCCGGCCGTTCGGCGCCGACCAGCACCCAGGTGCCGCTGGAGATGAAGGCCGTTCCCGGTCCGGGCACCCCGGGCATGGCGACGAAGGCCGAGGCGGTGTCATGGCTGCCGACGATATGGACGGAGACGTCTCGCCAGGCGCCGGCCCGCCTGCCCGCCGCAACGATGGGAGGAAAGAGGGAGGGGCTGATCCCGACCATCTCCAGCAATTCGCCGGACCAGGTGCCGGTATGGGCATCAACCAGGGCAGTCGTGGAGGCGTTGGACCGTTCCGCCCCCTCGAAGCCGGTGAGGTCCCGCAGCAAGAGGTCGGGCAGAAGGAGCAGCCGGGCGGCCCGCTCCAGCTCGGCAGGGTCGTGGGCGGCCACCTGGAAGATGGTGTTGATCGGCAGCATCTGGATGCCGGTGGTGGCGTAGAGACGGCGGCGGCCGAGCTTATCGGCCGTGCTCTGCCAGTCGCGGGTACGGTCGTCTCGGTAGGAGTAGGGGAGTGACAGCAGCCGTCCCCGCTCGTCGAGGAGGCCGTAGTCGACCGCCCACCCATCGATCCCGATCGAGGCCACCGGCCCGGCTTCGATTCCCCGAGCCAGCCCATGTTCGATCTCCGTGACGATCCGCGGCCAGTCCCAGCGAAGGCTCCCGTCGACATGGCGGATCGGACCGTGAGGCCAGCGGTGGATCACCTCCACCTGTGGCAGTGGCCTGCCCAGGTCCACCGCAGCCACCCGCACCGAGGTGGCGCCCAGGTCGACGGCCAGGACCCGCAGATCTCCGGTCACAGGCCGGTGGCGACCGTGCTCACCCCCCGTTCGGAGATTCGGGCCTGGCGATATCCGACCTCCCGGTACGCCTCCAAGGGCCGCAGAGCCCCGCCGTTTCGACGGCGGGCCTCGGCCACCAGCGTCCGGGCATCGGTGCGGAACGCAGACTGGAGGACCTCCTGCGCCAGGGCGGGGTCGTTGTCGTCCTGCGCCGCTCGCAGGGCCGCCCGGTCGACGAGCAGAGCCTGGGCATACGCCAGCGTCACCGCCTCGGTGGACTGCAGCAGGTCCTCGAGCGGATCCTTGAGGTTGTGGCTCTGGTCGATCAGGTAGGCCAGATCGGGCAACCGACCGTTGCCGGCGGCCACCAGCTCACAGAAGATCAAGAACAGCTGGAAGGGCTTGATCGAGCCGGTGGTGAGGTCGTCGTCCCCGTACTTCGAGTCGTTGAAGTGGAAGCCACCCAACCGCCCCACCATCGCCAGCCGGCTCACCACTTGCTCGATGTTGGTGTTGGGGAGGTGATGGCCCAGATCGACCAGGCAGGACGCCTTGTCACCGGCCGCCTGCACCAGCAGCAGCGACGAGCCCCAGTCCTGGTTGACGCTGGAGTAGAAGGCGGGCTCGAAGGGCTTGTGCTCGGTGAACATCTTCCAGTCTTGGGGGAGGTGGTCGTGGATCTGGCGCAGCCCCTCCGCCACCCGCTCGAACTGGCCCCGGAAATCGGCCTGGCCGGGGTGGTTGGTTCCGTCGGCCAGCCAGACGGTGATTGCCTTGGAGCCCAACTTGACCCCGAGGTCGATCACCTTCAGGTTGTGCTCGACCGCCGCCTGGCGGGCTGCTGGGTCCACATTGGCCAGGCTGCCGAACTTGTAGGAGATCTTTCCTTCCCAAGTGGTGGCCGGATTGTCTTGAAAGGTGTTGGAGTTCATCGCATCGAAGGCGATGCCGCGCTGCTCGGCGTACTCCCTCAACCCATCGGGGTCGTCTGGGTCATCCCAGGGCACGTGGAGCGAGAGCGACCGGTTGGCTCTGGTGAGTGCGTTCAGGGCGGCCACGTCGTCGATCTTCTCTTCGGTGGTGCGTGGCTCGCCTCCGATGGGAAACCTCCCAAAGCGCGTGCCCCCGGTCCCCAGGGCCCACGAGGGGGCGGCCGCCGAGTAAAGGGTCAGGGCCTCGATCACCTGGTCGGCCCTGACCGGACCCCGGCGCTCGAGCTGCCAGGCCAGATGGCTCAGCTCCCGCTCGTGGTCGGCGCCGAGAGGTTGGTTCAGCTCGGCGATCCGGTCCTGGTCGATCATGGCTTCCTCCTTGGTACCGGTGCCTCAGCGCAAGAACGCCGCGGCGAGACCGCTGTCGACGGGGATGATCAGTCCGGTGGTGTGAGAGAGCTCGCCGCCGACCAGGCTGTAGACGGCATTGGCAACGTGGTGGGGCAGGACTTCTCGTTTGAGCAGTGTCCGAGCGGCGTAGAACCGGCCCAGCTCGTCGGGCGAGACCCCGTACACCTTGGCTCGTTCGGCGCCCCATTCCCCGGCGAAGATCCCGGAACCTTGCACGACCGCGTCGGGATTGACGCCGTTGACCCTGATCCCGTGCTCGCCGAGCTCGGCAGCCAGCAGGCGCACCTGGTGGGCCTGGCTGGCCTTGGCCGAGCCATAGGCGACGTTGTTGGGGCCGGCCACGATGGCGTTCTTGCTGGCGATGTAGATGATGTCGCCGCCCTGGCCCTGGGCGATCATCACCCGGGCGGCGTGCTTGGCCATCAGGAAGGAGCCGCGGGCCATCACGTCGAATTGCCGGTTCCAATCGGCGACGGTCGTGTCGAGCAGGGGCTTGGAGATCGACAGCCCGGCGTTGTTGACGATGATGTCGATCCCCCCGAATCGAGTGACCACCCGATCGATGGCGGCGGCCACCGCCTCCTCGTCGCTCACGTCGGCGTGGAGGGAGATGGCGTGGTCGCGGGGCCCGAGCGCCTCCGTCACGGCTCGGGCGGCATCGAGATTGATGTCGGCCACCGCCACCACTGCCCCTTCTTCCCGGAACCGCTCGGCGATGGCCCGACCGATGCCCGATCCACCCCCGGTGACGACGGCCACCTTGCCGGAGAGCGCCTTGGGTCGGGGGCGGCGTTGCAGCTTGCGCTCTTCGAGGACCCAGTACTCGACGCGAAACTTCTCGGCCCCCGGCACGGGCTCATAGATGGAGACGGCCTCGGCGCCCCGGATCACGTTGATGGCGTTGATGTAGAACTCGCCGGCCACCCGAGCCGTCTGGCTGTCGGCCCCAAAGCTGAACATCCCCACCCCGGGAATGAGGAAGACGGCCGGGTCGGCGCCTCGCATCGGCGGGGTGGCAGAGTCGGCGTATCGCTGGTAGTAGGCGCGGTATTCGTCCCGATACCGGGCGTGCAGCTCCCGAAGACGAGCGATCTGGTCTGCCAGAGGTGCATGGGTGGGCAGATCGAGAAGGAGGGGCCGGACCTTGGTGCGGATGAAGTGATCCGGGCATGAGGTCCCCAGCGGCACCACTCGGGGGGCGGCTTCCCGGCCGATGAAGTCGAGCACCAGCTCGTCGTCGAACCAGCGACCGATCATCAGCTGATCGGTGGAGGCCAGCCCCCGGATCACCGGAGCGAGGGCCGCGGCCCGCCGGCGGCGCTCGTCCTCAGCCAGCGGCTCGAAACCCGGGCGCAGCGCCCCCAACGGATCGGCCTTGCCCTCGACCCGAATGAACTCCTCGGCTCGGCCAATCAGGTCCAGCGAGTTGAGCTCGCACTCTTGCGAGGTCTTCCCCCAGGTCGTCAAGCCATGCCCACCCAGGATCACCCCCCTCAGTTGGGGATGAGCGTCCTGGAGGCGCTCGATCTGGAGGGCGAGCTCGAATCCGGGCCGGCGCCACGGTACCCATCCCACCTCCTCACCGAAGCACCGCTTGGTGAGGGCCTCGCCATCGGCGGCGGCCGCCAGAGCGATGATGGAATCGGGATGGAGGTGGTCGACGTGGGGAGACGACAGCAGGCCGTGCATGGAGGTGTCGATGCTGGGGGCTGCACCGCCCCGGCCCAAGAGGCAGAACTCGAGCAGGTCGTGCATCTCGTTTTCCCGCTCTTCGCCTTGGTAGACGTCTTTGAGTCCCCGAAGGCGTTCGACGACGAGCACGGAGAGCCCCTCCGGGGTGAGCGTGGCGAGATCGCCGCCGGACCCCTTGATCCACATCACCTCGACGTCCCGCCCAGAGGCCGGGTCTCGGGTCACGCCCTTGGCCGAGGTGTTGCCTCCCCCGTAGTTGGTAGTGCGGGGGTCGGATCCGAGACGATTGGAACGGCCGATCAGCTCGTCCACGGCTGGGTGCCGGCCCACATCGATCATGACGTGCCGCTCCTCGTCGGCTCGGTGCTTGTGTAATTCTCGTCAAATCTAACATAAGATGACGTGAGCTCGCAAGCCGACCTCCGAGGGTATCCTGAACCGCGGGCGGTTACGCGCCGGAGAGGCGCGCAGGAACCCCGGGTTCGCCTGGACCAACACGGGGTTCGGTCGATCCTTAACCCGCGACGCCGACATCCATCAGCCCGTTGACAGGACGGCGCCCCCTTGCTACAAACGAGGAAGAATGAAACAAGGGTTTCATTTGGCGAAACGGGGAGGAGCACTCATGGACCGGGAGGATCGAGCGGGTTGCGAGGAGTCGGACAAGACGCGACTCAGTCGTCGTGAGTTTCTGAAGCTGACCGGCATGGCCGGGGGCGGCGTGCTGTTGGCCGCCTGCGCGCCGGCGGCGACGACCACCACCGGTGTCACCACCGCCACAACCGTGGTCGGGTCG
>JBOGFC010000253.1:0-2929 GCA_050742155.1 Acidimicrobiia bacterium
GCAACGTGCACCGCACCCGAAGTCCTGGCCATAGCGGCATTCTAGACCGAGGGTCAAGTAGTCAAGCATATTACTGGCTACGTAGGAGCCGCCGAGCAGCCCGGAAGCTGTGGTATTACTGGCTATCGGAGCCGACTACCGGGGGTAACTTCCGTTTAGGCTTTGAGGCAGGGAAAGAGTCATAGGGTGTCCCCGATGGACCCCGACTTGGCTCGCCGCCCCAGGGAAGCGGGCGTAGATCCGGCGCAGATCGCCGACCCGAAAGAGTCTTGGGAGCGGCTTTACGTCGCCTTCGGCTTACGGGCCACCTTGATCGACTGGAGGCGGAGCGCCTTGGTCTGGAGCCCGCCGACTTGCCTGAGAACGTGCGGCGCCGTTTGGCTCGCGAAGTGACGGCCGTCCGGTACCCGCGGATGGAGCTGGTGGGATCTGGCAGTTGGGAGCCGGTCGAGGTCGTGCGTTACGACCATCGTTGGCCGGCCGCCTTCGAGTCGTGGCACCTGCGTCTGGTCTCTGCCCTGGGAAAGTCCGCCATCAGGGTCGAGCACGTCGGCTCGACCGCCGTTCCCGGGTTGGCGGCCAAGCCGGTCGTGGACGTTCAGGTGAGCGTGCCCGATGTCGAGGATGAGGGGGCCTACCTCTCCCCCATAGAGTCCCTGGGTGTGCCGTTGCGCTCGCGAGAGCCCGGGCACCGCTACTTTCGTCCGCCCCCCGGTACGACCCGCGACGTACAGATCCATGTCTGCGATGCAGGCAGTGAGTGGGAGCGAGACCACCTGCTCTTTCGGGACTACTTGCGGGCCCATCCCGAGGCTCGGGAAGCGTACGCCCGGCTCAAGGTGGCTCTGGCGGAGCGCTATCGCTCCGACCGGCTCGCTTACAACGAGGCCAAGGCCGGCTTCATCCTCGACACGCTCGAGGCGGCCCGAGAGTGGGCCGGGAGGACCTGTTGGGGCCTCAGCCAGGGTCGATGACCAACTGTGGTCCTACACCTCCTGGAAGAGGTAGCGGCGCAGCACCTCGAGCCGGTCGCCGAAGCCCTCCGGATGGAGGTACCAGAGCGTGGCGGCCACCGAGGAGAGCAGCGGGTTGCCGTCCTGGGGGGTGAAGCAGAAGCCCACCACCTCGCGCTCGTCCCGCACGGCCAGGGTCTGCACGGGAACCACCGCCTGGCTGAGGATGCGGCCGAAGTAGCCGTGGTCCCGTCCGAAGGAGAAGATCTGGTTGGCGGAGCGCTTGTAGGTGATGGCCACCCGCGGGTTGGCCTCCAAGCGTTCCTGCACCTCATCCAGGGTGGTGGCCCGGTCGAGGAGCAGGTTGAACCACACGGCATGCATGTACTGGCTGTTGACCTTGAGGGCCGAGGACCACATCGGCAGGTCGTACCCCAGGGTGGCGAACAGCTCGTGGGCGTCCCGGGCGTGGTGGGTGCCGAAGCGGGGGTCGTCGTGCTTGCCCACCTGGGGGCTGGCGATGAAGCCCGAGTCCTGGCTGATGTCGTTGGAGCGCCGCAGGCAGAGGAACCGGCCGGACTCCAGGTGATTGGTCCCGTCCTCATCCATGGCCAGCGTCTTCACCAGCACGGCGATGTTGTGGGTGTTGCAGGAGACGATCTGGAGGTAGCGGTCCTCCCCGGGGACGAGCGCCTCATCATTGACGCCCCGCGCATAAGGCTTGCCGAACCCATACTCGGAGCCTTGGGCCAAGAACCCGCGGGGCCCCTTCGCCTTCAGGAAGTACTCCTGCTTGTTCTCGTTGCCGGCCGGTGTGCAGTCGATCACCACCGTGGCCCGCTCGATGGCCTCGCGGGCCTCATACTTGGGCCGGTGGCCCAACTCCTCGAAGCTGCGCCGGCGGTCGGGGTCCACCACCAGGACCGCTCCCCGCCGCTCCAGGTCGGCCACCTTGCCCCGCTCTTCGATCATGGGAGTGCGCTTGTGAAACGTCACCTCCTCGATGCCAAAGCCCTCCTTGTCGTCGGCGAACAGGCCGATGAGCGGCTCACCGATGGTGCCGGTGCCGATGATGTGAATGATCTTGGACACGGTGTCTCCCCTCGAAATCCTCTCTACCCGGGGTCCCGGGTGTTACAAACGCTGCGTGGACGAAGCCTATCTCGATCGGGTCGTCTGCGCTGACAGTCGTTCGCTCCCCTTCGTCCCCGACCAGGTGGCCTCGCTGGTGGTCACCTCACCTCCCTACAACGTCGGCACCCGCTACGCCTCCCACCAGGACACCATGGGTCTCGACGACTACCTGGAGTTCCTGGGCGAGGTGTGGCGGGAATGCGGGCGCATCCTGCGGCCGGGGGGAAGGCTGGCGGTCAACGTGGCCGGCACCAACCGTACGCCGTACCTCCCCCTCCACGCCCACCTGGCCCGCCAGCTCATCGACCTCGGGTTCCTGATGCGAGGAGAGATCGTGTGGTCGAAGGGTGCGAGCGTCGGTGTCTCGACCGCCTGGGGATCGTGGCGGAGCCCTTCCAACCCCACCCTCCGCGACGTGCACGAGTACATCCTCGTCTTCTCGAAGGAGGAGTACCGGCTGCCCGGCGATCGATCGGCCGCCGACATCGGGCCCGAGGAGTTCACCGCCTGGACCCGCAGTATCTGGGAGTTCCCAACCACTTCGGCGGCTCGCACCGGCCATCCCGCCCCCTTCCCGGTGGAGCTCCCCCGGCGCCTCATCAAGCTCTACACCTACCCGGGCGACCTAATAGTTGATCCCTTCGCCGGGAGCGGCACCACCGCCGTGGCCGCCCGGCTCACCGGCCGGCGCTTCCTGGCGGTGGACATCGATCCCGACTACGTGGAGCTTGCTCGTCGGCGGCTGGAATCGAGCGGGGAAGAGGCGGCCGGATAACGAAGAGGGCGGGCCGCCGCAGGCGGCCATGCGTTCTGGCGCAGAACGCCGGAACAGCAGAAGGGGG
>JBOGFC010000254.1:0-8460 GCA_050742155.1 Acidimicrobiia bacterium
CCCGCTCCACCTCGGCCAGGACCGCCTCCTCGTCCCGGCTGGTCACCGCCGCCTTCAGGTTGATCCAGCCCCGGTGCATGGTGCCCAGCACGTTGCCGCTCTCGGCCGGCTCTCTCCCCAGCCGCAAGACCTCGTTGGCCAGCTCGGCGGCGAAGCCGGCCCGCTATTGGGCGTGGGTGTTGAAGAACGTGGTCAGCTCGGGGTCCTCCACTCCCTCGGCGGCCTGGCGGTAGCCGGCTTCGGCGTCCTTGCAGATACCGATCACGTGGTTGAGGGCCCGGGCGACCCCGACGCTGCTGAGCGTCATAGCCGCCGCTCCTTACCCTCCGCCCAGTTCCCCGAAACGGGCCACCAGCGCCCGCACCGCCCTGGCCCGGTGGCTGATGGCGTGCTTCTCCTGGCTCGACAACTCACCCAGCGTCTGCCCCTCCACCTCGAAGACCGGGTCGTAGCCGAAGCCGTAGGTCCCCCGCGGGAACTCGGCGATGCGGCCCTCCAAGGCGCCCTCGGCCACCAGCTCTTCTCCATCCGGGGTCACCAGCGCCACCACCGACCGAAAGGTCGCTCGGCGATCCCCCACCCCCTCCAACCTCCGGAGCAGCTCGGCCACGTTGTCCTCGTAGGTGGCCTCGGGGCCGGCGAAGCGGGCGGTCCGCACCCCTGGGCCCCACTCCAGGAAGGCCACCTCCAGCCCGGTATCGTCGGCCACCGCCGCCATCCCGGTGGCTTCCATCACCGCCCGCGCCTTCAAAACGGCGTTCTCCTCCAGGGTCTCCCCAGTCTCCTCGACCTCCGGCCACTCCAGGCCGCGCACCACCTCCACCGCGGCGGCGGCCAGGATCTCCTCCACCTCCCGCACTTTGTCGGGGTTGCGGGAGGCCACCACCACCCGGTCGGGTCTCAGGCGCCCACCGCCTC
The DNA here is from genome assembly GCA_050742155.1 of Acidimicrobiia bacterium. Taxonomy (GTDB): domain Bacteria; phylum Actinomycetota; class Acidimicrobiia; order Spongiisociales; family JALYHC01; genus JBOGFC01. The sequence continues at coordinate 919 of JBOGFC010000254.1, forward strand.
GCGCTGGGCGGCCACCAGCTCCTTGATTCCCCGCTCGGCCAGATCCAGCATGACATGCAGCTGCTCCCGGGAGAAGGCCGCCCCCTCGGCGGTGCCCTGCACCTCCACCAGGCCTCCGGAGCCGGTCATCACCACGTTCATGTCCACCTCGGCTCCTAGATCCTCCGAGTAGTCGAGGTCGAGGAGCGCCGTCTCTTCCACGATCCCCACGCTGACCGCCGCGCACTGGTCGAAGATGGCCTCCGGGTCACCGGGCCCTGCCACCAGAGCGTCGTACATGGCCACCCAGGCCCCGGTCACCGCCGCCGTGCGAGTCCCACCGTCCGCCTGCAGGACGTCGCAGTCCACCCGCAGGACCAGCTCTCCCATACGCTCCAGGTCCACCACCGAGCGGATGCTTCGCCCGATGAGCCGCTGGATCTCCTTGGCCCGTCCCCCTTGGTAGCTCTCCCGAGAGATGCGCTCGGCGCTCGAGCCGGGCAGCATGGCATACTCGGCGGTCACCCACCCTCGCCCCTGCCCCCGCAGCCAGCGGGGCAACTCGGCCTGGAAGGCGGCGGTGCACAGCACCCGGGTGCGGCCCATCTCGATGAGCACCGAGCCCGGGGTCATGTCGGTGTAGCCGCGGCTGATCCGGATCGGCCGTAGCTGGTCGGGCCCTCGCCCTTCCCTGGGCATCAGGCCTCCACCCGCATCCCCGGCACCGCCAGCCCCACCGACTGTTCGAACACCTCTTCGGCCTCCGCCACCGACCGCCCGGGGTCGAGCGTCGGCCAGAGGTGGGTGATCATCAGCCGCCGTACTCCGGCCGTGCGCCCCAGCTGACCTGCTTCCCGAGCCGTCAGGTGATGAGGCCAGGGCTTGTCGGCGGTGGCTCCCTGGTAGGTGGCCTCACAGACGAAGAGGTCGGCCCCCTCCGCCAGGGCGGCTACGCCACCTTCGGGGCCGGTGTCCGAGGAATACACCAGTGCCTTGCCGTCCGACTCGGCCCTCACCGCCACGGTGGGAACCGGATGATCGGTCAGGGCGAAGCGAAGTGAGAGCTCTCCGACCTTCACCTCGTCGCCTCCCGAGACGGCCCGGAAAGAGAGGCCCTCCCACAGGCCATGCGCCGAGTCGGCCCCCATCAGGGCGCCCAGCTTCTCGGCCACCCCGTCCGGGGCCAGCACCGGCACTCCGGTGCGGCGGGGGTTGCCGTAGTAGGTGGCGTGGTAGAAGGCCAGCACGTCCACACAGTGATCCGGGTGGATGTGGCTGATCACGATGGCATCCACCTCCCGGAACGGCATGAACTCCTGGAGGGCGGCGAAGGTCCCGGGGCCGGCGTCGACCCACACGCGGGTCTCCCGCTGCTCCACCAAGTAACCGGAGGCGGGGCGGCCCGGGGTGGGATAGGTGCCGTTGGAGCCGAGCACGGTGAGGCGCACCGCCGGCAGTCTAGAAGTAGACCTGGCCCGAGACCCGCTCCACCACCTGCTCGATGGGATCGGCCCAGACTCCGGCCGACAGGTATTTCCAACCGCCGTCGGGGAGGATGGTCACCACCGTCCCCCGCTCCAAACGCTCCATCCAGCGGACCGCCCCGTGCACCGCCGCTCCCGATGAGATGCCGGCGAAGAGCCCTTCTTCGTGCAGCAGGCGGCGAGTCATCACCACCGCCTCCCGAGGGCGGACCAGCAGCTTGCCGTCGACAAAGGCCGGGTCGAAGATCGGGGGGACGTACCCCTCCTCCAGGGAGCGCAGGCCGGTTACCAGCTCCCCGGCCGGTGGCTCCACCGCCACCACCTGGGTGCCCGGGTGGGCCTCCCGCAGGGCCCGCCCCACCCCCATCAGCGTGCCGCCGGTCCCCAGGCCGGCCACCAGCGCATCCACCCGGCCCAGCTGCTCGACGATCTCTTGACCGGTGGTCCGATAGTGCACCTCGGGATTGGCCGGGTTCTCGTACTGGTGGAGCAGGACGGAGCCATGCTCGGCGGCCAGCTCACGGGCCCGGCCGATGGCCCCGTTCGACCCCTCCGCGGCCGGGGTCTCGACCACCTGGGCGCCCAGGGCGGCCAGGAGCTGCTTCCGCTCGGGGCTGACGTTGGCCGGCATTGTGACGGTCAGCCGGTACCCCTTCAGGAGGGCCAGGCGAGCCAGGGCGATGCCGGTGTTGCCGGAGGAGGGCTCCACCAGGTGGGCACCCCCCCTGAGCAGCCCCTCTCGCTCGGCGCCCTCCACCATGGCGGCCGCCACCCGGTCCTTCAGCGAGCCGGTCGGGTTGTGCCATTCCAGCTTGGCGTACAGGGCCACCTCGGGCCGGGGGGACAGCTGCTCGAGCCGGACGAGGGGCGTGCCGCCGAGCGGCTCGTCAGCCACCGGCCACGGCCGGGAGGATGGAGATCTCGGCGCCCTCGGGGACCGGCGTGTCCAGGCCCTGCAGGTAGCGGATGTCCTCGTCACCAACGAAGACGTTGACGAACCGGTGCAGGTCTCCCTGGTCGACCAGGCGATCGCCGAGGCCGGGATGGCGCTGCTCCAGGTCGGCGAAAACCTCGCCGACGGTCTGACCCTCGGCCCTGACCAGGGCTTCCCCGTCGGCCAGGGACCGCAAGATGGTGGGAAGGCGAACTCGGACCGTCATGCTCACCCGAAGCTCAGCGGCTGCTCCTGCACCTCGCCGTTGCGGATCCAGTAGCCCCGGAGTGTAGGGGCGCCCCGGTCGACCGGACCGACGATGAGGTAGAGCCAGTCCGGCTCCAGGGCACGGGCGACGTCGGTGGGCGACGGGTAGGCGTCGGTATGGGTATGGGAGTGGAAGACCCCGGCCAGGTGCCAGCCCAGCCGCTCGGCATGCCGCAGGGCGTGGAAGTGCTCGGAGGGCTCGACCGTGTAAGCGGTGGCCGAGCGATCCGTATTGGTCAGGCAGTACGCCATCCGCAATCTGCCGGCCTGGTCGGCGGCCAGCAAGCCGCACGCCTCCTCCGGGTAGCAGAAGCTGGCGTGGGCGGCGATGGCCTCGGAGATCTGGTCGGGGATCTCGATCATCCGTAGACCAGCAGGCCTTCTGCATCGATCCGGCAGCCCTCGGTGACCGGGTGGGGCTGCGAGGTCCCGTCGTGGAGCAGGTGGAGGACCTCAGCCTGCTCTCGAAGCGCCGCTGCGTCGGCCACCAGCCGGCGGTGGCAGCGCCACCAGAGGCTCTCAGCGCACATGCAGACGGTCGGCGCCGCCTTGGCCTCCCCGAGCAGCTGGTGGAGGCCGGCCGAGAACTCGGGCGTGCGCATGTGGTCGGCGTAGGCCCGGAAGCTCGGGTTGCGGAGCCCCTCATTGGGCGATTCGGGCCGCTCCCGACGACGGCCCCCCAGGCGCGGCTCCCAGCGGTAGCTGAAGCCCGCCTCGGCCAGCCACCCGGCCATGCCCTCCCGATTGAACTGAGGGTGGCGCCGGCTCCCCGGGAAGCTGCGGATGTCGACCAGCCGCCGGACACCGGCATTGCGCAGCAACCGGGAGAACGCCTCCGACTCCAGCGTCCCGTGGCCGACGGTGAAGAGCACGCGGGTCATTGGCTGAACCCTAAGGAGGCGAAACCAGGGGCAGGCGCGGCATTCGCCTCCTTAGGGTACGTGCATGTTCGAGCTATCCGCCCACCTGTACGACGCCCTCTACGACGCCCGAGGGAAGGACTACGCAGCCGAGGCCGCCCGGGTCCACTCGATCATCCAGGAACGGCACCCCGCCGCCCGGACGCTGCTCGACGTGGCCTGTGGGACGGGTCGTCACCTCGAGCACCTCAGAGGCCACTATCGGGTGGAGGGGCTCGACATCAACCAGCGGCTCCTCGACTTGGCGCGGGCACGCAACCCGGATGTCCCCCTTCACGAGGGCGATATGCGCACGTTCCGCCTCGGGAGACGCTTCGACGTCGTCACCTGCCTGTTCAGCGCCATCGGCTTCGCCACCACTCCCGAGGAGCTGCACGGCGCCGTCGAATCGATCGCCGCCCACCTGGCCACCGGGGGCCTGGCCATCATCGAGCCATGGCTGGCGGCCGAGGACATTCTCAGTGGGACGGTCTTCGCCACCTTCGTGGACCAGGAGGACCTAAAGGTGGCCCGCATCAACCCGCCCATCGAGGTCGACGGTCGCCTCGGGGTGCTCACCTTTCACTACCTGGTGGGCACCCCGGACCGGGTCGAGCATTTCACCGAACGGCTCGAGACCGGTCTCTTCACCGATCTCGAATATGGAGCTGCCCTCGCCGAAGCAGGGCTCCAGGTGGAGTACGACAGCGACGGCCTGACAGGCCGGGGCCTCTACGTGGCCCGGAGCAGCTGACCGATCGCCCACCCGGCCCGGGGTGCTCCCTTGGCCGAGGCGCTGGGCTTCCTCACTGGCCGGCGAGTCGGGCCGCCAACCGGGGCCCCCGTACCTGCCACAGCCGCCAGCCGGCCAGCCCGCTCAGCACCAGCAAGATGGCTCCGTAGAGGACGACCCGAAGCGAGCCGCCGATGCCCAAGCTCAATGCCAACGTGCCGGCATTGGTGAGCAGGATCGCCGCCCCCGCCAGCACGCCGAGCTTCCGCGGAGAGATGGCGCGGACCAGGTAGGCCGCCAGTGGAGCGGCCACCGCACCGCCGGCCAGGAGCGCCCCCACCGTCTGCAGCGGGATCTCCGACCAGCTGAGAGAGAGCAGGAAGCCGAGGCTCGCCCCCAGAGCTACCAAGAACTCCCCGGTGTCGACCGTGCCGACCACCTTGCGCGGCTCGAGCCGGCCTGAGGCGAGCAGAGTGGGCGTGCCCACCGGACCCCACCCTCCCCCTCCGACGGCGTCGATGAAGCCGGCTGACAAGCCGAGCGGGAGGAGGAACCTGGCGGACAGCGGCCGGTTGAGGGTTCGTCGCATCTGGCGACGGCCGAGGAAGCGCCACAGCACGTAGAGGCCGAGGCCGGCCAAGATCCCTGCCACCCAGGGCTTGGCCAACTCGCCGTCGAGCGAGGAGAGCACCACCGCGCCGAGGAAGGCTCCCCCGGCTCCGGGAAACGTCATGAGGCCGACCGCTCGCCAGTCCACGTTGCCGAAACGGGAGTGCGAGAGCCCGGCCATGAGGGTGGTCCCGATCTCGGCCATATGCACCGACGCCGACGCCAGCGCGGGCGCCATGCCGATGGTCAGGAGCAGGGTCGTGGAGGTGACCCCATAGGCCATTCCCAAGCTGCCGTCCACGAGCTGAGCGACCGTACCTACCAGAGCGAGCGTGACGAGGCGACGCAACCGGTTCCCTTCTTCCTATCGGGCGGATTATCTATTATGTCTACTATCTTTGTCAAGAAGCCCCTTCGGGACCGCGAGCCCGATCGACAGGACGACAATGGGACCGTGCGGATCTCGCTGAAGGTTGACTATGCGCTCCGTGCCATGGCTCAGCTCGCCTCGGAGGGCCAACGACGGCCCGTCAAGGCCGAGCAGCTGGCGGCCGCTCAGGAGATCCCGGTGAAGTTCCTGCTCGGCATCCTGCGCGAGCTCAAGCAGGCCCGGCTCGTCAGCAGTAGACGAGGTGCCGAAGGCGGTTACTCGCTGAGCCGTCCTGCCCAGGAGATCTCGCTGGCCGACATCATCCGCGCCATAGACGGGCCGCTCGCCAACGTCCACGACACGTCGCTCACGCAGCTCACCTACCCGGGGCCCGCCGCCCCCCTACGCGAGATCTGGATGGCCCTCCGTACGAGCCTGCGCAGCGTCCTGGAGACGGTCACCCTGGCCGATCTGGCCAGGGGCCGGCTCCCCAAGCACGTCCGTGCCATGGCAGACGAGTACAAGGCCGACGTACGCCACTGACCGACCCGGTAGCAGGTCCGCTCGATCGGTGAGTAGCGTCGGGCCTGGAGATGCCAGCGTCAAGTGGGGGAAGGCATGGATCCCAACGTGATCGACAGAGAGGTTCGCCTCGAGGTGTATCGGTTCTTCGTGGACCAAGGGCGCCCCCCGGTACCCGCCCAGCTCGCCGAGGCCCCGGCGAGGGATCAGGCTTCGGTCGAGGACTCTGCGAACCCTATCGGCCGTCCCCACGCCGTCTCCGGTCGAAATAGGCGGCCGAACCTGGTTCGGAAACTGCATCTGGGACGCGCTTGGTGTCGTGGCCATGCTGGGCGGCACGGGTACGGTCAGGACTGCCATGAGCACCTGTCCGTCTCAGTGGACGGCATCTCCGTCTCTTCTGGAGAGGGCCTATTGCACTTCGCCGTCCCCCCCCGTCCACTGGTGGGACGACATCGGGTCCAACTGAGCGAACATGTTGCTCTCCCGGTCGGAAGAGCACATCGAGGCTTGGTACCGCCACGAGGCATCCCGATGGGCGCGACGCTCACTCTCCACCAGCAGTGGGAGCTGGCCCGCATCTGGTACGCGGACCGGATGTCGCCGGACTGGCGGCGGCGGACGCCCGAGGAGGCGGCAGCCATCTTCGCCGACCTCGGATCAACCGGCGAGTTCTGGCGCTTGACTGCTCCGACTGGCTAGGGCAGATGTGCGGACTGTTCCCTAGCGCCTGCGGTAGACGATCCGCCGGTGCTGCGCTCGGTGTATCACTCCTTCCTTCTCGAGGATCTCGTAGACGATCCGGAACTCTCCGCGCCTGGCCGTCCGAAGGCCTTCGAGCTCGCCCCGGAGGGGTTTGCCGGTGCGTACAGGATCGTGCGCGATAGATCCGAAGATGGTCTCGAGAACCGCAGCTCGGATCTTTTCAGGTAGGCGGTTGAGGTGCCGGAGACCTTCCGGCGTGATCTCAACCTCGTAGCCCAACTAGAGATGATCCTTCAGACTGAGCCGCTCGCCCTCTGCCGCTTCACGCCTGGATCTGCGGATCGACTCCAACAGCTTCTTGTCCTGGAGGATCTCTACGGTCTCCTCAAGGGACTCGAGGTCGTCCGGGTTGACAAGAACCGCGGCCGGACGGCCGTTTCGAGTCACCACGAAGCGCTCGTGCTCCCGCAGAACTCGATCGACGAGGTCGGACAGATGGGCCTTCGCATCGGTCACGGGGAGCGTTTCTGCCATTATGGTCAGAATCCTAACCAGTAGGAGCCGCGGCAATCCCAACGTGTCGTGGGCCCTTTTTCCGCGTTCGCACAGGGCTTAATTTGTGGAGGTGCGGGGAGTCGAACCCCGGTCCTCTGATGTTTCGCCGTCGCTTCTCCGAGCGCAGCCGGCAGTTCAGTTTCGGACCGGGAGGACTCTGCCGGCCAGTTTCCTCACGGCCTATCCGGAGTTCTTCTTTCCCGACCGGTCCCGAAACCCGGGCGGGGCAGCCTGCTTCACGACGCCCGCTCCGGCGAGGCAGGCTCCCACCGGAGGGACGGGCTGCTGGTTAGTTAGGCAGCCAGTGCCAGGTTGTCATCGGCACTTATTGGTTGTTCCCGGCTCTTTAACGAGGACTCCGGGGACCTCGGCTCGCTTCCGACGGGTCGACCTCAAAGTCGAAACCACGTCACCCCCGTCTCCTTATCGTACAACACCAGGGGGCGGATCGGACTTCCCCCTCCCTCTCCCTCCCCCAAAGGGGG
>JBOGFC010000255.1:0-45338 GCA_050742155.1 Acidimicrobiia bacterium
CCCCCTGAGGAGACGTGGTGGTGGCCAGCGTGACGAGATCAGAGACCACCTTCAGGCTCACCCCTCGTCGGCGACACTCCTCGACCAGGCGAGCCACCTCCGGGTGGTCGAGGCGCCCTCGCTCCACGGTGAGCTCTTCGACACGCCCGGCCGCCAGCGCCGCCGCCACGGCGTGGAGCCCCTCGACCCTATCCCCGATGCCAGCGAGGGCCATCGGGGGTGTCCTCCAGCACGATGCCCACCTCGGCCAGCCGCCTGCGCAGGTGGTCGGCCACCTCCCACTCCTCCCGGCGACGAGCCTGTTCTCGCCGCTCGACGAGGGCCTCCAGCATCTGCTCCGGCTCGGCATCGGCCATGATCCCGAACTCCCCGGCCAGGCCGGCCAGGGCGCCGGCCAGCCGAGCCAGCTCGAGCTCGGGAGGCTCCAGGCCGAACACCGTCACCATCTCGTCGAAGGCCGCCACCCAGGCCCCGGCTTCCTCGCCGGCGTCCAGACGCCGGTTCCCCTCCCGCACCACGTCGAAGAGGACCGCCATCGCTTCGGGGGTGTTGAAATCGTCGTCCATGGCGGCCGCAAAGCGCTGCACTGCCTCGGGTTCGGCCTCGAACGCGGAGGTGCCGGGGAACCGGCGCCGGAAGGACCACAACCGCTCCAGTGAGGCGGCCGCATCCTGGAGGATGTCCTCGGTGAACTCCATCGGAGAGCGATAGTGGGTGCGCAGGTAGAGGAGCCGGACCGCCTGGGGATCGTAGCGATCCAGCACCTCCAGCAGGTCGACCACCAGCCCGGTCGATTTGGACATCTTCTCCCCGGCCAGGTTGAGCATCTCGTTGTGCAGCCAGTAGCGGGCGAAAGGCTCCCGGCCCTCCGCCCCCTCCGACTGGGCGATCTCGTTCTCGTGATGGGGGAAGATCAGATCCGTCCCCCCGCCGTGGATGTCGAAGCCGAACCCCAGGTGCTTGACCGCCATCACCGAGCACTCGATGTGCCAGCCGGGCCGTCCCGGGCCCCAGGGGGAGTCCCAGGCAGGCTCGCCGGGCTGGGAGGACTTCCAGAGGGCGAAGTCGAGCGGGTCACGCTTGTGCTCCCCCGGCTCCACCCTCGCCCCGGCGAGGAGCTCGTCCAGGTTGCGCCCCGACAACTTGCCGTAGCCGGGCAGGGAGCGGACCGAGAAGTAGACGTCGCCGCCCGCCGGGTAGGCGTGGTCCCGTTCGATGAGGGCGCGGATCAGCTCGACCATCTCCGGGATGTGCTCGGTGGCCTTGGGGAGGACGTCCGGTGGGCGCACGCCGAGCAGGTCGTATGCCTCGAGGAAGAGCCCGGTCATCCGTTCGGCCAGCTCGGGGACCGGCAAGCCCTCTTCGGTGGCGGCCTCGATGATCTTGTCCTCCACGTCGGTGATGTTGGTGACGTAGGTCACCGAGTACCCCCGCCACTCCAGGTAGCGGCGGATGACGTCGAAGGCCACCGCCTGGCGACCGTGGCCGAGGTGGGGACGGGACTGGACGGTGGGGCCGCAGACGTACATGCGGATCCGGCCATCACCGGAAGGCTGCAGGGGTTCCATCCGACGACCGAGCGTGTTGTAGACCCGCACCGTCACCGCAGCACCGCCACCGCCACCGCCGCCATGCCCTCGTCCCGTCCGATCGAGCCGAGGCCGTCCGTGCTGGTGGCCTTGACGGAGACCGCTTCGACTTCCAGGCCCAGCGCCCCGGCCAGCGACTTGCGGAGCTCCTCTCGATGGGGGGCGATCCGGACCGTCTCGGCGATCACCGTCACATCCACCGAGGCCGTCTCGAACCCTGCTTCGGCGATTCGTTCGACCACCAGGCGGAGCAGCTCCATGCTGTCGGCCCCTTCCCAGCGGGCGTCCGAGGAGGGGAAGTAGGTCCCCAGGTCCCCCAGGGCGGCCCCTCCCAAGAGGGCGTCGGCCACCGCGTGGGCCACCACATCGGCATCGGAGGTGCCCTCCAGGCCCCGTTCATGGTCGACCACCACCCCCGCCAGGCGGAGCGGTCCCGGGCCCCCGAAGCGGTGGGCGTCGAACCCCCACCCGACTCTCATGTCGAAGGGCCCCCCTCCCCTCCCTCCCCCCCTGGTTCTTGCGTGAGTTCCGGACCGCCGGCGGGCCATTTCTCACGCAAGAACGTGAGGAGCGCCTCCGCAGCCACCAGGTCCGCCGGGTAGGTGAGCTTGAGGTTGGTGGTCTCCCCGGCGATGGCCACCACCTTGCCGCCCGCCCACTCCACCAAGGCGGCGTCGTCGGGAGCGTCGCCCTGGACGACGGCATGGGCCTCGATCAGGCGCTCGGCCACGAAGCCCTGCGGGGTCTGCACGCCCATGATCGCCGTCCGGTCGAGGGTCTCTGTCAGCCATTCCCCTTCCACCCGCTTGAGGGCATCCCGCACCGGCAGCGCAGGGACCACCCCGTCTGCATCCCCCACCCGGAGGCGGTCGATCACCCGGCGGGCCAGCTCCGCCGAGGCGAGCGGGCGGGCGGCGTCATGCACCAAGACGAAGGAAACCGACTCCGGAACATGCTCCAGCCCGGCCCGCACCGAGTCGCGTCGCCGGCCTCCTCCCGGAACGCCGTCGGGAACCGGGCCCACCACCACCACCCCGGCCGCCCCAGCTTCCAGGAGCGCGTCCCGCCCCCATTCCCACATGGGCCGTCCCCCCAGCTCCACCTGATGCTTGGGCCGTCCATACCGCTTGCCGCGTCCCCCCGCCACCAGGATGCCCCAAACATCCTTTGATCTGCTCATGGGACCGGCCGGCCGAACACCATCCGTCCCACCGAGGTCCGCAGGCTGGCGGTCACCTCCACCTCCACATCCTGTCCCACCAGCCCGGCCCCTTCCTCGACCACCACCATCGTCCCATCGTCGAGGTAGCCGACCCCCTGCCCGGGCTCCGAGCCGGCCCGGCTCAGCGAGACCACCAGCCGCTCGCCGGTGACGACTCCCGGGCGAAGGGACTCGCCCAGGGCGTGGGGGTTGAGGATCTCGATCCCGCGGATGCCGGCCGCCTTGGCCAGGTTGTGGTCGGTGGTGATGAGGGTGGCCTCGGCACGGCTCGACAGCGCCACCAATTTGCCGTCCACCTCGGCCTGCTCGGGAACGGAGTCCTCCAGCACGGCCAGCTCCACGCCGGGCACGTCCCGCAGGGCGTCGATCACATCCAGGCCCCGCCTTCCTCGCCGGCGTCGTCCCCGTTCCCCAGCGTCAGCGGTCCCCTGCAGCTCGTCGACCACGAAGGCCGGCACCCAGAGCTGCCCCCGCAAGAGCCCCGCCCGGGCCAGCTCCAGCACCCGACCGTCGATGGCCGCCGAGCTGTCCAGCACGTACACGGAGCTTCCTGCATCGAGGCGTTTGCTGAGGAGCGGACCGCGCGGCCGGAGCCCGGCCAGCACCAGCAGGTCCTCGGCTCGGGCGGCGAACACCCGGCCTCCGAAGGCAGCCAGCAGCAACACAACCAGGCCGGCCAGCGACCATCCGACCGCCGCCGGCAGGAAGACGACCAGCGGGACCGAGACCACCGCCCCCACCAGCAAGCCGGCCAGCACCCCGAAGGCGCCCGCGAAGAGCTGCGGGCCCGACCAGCGGGGCGCCAGCACCTCCGGGGCGACGTTCAGGCCCAAGCGGAAGGCCCGGCCCAGCACCCCTCCCAGCACGTAGCCAACACCGGCCCCCAGCACGGCGCCCACCACCCGGGCCACATCGGGAGCCGATTCGGGCGGCAGAAAGGGGACCAGGGCGCTCCCCGCCTCGAAGCCGACCGCGGTGAGGGCCAGGGTGACCAGGAAGCGCACCGCCTCGACGATCACCGGCCGACTCCTCTGGCCGGGCGGGGGGAGGTCACGCCTCGGCTTCCACCTTGGGGAGGGCCCGATCGAGGCGTTTGGTGGCCTCATCTTCCGAGACATCCAGGGCGAAGTGGAGCTCGCTGGTGAGGGTGAGTCGGGCTTTGGAGAGCATGCGCTTGAGGGCCGGAGATATCCCCTTGGCCTGCTGCGCATAGGTGAGGTCCCGCACCACCTCGGCCACCTGAAAGATGTCACCGGAGGTGATCTTCTCGGTGAGCACCTTGTACCAACGGCTCCAGTTACTGCCGGCCTCCTGGGGAGGTTGGCGGAAGATCGAGAACACCTTCTTCGAGGCGGAGCGAGAGATGACGGGGCGCAGCCCCACCTCCTCAACCTTGTCCACCGGCAGGCCGACCGTCAGCTGCTCGGTGGCCACCTCCAGGACGAAATAACGGGTCTTCTCACCGGCGAAGTTCCGCTTCTCCTCCCGAATGATCACCGCTGCTCCGTGGTGTGGATGGACCACTTTGTCACCCACCGAGAACGGTGAATCCGGCCGGGCTTCTTTGCGGCGCTGGGCGGGCTTCCGGGTCCGAGCCTTGGTGGACCTGGGCTTGCGAAACTTGGCGGCCGCCTTCTCGGCGGCCTCCTTGCCTTGCACCTTGGAGCCATCCGGGAGCCGGTACCAGCCCCCGCCGACGTGCTCGAGCTGTACAGCCATTCCACCACCGGTGACGAGGACGAGCGCCCATTGTAACCGGGGGCCCATCGGGCCCCCGGGAGGGTCACACCTCCCCGACGCCCCACATCCGGCCGGTGTCCAGCAGCCGATCGAAGTACTGGCGCAGCTCCATGGCCCGGGCCCTCCCCACTCCCTCCACCTCGTCGAGGTCCTCGGTGGCCGCCCGCAGCATCTTCTGGAAGTCCTTGTAGTGCTGGATGAGCGCCTCCTTGACGTTGTCGGGCAGGCGAGGCACCCGCTCCAGCAGGCGATAGCCCTGGGGGCGGGCCTGCGTGTCGAGGTGATCGATCCCCAGCGCGCCGGCCACTCGCTGGGCGTGGTAGACCTCCTGCGTGGTGAGCCGCTCCAGCTCCTCCAACGCCCGCTGGAAGCTGGCGGAACGGGCCGGACGCACATAGTCGAGCACCACCAGGTCGCGCAGCCGGTCGATCCCCTGGCGCAGGTCCGCCAGCTGGAGTCGGATCAGCCCGCCCTCGCCCCCCAGCTCGACCGCCGAGTAGTCGATGTCCTTGCCGATGCGCCGGACCAGCTCGTTGCGCTGCAGCAGGGCCACCACGTCGCGGAAGGTCACCAGGTCGTCCACCTCGAGGCGGGTGAGGCGTTCCTCTGCCTCGTCGAGCCGACTCCGGAAGCGCTCCATGGTCTGCAGGGCCTGGTTGGCGCGGGCCAGGAGCTGGGTGGGGTCCTCGAGCTCGTGCTTGCCCTCGCCGTAGAAGATGGTGACCAGGCTGCGCCCCTCGCTCACCGAGAGTACCGGGCGGCCGGTCTGGCGGGCCACCCGCTCGGCGGTGCGGTGCCGGGAGCCGGTCTCGTCGGTGGGAATGGAGGGGTCGGGAACGAGGTGGACGTTGGCCCGTAGGATCTGCTCGGCGTCGTCGTCCACCACGATCGCTCCGTCCATCTTGGCCAGCTCGGCGAGCCGCTGGGGAGAGAACGAGGCATCCTCCAGGAGGAACCCGCCGGAGCAGACGTTGTCCACATCGGGCCCCGACCCGAGAATGATCAGCGCCCCCTTGTCGTGCTGCATGATGCGCTCCACCGCGTCGCGCAGTGGCCTGCCCGGGGCCAGGCGGCGGAGGACGCCGAGCAGAGGATCGGGAACCGTGTCCATCCAGGTCGAGGCTACTAGAGCCCCACCCCGCCTGCCGGTCAGCCCTTGCTCAAGCCCAGGCCGGCCAGCGCCTCGCCGATGCGGGCCACTCCCCCGGGGGCGATCACCAGGCCGATGCCGAGGCGTTCGGCCTCCGCACGGCGCCGAGCTTCGTGAGGAACTCCGCGCACCTCTCCGGTGAGCCCCACTTCCCCCCAGGCCACTGCCCCTCCCAGCGGTCGGTCGAGAAACGAGGAGGCCAAGGCCAGGGCGACCGGCAGGTCGGCGGCGGGCTCCCTGACCCGCACCCCGCCCACCACGCTCACGTACACCTCATGCCGGGCGAACGAGAGCCCGCCGTGCCGCTCGAGGACCGCCAGCAGCTGATGGACCCGGGCCGGCTCCAGGCCCTTGACGCTGCGGCGCGGCTGGGGCGCCTGGCTGGGCGTCACCAGGGCCTGCACCTCCACCAGCACCGGCCGCCGGCCGTCCACGCTCGGGAAGGCCACCGTGCCGGGAACGGCGCCCCGCCACTGCCCGAGCAGGGCAGATGAGGGGTCCGGGACCTCGGCCAGGCCATCCTCCTGCATCTCGAAGAGACCCACCCCATGGGTGGGCCCGAAGCGGTTCTTGAGGCTGCGCAGGACGCGCAGGCCGGCCTCGAGCTCGCCCTCCAGATAGAGCACCACGTCCACCATGTGCTCGAGCAGCTTGGGCCCGGCGATCCCACCGTCCTTGGTGACGTGGCCCACCAGCACTACGGAGACCGCCTGCTCCTTGGCGAAGCGGACCACCCGCCCGGCGCACTCCCTTACCTGCGCCATGCCTCCCGGGGAGCTGCCCACCTCGCGGGCGGTAACGGCCTGCACCGAGTCGACCACCATCAGGTCGGGTCGGAGCACCCCGGCGGCGGCCAGGATTGCGTCCACATCGGCCTCGGCCAAGAGCGAGAGACCGCCCCCCTCGATGCCCAGCCGGCGGGCCCGCAAGGCCACCTGGTGGACTGACTCCTCTGCCGAGGCCACCAGCGCCGCTCCGTCTCGCGAGGCCAGCGCGGCGGCCGTCTGCAGCAGCAAAGTGGATTTGCCCACCCCGGGCTCGCCGGCCAGGAGGATGCTGCTCCCCGGCACCAGCCCACCGCCCAGGACCCGGTCCACCTCCCCCATCCCCACCTCCCGTCGAGCGGCCGGAAGGGTGTCGACCTCACCCAGCGGCACCACCTGCGGGGCGAGAACGCCGGACACGCGGCCTTCCTGGACCAGCTCTTCCGGATGGCGACACTGCGGGCAGAAGCCCATCCACTTGGGCGAGCGGTATCCGCAGGTGTGGCACCGGTAGGACATGGGAGGCGATCCTATCGACGGAGTGTGACACGAATGCCGTAGACGGCCAGGCCGACCAGGGCGAGCAGGAGCACCAACCCGCCCACCACGTTTTCCAGCGTCCAGGGCTCAGCACTGCGAATAGTCCACATAGGATGCCCGTGGCACAATAAGGCCCTGTGGGAAGAGAACACGTGACCCAACGCTGTGCCAACTGCGGCGCCGCGGTGGAAGGGGAGCAATTCTGCCCGGAGTGCGGGCAGTGGGTCGATCCGCAGGACGACCTGTTCGAGCCCTTCTCGCTGGAAGGAGGCCCCCCATCCGACGACGTCCCCGGCCGGGCCACCTATGTGGAGGCGGCCCCGGAGGTGACCTGCCCATCCTGCGGGACCCTCAACCCGGCTCAAAATCGCCACTGCGAGGAGTGCGGGGCGCGCCTCGCCCAGGCCCCGCTGCCGGTGGCGCCCCAGCCGATGATCCGCACTACCGCCGGGGCCCGGGCGCTCATGGTGCTGGCGGCGGTCATCCTGGTGGTGGCGCTGCTCGCCCTGCTCGTCAACCTCTTCCAGGGTCCCGGCGAGGGGGCGGCCGGCGGCCCCACCACCAGCAGCACGGCCGCCGCCGAAGTAGCGATCCAGGAGCTCATCCCTGCCGCGGTGGAGGCCTCCAGTGCGACCCCGGGCTTCGAGGCGGAGAGCCTCATCGACGAAGACGACAGCAACTCCTGGAACGACGCCTCGCTACAAGGGGAAGGAGCGGAGCTCACCTTCCGCTTCGGCGAGCCGGTGCAGATCACCTCGATCGTCATCGAGAACCTCACCGACGAGACCCGCTTCAAGCGGAACTTCCGAATCCGCGGCTACCAGATCATCATCGACGACTTGGACCAGATCATCTCCGGCGAGCTGCAAGACAACCGAGAGCCACAGACCATCCAGATCCCCAGCCTGCAGACCACCGTCCTGACCCTGAGGGTCATCTCGACCTATCCGGCCGAGTCGGTCGGCGACCAGCCGCCCTTCCTGGAGCTGGCTCTGCAAGAGGTGAGCTTCTTCGGTCGCCCCAACCCGTAGAGCTTGGCCGGGCAGGTCTTCTTCGACCACGACGGGGGTGTCGACGATTTCGTGGCCCTGCTCCTCCTGCTGAGCTACGACGTCGACGTCCTCGGCATCTCGGTCACCCCCGCCGATACCTACCTCGAGGCCGCCCTCCCCGCCACCCGCAAGATCCTCGGCCTGGCCGGCCGCCCGGGGGTGCCGGCGGCGGCCGGGACACTGGAGGGCCTCAATCCCTTTCCACACCCCTTTCGGATCGACAGCCTGAAGGTCGACGCCATGCCGGTGCTCAACCGGGACCCTGAGCCTCCCGGCCCTCCGGGCGACGAGCCGGGCCAGCAGCTCCTGGCCCGGACCATCCTCGAGGCGGGCGGTCCGGTCACGCTGGTCATGACCGGCCCGCTCACCAACCTGGCCTGGGCGCTCGACCACCATCCCGGAGTCGAGGCGCACATCGACGAGCTGGTGCTCATGGGAGGCGCCCTGGATGTTCCCGGCAACGTGCGCCAGGAGGGACACGACGGGTCGGCCGAGTGGAACATCTTCTGGGACCCGGCGGCCGCCCGGCGGGTGTGGGACTCGGACCTGGCCATCACCATCTTCTCGCTCGACGCCACCGACCAGGTCCCGGTCACCCCGGAGCTACGGCGGTCACTGGCCGGCCAGAGTGACCATGTCCTGTCGGAGGCGGCGGGGTGCTTCTGGGCCCTCACGGCCGGTTCCGACTACTACTGCTGGGACACCCTGACCGTCTCCTACCTGGCCCGACCCGACCTGTGCACGTTCCGGGAGGTGCGCTGCGAGGTGGTCACCGAGGGGCCCAGCCAAGGTAGGACCATCCCCTCGGCGGACGGCCGTTCGGTGCGGGCGGCCGACCTGGTCGACACACAGGGCTTCTACGAACACGTGCTGGCGACGCTGCGGCGGGGGGGGTCGGGGGGTTGATGGGCCGGGTCGTGGTGGTGGGGAGCTACAACGTCGGCCTGACCATCGTCGGCTCGGAGCTCCCCCTCCCGGGCCAGACCGTCCTGGGCCACACCTTCGACATCGGCCCGGGCGGGAAGGGCTCCAACCAGGCCATCGGGGTGGCCCGGCTGGGAGCGGACATCACCCTGGTGGTCAAGCTGGGCAGCGACCGCTTCGCCGACGACGCGCGGGGACTCTTCGAGCGAGAGGGGCTGCTGGGGTCCGGCATCATGCGAGCGGACACCCACACGGGGGTAGGCCTGATCCTGGTGGACGAGCTGGGACGCAACATGATCTCGGTGGCGCCGGGCGCCAATGCCCAGCTATCGGCGGCCGACCTCGACGGGCTGGAGGGCCTGTTCGAAGGAGCCGGCCACCTGCTCTGCCAGTTAGAGGCGCCGCCCGAGCTCTTCGTGGCCGCCGCCCGCGCCGCCCGGACGGCCGGGGCCACCACGATCCTCAACCCCGCCCCGGCTCGTCCTCTGCCGGAGGAGGCCCTCCGGTTGGCCGACATCCTCACCCCCAACCAGACCGAGCTGGGCGTCCTCACCCACCTCCCCCCCGAGAGCGACGATCAGGTGCATCGGGCGGCCACCGTGCTCCTCGAGAAGGGCGTGGGTGAGGTGGTGGTCACCCTGGGCGACCGGGGAGCGCTTTGGGCCCGGCCGGACGGCAGCCAGCCCTTCCCGGCCCATCAGGTGAAGGCCCGGGACACCACGGGAGCCGGTGACGCCTTCAATGCCGGCCTGACCGCCGCCCTGGCCCGTGGCGATGGGATGGCGGAGGCGATCGCCCTGGGCATGCGGGCCGGGGCGTTCTGCGTCACCCGGCTGGGGGTCATCGATGGGCTGCCCACCCCGGCCCAGCTCGACCAGGAGGTGCCGGCTTGAGCGCGGGTTCTCTCCCCAACCCGTTCTTGCGTGAGAAATACCCCGCCGGCGGTATGAAACTCACGCAAGAAGCGTGGGAGGTTCTCATATGAGCCCCACAGAGGTGGCCGGGCACATCCAGCACACGGACGTCCGCCCCGAGGCTACGCGGGCCGACATCGAGCGGCTCCTGGCTGAGTGCGTGGCGCACGGCTTCCAGGGAGCGATGGTCAACCCCATCTGGGTGAGGTTGGCCGCTCGAGCCCTGGAGGGCACTCCCGTGCGGGTGTGCACCGCCTTCGACTTTCCGATGGCCGGAGCCACCACCTCCTCGGTGGCCCGGGCGGCCGCCGATGCCCGGGCGGAGGGCGCCCAGGAGGTCGACGTGATGACCAAGCTGGGCTGGCTGCGCTCGGGCATGCATGCCGAGTACCGGCATCACCTACGGAGCGTGGTGGAGGCGGCAGGCGGCGCCCCCGTCAAGGCCATGCTGGAAGCGGCCCTCCTGACGCCTGAGGAGCTCGGCAACGCGGTGGAGCTGTGCGCCGAGGCCGGGGTGACCTTCCTCAAGAACTCGAGCGGGTACGGGGGCGGGCAGGCCACCCCTGCGCTGATCACCGAGCTGGTGCGTTTGAGCCGCGGACGCCTGCGCGTGAAAGCCTCAGGAGGGATCCGGACGATGGACCAAGCCGTGGCGCTCCTCGAGGCAGGGGCCGAGCTGCTCGGGTCCAGCGCCGGAGTGGCCATCGTGAGCGGCGGGGAGGGAACGTCTTCTTACTAATAGGTGCCCCTCCCCCTAGCCCCCTCCCCGCCAGCGGGGAGGGGGAATCGCCCCTCGCATCCCCGCCGGCGGGGAGGGGGAATCGCCCTACAGGGCCTCCCCCTTGCGATAGCGCAGGCCGTCGGCAGCCGGGGGCCGCAGGCGCTGGGTGGCCAGGGCCAGCACGAGCAGGGTCACCAGGTAGGGGGTGATGAAGACGAACTCGCTGGGGACCCTCTCGGTAAAGGAGAACCAGGCAAAGAAGGCCAGCCCGGCCAGGGCCGGTACGAGGGCCAGGGCCGGCTTGCGGCGGGCCAGGCCTCGCAGCGCCAACAGGCCCAGCGCCAGAGCGAGGTAGAGAAGGAGGGCGTGCACCGCCCCCTGCTGACGGAGACGGAGAGCGTCGGCAAACCCGAACAGGGCCGATCCCACCAGCACACCTCCCGGCCGCCAGTTGCCGAAGATGAGGGCGGCCAGCCCTATGAAGCCCCGCCCGGCGGTCTGTCCCTCCCGGTAGATCCCGGCCTGCACCAGCACCAGGAAGGCGCCGCCCAGGCCGGCCAGCGCCCCGGAGATCACCACGCCGTAGTATTTCATCCTGAGGACCCCTACCCCCAGGGACTCGGCGGCGTAGGGGTTCTCACCACAAGAGCGCAATCGCAGGCCCCAGGGCGTGCGCCAGAGCAGCCACCAGGTGGCCGGCACCGCCACCAGGGCGATCACCGTCAGCCAGGACAAATCACCGGTCAGGCCCCGTAGCAGGCCCCCCAGGTCGGAGACAAAGAACCAGTCCCGTCGTTCCAGCCAGCCGAAGAAGTCGGGGGTTTTCCAACCCAGCAGCCCGCCGCCGGCCAGGAAGGGAACAGCTACCGTGTCGATCCCCCCCTGCACGCGCGGCGACTGGGTGGCCCCGCCCCCGCTCCCTTCGAAGGCGATCACCGAGAGGAAGCGCATTCCCCCCAGCGCCAGGATGTTGACGGCCACCCCCGAGACTATGTGGTCGACGGCGAAGGTCACCGTGGCGATGGCGTGGATCAGCCCTCCCAGCGCCCCGCCCAACAGCCCCATCAGCACGCCCTCCCAGGCCCCGAACCGCCATCCCGCCCATGCCCCGAACCAGGTTCCCATGATCATCATGCCTTCCAGGCCGATGTTGACGACCCCGGCCCGCTCCGAGTACACGGCCCCCAACCCGGCGAACAGGATGGGGACGGCCAGCCGCAGGGCGGCCGAGAACGTGCCTCGCGAGGTGAGCTCCCCGATCCCGGTGATCTCCTCCACCACCGAGAGGAGCAGGACGGCTCCCAGGCCGAACAGCAGCCCATTCACGGCTCGCCGGGCCGGGCCGGTGGCGGGGCGGAAGCGCTCCAAGAGGGCGGTCATGCCGCCGCCTCCTGAGCCACCCCTGCCTCACCGATCGCCTCGGCGGCCGCCTTCACCTCGAGCTCATGAACCAGCCGGGTCACCACCTCATAGGCCACCACCACCGCCAGCACCACCACCCCTTGGATGATGGTGACGATCTCTTTGGGGATGTCCCGCAGGTCGAGGATCTGGGCGGAGCGGTCCATCAGTCCGAAGAGGAGGGCCCCGAACGCAATCCCCACCGGATGGTTGCGGCCCAGCAGGGCCACGGCGATGCCGGTGAACCCGAGCTGGGTGGGGAAGTCCTGGGTATACCGATGGAAAAAGCCCAGCAGGGGGGACATACCCACCAGCCCGGCGAAGGCCCCGGAGATCAGCATGGTCTTGACCACCATCGCCCTCGGATTGATGCCGCTCGCCTCGGCCGCCCCGGGGTTGATACCCGATGCACGCAGCTCGTAGCCGAAGCGGGTCCTCCACACCACGAGGTAGTAGAAGACCCCGACCAGCAGGGCGATCAGCACGAACCCCTGCAGGTCTGAACCGCCCGGGATGCCGAAGCCCAGCCATACCAAGACCGGGTTGAGCGAAGGGAACCGACCGGACGAGGGCAGCTCGGCGGTCTTGATGATCAGGTCCCCGGGCTCCACCTCGCGCAAGTAGTTGGAGAGCAGGTAGGCCACCACCCCCACGGCGATGAAGTTGAGCATGATGGTGGAGATGACCTCGTGTACTCCTCGGCGAACCTTGAGAGCTCCGGCGATCCCCGCCCAGAGAGCGCCCACCACCATGGCCACCACCACGATCACCGCCACATGCAGGGGAGCCCACAGGCCCAGCTCGGCTCCCAGCGCGGCGGCCAACACCGCCGCTAGCAGGTACTGCCCTTCCACCCCGATGTTGAAGAGCCCCATCTTGAAACCGATCGCCACCGCCAGCCCGGAAAGGAACAGCGGGACGGCCCGATTGAGGATGGAGACGAACGAGGCCAGGCTGGCCGAGAACTCGGCCATCTCGGTGAAGGCCGTGACGGGGTTCCGGTCGGCCAGCAGCAGGGCCAGCGAGGCGACCAGCACCGAGAACACCAGCGCAGCCAGCGGGGCCAGCAGGCTGAGCATCATCCGGCGCAGGGTCATGCCGACTCCTGCGCGCCCGTCATGTGTGACCCCAGCTCCTCAGGGGTCAGGTCCTGCGGGTCGAGTCGGGCTACCAACCTGCCGCGAAGGATCACGTGCAGGGTGTCGGAGAGGCCGATCAGCTCCTCCAGGTCGGCCGAGATGAGCAGCACCGCCAGGCCGTCGGCCCGAGCCCTTCGGATCTGCTCCCACACCGCCGCCTGGGCGCCGACGTCGATCCCCCGGGTGGGCTGAGCGGCGATCAGCACCCGCGGCCCGGCCACCATCTCCTTGCCGACGATCAGCTTCTGCTGGTTGCCGCCGGAGAGCGCCATGGCCAGCACGTCCACCCCCGGGGTCCGCACGTCGTAGGAGCGGACCACCTGCTCGGTACGCTGCCGGGCCCCGGCCCGGTCCACCCAGATCCCCTTGCTGAAAGGTATCAGGGTCTGGTGTCCGAGCATGGAGTTCTCCCACAGCGGGGCCGACAAGAGCATCCCCAACCGGTGACGGTCCTCGGGGATGAGACCGACGCCTCCCTCGCGGCGCTGCCTGGTGCTCCACGGGGTGATATCCCGTCCTCCCAAGCGGATGCTCCCTTCGGCGGCCGGCCGCAGGCCCATCAGCGCCTGCACCAGAGGGTGCTGGCCGTTTCCCTCCACCCCGGCGATGCCCACCACTTCCCCGCGATGAACCTCGAAGCTGACATCCCGCAGCACCCATCGGTTTTCCTCGTTCAGCAGCCCCAACCCCTCGACCGCCAGCTCGACCTGATCGGTGACGGTGGACTCCCCGGCTTCGGGGACGGGAAGTTCGCTCCCCACCATCATCTCGGCCAGCCGGCGGGCGGTGACGTCCTCCGGCTGGACCGTCTCCACAGTGCGGCCGTCTCGCATCACCGTGATGGCATCCGCCACCGCCAGGACCTCGTCCAGCTTGTGGGAGATGAAGATCACCGTGACCCCCTCTTCGGTCAGCTCGCGGAGGTTGCGGAACAGCTCCTCGACCTCATGGGGCACCAGCACGGCGGTGGGCTCGTCGAGGATGAGGATGCGAGCTCCCCGGTAGAGCACCTTGAGGATCTCCACCCGCTGCCGCTCGCCCACGGTGAGGTGCTCGACCAGCCGATTGGGCTGCACCGAGAGGCCGTAGCTCTCTCCCAGCCGGGCAATGCGGGCGCGTGCCTCCCGGAAGTCGATCCCCGGACCGTTGGTCGGTTCCGAGCCGAGGACGACGTTCTCCAGCACCGTGAGGTTTCCGGCCAGCATGAAGTGCTGGTGGACCATGCCGATGCCGGAGGCGATGGCGTCCCTCGGCGAACGGAAGCGGATCTCCCGTCCCTCCACCCGGATGGTGCCCTCATCGGGTGGCTGCATGCCGTAGAGGATCTTCATCAGGGTCGATTTACCGGCCCCATTCTCTCCCACCACCGCGTGCACGGTGGCCGGCATCACCTGTAGGTCGACCCGATCGTTGGCCACCACGCCGGGGAAGCGCTTGGTGATGTCCCGCAACTCGACCGCCGGCTCGCTCAAGCCCACCCTTCACGACGACGGACCCGAGGCTACCTACCCCGGGTCCGTCGGCTCACCCTAACTCTCGGGGGCGGTCGGAACCTCGATCTCGCCGTCGATGATCTGCTGGCGGAGCTCCTCGAGCTGGGGTGCGATGTCGTCCACAAAGCCACCGGAGGTGGCGTAGCCGACGCCGTCGGCCGCCAGGTCGAAGATCCGGATCCCGGCCTGGAAGTTGCCTTCCACGAGGTCCGTGATGGTCTCATAGGTGGCCACGTCGACCCGCTTCAGCATCGAAGTGAGGATGTAGGGCTGCAGGGAAGCATCGACGATGTTGTACTGGTCGGAGTCCACCCCGATCGCCCAGTGCTGGCTGCCCTCTGAATCCGAGACCTCCCGGGCCGCCTCGAAGAGCCCTCCGCCGGATCCTCCGGCGGCGTGGTAGATCACGTCGGCTCCCTGCTCGAACTGGGCCAGGGCCGCCTCCTTGCCCTTGGCCGGGTCGTTGAACCCGGTGAAGTCGGGGGGCTGGGTGAGGTAGGTGACCAGCACCTCGGCGTCCGGGTTGATCTGCGCCACGCCCGCCTCGAAGCCGGCCTGGAACTTCTTGATCAGGTCGACTTCCACCCCGCCGATGAACCCGATCGTCCCGCTCTCCGACTTGAGGGCGGCGGCCGCTCCCACCAGGAAGGACCCCTGCTCCTCGGCGAACAGCAGGTTGGCCACGTTGGGCTCCTCCACGACAGAGTCGATGAGGGCGAAGTTGGTATCCGGGAAGTCCGGGGCGGTGGCCAGCACCGAGTCGGTGAAGAGAAACCCAACCGCGAAGATCAGCGGGAGACCGGCCTCGGCCAGCAGCCGCAGGTTCTCCTCCCGGTTCTCTCCGCCGGCCTCGGGCTCCAGCTCCTCGGAGGCAATGCCGAAGTCGGCAATGGCCTGATCGAGCCCGCGGGCCGCCGCGTCGTTGAAGGACTGGTCGCCCCGGCCCCCGATGTCGTAGGCCATACCGACCGTGATCCCCTCGCCGCTGGCGGCCGCCGCGGTGGTCGTGGCAGCCTCCGTGGTGTCGGTCACGGCCTCGGTGGTGTCGGTGGGGGCCGCGGTAGTGGCGGCGGGCGCCGCGGTAGTGGGCGCCGCCCCTCCCGCACAGCCCGCGGCCAGCAGACCCAAGGCCAGGACGAGGGCGAGCAGCGTCGAGTGCTTGCGTATCATTCGGTGTTCCTCCCTGATTCCGCTCTTCCAGGGGCTTTCGGCCCCGCCGGAAGTGTAGTCGAGCGGCCCTTACGATTCCTGCGAGCCGGCCAGCTCCACGATCGAGTCGGGGGTCTCCACGGCCGAGAAGGTCAGCTCGTCG
Source organism: Acidimicrobiia bacterium (assembly GCA_050742155.1). Taxonomy (GTDB): domain Bacteria; phylum Actinomycetota; class Acidimicrobiia; order Spongiisociales; family JALYHC01; genus JBOGFC01. Next base: position 15,962 of record JBOGFC010000255.1, read on the forward strand.
GCCTCCTGGTCGACATCGACCACGACGGTGGTGCCGGCCGGGAACTCCTTGAAGAGCACCCGCTCGGAGAGGGGGTCCTCCAGCAGGCGCTGGATGGCTCGCCGCAAGGGCCGGGCGCCCAGGGTGGGGTCGTAGCCCTTCTCCGCCAGGAGCTGCTTGGCCGCCTCGGAGAGCACCAGCTCCAGGTCCTGGGAGGTGAGCTGCTCCCGCACCCGCACCAGCATCAGGTCGACGATGTCCTTGACCTCCTCCCGGGTGAGCTCGTGGAACACGATCACCTCGTCGATCCGGTTGAGGAACTCGGGCCGGAACGACTTCTTGAGCTCGTCGGTGACCCGGTCCTTCATCCGCTCGTAGCTGACCGCCTCGCCTTCGGCCACGAAGCCGACCGCCTTCTTGCGCAGGTCGGCGGTGCCCAGGTTGGAGGTCATGATGATCACGGTGTTCTTGAAGTCCACGGTCCGCCCCTGGGCATCGGTGAGGCGACCGTCCTCGAGGATCTGCAGCAAGGTGTTGAAGACGTCGGGATGGGCTTTCTCGATCTCGTCGAAGAGCACCACCGAGAAGGGCTTGCGCCGTACCGCCTCGGTGAGCTGGCCCCCTTCGTCGTAGCCGACGTAGCCGGGCGGCGATCCGACCAGCCGGCTGACCGTGTGCCGCTCCATGTACTCGGACATGTCGAGCTGGATGAGGGCGTCCTCGTCCCCGAACAGGAACTCGGCCAGGGCCTTGGCGGTCTCGGTCTTCCCCACCCCCGACGGCCCCAGGAAGATGAACGACCCGGCCGGTCGCTTGGGGTCCTTGAGGCCGGCCCGGGTGCGGCGAATGGAGCGGCTCACCGCGGCGATCGCATCGTGCTGGCCGATGATCCTCTTGTGGAGCTCCTCTTCCATGCGGAGCAGCTTGGCCGACTCCTCCTCTGTGAGGGCCTGGACCGGAATGCCGGTCCACTGGGCCAGCACCTCGGCGATCTCCTCCTCGTCGATGGTGGAGCTGATGTCCTCGCCCGACCGGCGCAGCTGGTCCTCCATCTGGGACCGCTCCCCGATGAGGGCCTTCTCCTGGTCGCGCAGCTGGGCGGCCCGCTCGTACTGCTGGGCCTGGGCGGCATCGTCCTTCTGGGTCCGCACCTTGGAGAGCTGGTCCTCGAGCTCCTTGAACTGAGGAGAGGCCCACTTGCGGTAGATGCGCATCCGGCTGCCGGCCTCGTCGATGAGATCGATCGCCTTGTCGGGCAGGTACCGGTCGGAGATGTAGCGGTCGGCCAGGTTGGCGGCCGACACCAGCGCCTGCTCGGTGAAGTGCACGTTGTGGTGGGACTCGTATCGGTCCCGGAGGCCCTGCAGGATCAGGATGGTCTCGGCCACAGTGGGCTCGTCCACCTGCACCGGCTGGAAGCGCCGCTCCAGAGCGGAGTCCTTCTCGAGATACTTGCGGTACTCCTCCAGCGTGGTGGCCCCGATGGTCTGCAGCTCCCCCCGGGCCAGCATCGGCTTGAGGATCGAGGCAGCGTCGATGGCCCCCTCGGCGGCGCCGGCCCCCACCAGGGTGTGGATCTCGTCGATGAAGAGGATGATGTCGCCCCGGGTGCGGATCTCCTTCAGGACCTTCTTGAGGCGCTCCTCGAAGTCGCCCCGATAGCGGGAGCCGGCCACCAGGGCGCCCAGGTCGAGCGTGTAGAGCTGCTTGCCGTGGAGGGTCTCGGGGACGTCGCCGGCCACGATGCGTTGCGCCAGCCCTTCCACGATGGCGGTCTTGCCCACCCCGGGCTCCCCGATCAGCACCGGGTTGTTCTTGGTACGCCGGGAGAGGATCTGCATGACCCGCTCGATCTCGCGGATGCGGCCGATCACCGGGTCGAGCTTCTTCTCCCGCGCCATCTGGGTGAGGTTGCGGCCGAACTGGTCGAGGACCGTCGATCCGGAGGGGGCGCTCTCCCGGCCGGCCGGGCCGGTGGTCTCCTCTCCCTGCACCCCGGAGAGCAGCTGGATGACGGTCTGGCGCACCTTGGGAAGGTCGGCCCCGAGCTTCTGGAGGACCTGGGCGGCCACGCCCTCCCCCTCCCGGATGAGGCCCAGCAGGATGTGCTCGGTGCCGATGTAGTTGTGCCCGAGCTGGAGCGCTTCCCGAAGGCTCAGCTCGAGCACCTTCTTGGCCCGGGGGGTGAAGGGGATGTGGCCGCTGGGCGACTGCTGTCCCTGGCCGATGATCTCCACCACCTGCTGGCGCACCGAGTCGAGGTTGATGCCCAGGCTCTCCAGCGCCCGGGCGGCCACGCCCTCGCCTTCATGGATCAGGCCGAGCAGGATGTGCTCGGTGCCGATGTAGTTGTGGTTGAGGAGGCGCGCTTCCTCTTGAGCCAGGACCACCACTCTTCGTGCCCGGTCCGTGAACCGCTCGAACAAGGCCCTCGCCTCCCATCTATGCGTCGGGCGCTCCCTGCTTCGGTGGGGGCGCCCCCGCCAGTATAACCGGGACCCTTCCTTCGCCAGGAAGCCTCGGCCGGCCTGCCTCCCACCTGGAGGGTCATTGTTTCAACGCGCGATGTGAGTGATCTAGTCCGGGGCGCCGGCCACCAACTACCATCGCCCGAGCCGATGGAATCCGTGAACGTCGTGGAGCTGGTGCCCATCCCCCGGGTATGGGAGCGACTGTCCCTGGTCGAGCAGCGCCTCAACCAGATCACGGAGTCCGAAGACGAGTTCCTCACCAAGATCGCCCGCCACCTCATCGAGTCGGGCGGCAAGCGGCTTCGCCCCCTCCTGGCAGCGGTGGCCGCCGAGCTGGGGCCCGCCGATGACCGACGGCCCGTAGAGGCGGGGACGGCCGTGGAGCTCATCCACGTGGGGAGCCTCTGCCACGACGACGTGATCGACGAGGCCAGCACCCGACACGGCATCGATTCGGTCAACGCCACGTGGGGAAACACGGCGGCCATCCTGGCCGGAGATTTCCTGATGGCCCGCGCCTCGGAGGTGGCCGCCACCAGCCTGGGCCTCGAGGCAGTGGTGATCCTGGCCCGCACCTACGCCCAGCTCTGTGAGGGCCAGGTGCTCGAGCTGGAGCTGGCCGGCGAGCTCGTCCAGAAGCCGGCCGACTACTACCGGGTGATCGAGCGAAAGACGGCCAGCTTGATCCGTACCTCCGCCCGCCTCGGTGCGATGGCCTCCGATGCCTCCCCCGAGGTGGTGGAAGGCGTGAGCACCTGGGCCTGGGAGGTGGGGATGGTCTTCCAGCTCACCGACGACCTGCTCGACCTGGTGGCGTCCGAGGAGTTCCTCGGCAAGCCGGTCCGTTCGGACATCGCCGAGGGCAAGTTCACGCTGGCGGTGCTGCACGCCCTGGAAGGCTCGGCGGGGGACCGCATGCACTCCCTGCTGGCCGGCGGCCACCCGTACCACCCCGACGCGGTGGCGGAAGTGGCCGAGCTCGTGCATCGCAGCGGGGCCATCGAGCGCGTGTTGGCCGAGGCCACCGAGCGGGTCCGGCGGGCCGAGGCGGCCGCCGCCCAGCTGCCCGCCGGGCAAGCCCGCGATGTGCTCATGAGCCTGGGCCGCTACCTCCTCCAGCGGGTGGAGATGGCCAGGGCCTGAGCACGGTTTTGGGGGTTTTGGCGCGCAAACTTCACACTCTGGTGTGATCACTGCGCGCCAGAACGCCGACAGGGAAGCCCGCCCGTAACGCCACACGAGCCCGCCGTACCTCCAGGACGACCCGATGGGGCTCGTGCCAGACCTCGGTATCCCAGAACACCAGCACCGTGAAGCCGGCAGCCCGGAGGGCTTCGTAGCGAGCCTGGTCGGCCTGCCGGTCGAGCAGTGCGCTGTGGTACCTCTCGCTGTTGATCTCCACCAGCAAGGGGAGCGATGGATCCGCGAAGTCCACCCGGCCGACCCAAGCTTCCCCTCCGACATCCACCTGTCGTCGCATCGGCTCCTCACCAGCTTCCTCCAGGATCCGGGCGAACCTGCGCTCGAGACCGCTGGCGGGAGGCACGTAACCGGGCGGCCGCTCAGCGAGGATCTCCCGCATGACGGTGATGCCGTTCCGACCATGCTCGGCAAGCTGGTCGAGCAAGGCATGGAGCGTCCGGCCGCACACCAACCCCATCCCCCAGGCGTTGTCGCAGGCCCGCGCGACCCGCAGGGGATGGACCTGCCCGGCCAACTGGAAGAGCACCAGAGCAGGCGAGGCGATCGGGACACCGTCGAGCATCTCGCAGTGCTCGGGAGGGAGGAAGCGGGGCAGATGAACGCGAGACAGGCGAGCGGGGCGCCGAGCACCGTTTCGTGGCCGACTGATGTGTAACGGTCTGAGTTTGAATCCGGGAAGCCCCCACCAGGCTGCTGCGGACGAGTGAGAGAGCACCGTCCCCGGGCCTGCATCGAGCACCGCAGCCATCGCCCTCTGGGCATCGGTTTCGGGCGCCCCGGCCAGCCGGAGGACTCTCGGGGTAATCCGCCGCCAGTCGGGCCCCGCCAGGCGATGGTAGAGCGCCTGGCGAGAGAGCCCAAGGTTTCGAGCGTCATCGCGGGTGATGACCCCGTGCTGATGCTCGGCCAGCCATCTGAGGTCGTCGTCAACCGACATGCCGCGCAATTGTGATCGTCGGGTGTGACAGAACCTCCACCGCCCTTCTGGCGCGCAAACTTCACACCAGGGTGTGATCTTTCCGCGCCAAAACGGGAAACTGCGCTAGGCGCTAGGACTCCGGGCGGAGGTGAGGGAAGAGGATGACCTCGCGGATCGAGGGCTGGTCGGTGAGGAGCATCACGAGGCGGTCGACCCCGATCCCCAATCCACCGGTGGGGGGCATGCCGTACTCCAGGGCGAGCAGGAAGTCCTCGTCGATGGGATGGGCCTCCTCGTCGCCGGCCGCCCGTGCCCGGGCCTGCTCCTCGAAGCGGCGGCGCTGCTCGACGGGGTCGGTGAGCTCCGAGAAGGCGTTGGCCAGCTCCGTTCCGGCCACGATCGCCTCGAAGCGCTCCACCAGGTTGGGGTCGTCCCGGTGGGTGCGGGCCAGCGGGGAGGTCTCCTTGGGGTGATCGGTGACGATGATCGGCTGCCACAGCTTCGGCTCGGCATGCCGCTCGAAGACCTCGGCCACGATCTTCCCCGCCCCCCAGCCGGGCTCCGGGGCGATCCCGAGCGGCCCGGCCAGCCGTCGGACCTGGTCCAACCCGGAAGAGAGGTCGAAGGCGATCCCGGTGTGCTCTTCCACCGCCTCCAGGTAGCTCACCCGCCGCCAGGGTGGGGTGAAGTCGACCTGCTTCCCTTGGTAGTCGACCGTCGTCCCGCCGGTCACCCCTTCCGCCACCTCGGCCACCACCCCCTCCACGAGCTCCATCATGTCCAGGTAATCGGCGTAGGCCTCATAGGCCTCCAGCATGGTGAACTCCGGGTTGTGCCAGGGTGACACACCCTCGTTGCGGAAGTTGCGGTTGATCTCGAAGACCCGCTCCATTCCCCCGATCACCAGCCGCTTCAGATAGAGCTCCGGAGCCACCCGCAGGTACATATCCAGATCCAGGGCATTGTGGTGGGTGACGAAGGGGCGGGCCAGCGCCCCCCCGGGTTGGGGCTGGAGCATGGGGGTCTCCACCTCTACGAACCCACGCCGCTCGAAGGCGAGGCGTAGCGCCCTGACCGTCTCGACACGCCGTATGACCGTACGACGAGCCTCTTCGTTGGAGACCAGGTCGAGATAGCGGCGCCGGTGGCGCTGCTCGAGGTCCTTGAGGCCGTGCCACTTCTCCGGCAGCGGGCGCCGCGCCTTGGCCAGCAAGCAGAGCTCCTCCACCCGCACCGAGAGCTCGCCCCGCTTGGTGGTGATCACCTCGCCCGAGGCGCCCACCCAGTCCCCCAGGTCCAGATCGGAGAACTCCGCGTATCTCTGGTCCCCCAGGACGCTCTGGTCGACGAAGAGCTGCACCCGGCCCGACCAGTCCTGCAACTCCCCGAAGGTGAGCCGCCCGTGGGTGCGCATCAGCACCAGCCTTCCGGCCACCGTCACCCGTCGACCGGTCTCCGATCCCGGAGGAAGGCCGCCGTACGCCTGATGGAGCTCGCCGGCCCGGCTGTCCGGCGCAAACGGGCGCTCGAGGGTCATCAGGTGTTGCGGTGGTAGACGATGCGGAGCCCGTCCAGGGTGAGGAACTCGTCGACCACCTCGACCGATCGACAATGAGGGACCACCGTCGCGGCCAGTCCGCCGGTGGCCACCGTCCGGGTGTCGGGGCCCAGCTCGGCCACGATCCGCTCGATGAGGCCGTCCACCATGCCGGCGTGCCCGTAGAGAAGCCCGCTCTGCATGGCCTCCACGGTGCCTTTCCCAACCGGGGAACGGGGCGGCTTGAGCTCCACCCGCCGTAGGGCGGCGGCCGCTCCCACCAAGGCGTCCAGCGATACCTCCAGCCCGGTGGCGATCGCTCCACCGATGTACTCGCCGTTTCGGGAGACGATGTCGAAGTTGGTTGAGGTGCCGAAGTCGACCACCACCGCCGGGCTCCCATACTTCTCGAGGGCGGCGATCGAGTTGACCACCCGGTCGGCTCCGACCTCCTTCGGATTGTCGATCAGGATGGGTATGCCGGTCTTCACTCCGGGACCCACCGTCACCACGGGTCCCGGGACCATCTCTAAGAGCACCCGCTCCAGGATGGTCATCGCCGGGGGCACCACGGTGGCCAGCGACGCTCCCGTCAAGTGGCGCTTGGGATCGAGGTCGCCCAAGCCCAACAGACCGGAGAGGAGCAGCCGGTACTCGTCGGCCGTGCGGCTCCGCACGGTGGCCACTCGCCAGTGGTCGACCAGGCGCTCTCCCTCGAACACCCCCAGCACCGTCTCCGTGTTGCCCATGTCGATGGCGAGGAGCATGGCCGGGAGGTTACCCTCCCCCCGGCCCCCTCCCGGAGGGAGGGGGAGTGGCCCAGCCGGGACCTTGGACGATCTCCGCCTGCTGATGGAGGAGGTCCGCCCAGAAGTCGCCGATCGGCTGGCCGTCGGGCATCCGGGCCTCCGGCCACAACTCCAGCAGAGGCTCCACCACGAAGCGGCGGTCGGCCAGCGCCGGGTGCGGCACGGTCAGGCCCGGTTGGTCGACCTCCTCGGTCCCGTAGAGCAGCAGGTCGAGGTCCAGGGTGCGAGGACCCCAGCGCTCCCGGCGTTCTCGCCCCGTCGCCCGTTCCAGCTCGAGACACGCCTCGAGCAACTCGGAGGGCGTGAGCTCGGTGTCGAGCAGGACGACCGCGTTGAGATACGGCCCTTGCTCGGGTCCGCCGAGGGGCTCGGTCTCGTAGAGGGAGGACACCCCCACCAGCTCCCCCTGCTCACGGAGGCCCTGGACCGCCGCCCGAAGGTGGCCGCGCCGATCGCCCAGGTTGGACCCCAGGCCGATCGCTGCCATGGTCACCGGTTCCGGGTGATGGTCACCGCTACGTGCTCGATCGGCACCTCGACCGGCGCCTGGGGCTTGCGGACCGTCACCTCAACGGTGTGCACCCGGCGGTCCTCCATGGCCAGCTCGGCCACTCGCTCGGCCACCCTCTCCAGCAGGTTCCAGCGCTCCTCGGCCACCCGCCCGGCCACCCGCTCGGCCAGCTCGTGATAGTCGACGGTGTGCTCGAGCTGGTCGGAAGCCCCGGCCGCGGCCAGGCTCAGGTGAAGCGTCACGTCGATGAGGAACTCCTGGCCCTCCTGCTGCTCCTCCGGCATGGCCCCGTGGTAGCCGAACACCCGGATGCCGCGCAGCTCGATCCGGTCGGCCCCCCGTGCGGACAGCATCATCGGAGGAGGGGCCGGCTCACCGGCCCCCTGGCCCAGCAGCCCCATCACCGCCTCCCGGGCCTTGGGGAAGTCGACTCCCAGCTTCTGGAGGACCTGGGCCGCCACCCCCTGCCCTTCCCGGATGATCCCCAAGAGGATGTGCTCCGTACCGATGTAGTTGTGCCCCAGCCGGAGCGACTCTTTCAGGCTCAGCTCCAGCACCTTCTTGGCGCGGGGGGTGAAGGGGATGTGCCCCGTCGGGGCCTCGGAGCCGGGGCCGACGATCTCCACCACCAGGCGGCGGACCGAATCGAGGTTGACACCAAGGCCTTCCAGGGCCCGGGCGGCGACGCCGTCCCCCTCGTGCACCAACCCCAACAGGATGTGCTCCGTGCCGATGTAGTTGTGGTTGAGGAGGCGCGACTCCTCCTGAGCCAGTACCACCACCCGCCGGGCCCGGTCGGTGAATCTCTGGAACACCGCCTACCCAGTCTGCACCGGCAAGAGCCGACGACCCTCGGGGCCCATCGGCCGCCCGATGATCTGCTGAATGGCCGCCAGCGCCACGATGGGCTCGGTGACCAGCCCGGCGTACATGAGGTAGCCGGCCAGAACCCCGGCCACGGTGTCGTCGATGATGTCTCGGTGGAGCAGCACCTTGGCCGCCGGGTCGGAGAGGGCCTCGTGGATGGTGGCGAACACCAGGCGCACCTCCTCCGGCTCGAACTCCCCCACCAGCGGACGGTGATAGATGCGGAAGCCGGCCGCCCGGTAGCTGGCAAAGTTCTGATTGCCGGCCAGCAGTGAGATGACTGTGTTGATGCCGGCCTCCTTCAGCCAGGTCACCTCCTCCTCCCGTCGCACCCGCCGGTGGTGGACCCCGTAGCCCCCCACCCGCTCGGAGACCGCCAGCCGCTCCGCCATCACCCACACGAAGGTCCGAGGCCTCAGGCCCGCCACGCCCGTTCCCTTTCTGCCGCCCGGACGATAGCGTCGGCCACCCTGGTGACCCGCCTGGCCATGACGACATCGTGGACCCGCACGGCGGTGGCGCCTCGCTCGACGGCCAGGGCCAGGGTGGCGGCCGTCCCCTCCTCTCGCTCCTCCGGAGGCAGGCCGTCGAGGATCTGGCCGAGGAAGGACTTGCGGGAGGTGCCCACCAGCACCGGGTAGCCGGTCTCCACCAAAGCTCCGAGGTGGGCCAGGAGGGCCAGGTTGTGCTCCAGGAGCTTGCCGAACCCGATCCCGGGGTCGAGGCAGATCCGGGCCGGGTCGATGCCGGCCTGCTCGGCGCGGGCGGCCCGTGCCAGCAGGAACTCCCGGACCTCGGCCACCACATCCTGGTAGCGGGGGTCGGCCTGCATGGTGCGGGGCGTGCCCTGCATGTGCATGAGCACCAGTCCGGCCCCGCTCTCGGCCACCAGCCCGGCCATAGCCGGGTCGCCCAGGGCCGAGATGTCGTTGACCACCTGCGCCCCGACCCGCAGGGCCGCCTCGGCCACTTGCGGCTTGGAGGTGTCGATCGAGACCACCATTCCCCGCTCGGCCAGCTCACCCACCACCGGCACCACCCGGGTCCGCTCTTCCTCGGCGGAGACCTCCGCGGCGCCCGGGCGGGTCGACTCGCCTCCCACGTCCACCAGATCGGCTCCCTCCTCCCAGAGCCGCACCCCATGCTCGACCGCCCGGGCGCGGTCCACGAAGCGGCCCCCGTCCGAGAAGGAGTCCGGGGTGACGTTGAGCACCCCCATCACCAGGGTGTGGTCGTCGTTGGAGAGGCTCCTACCCCGGACTTGCCAGGTCCTGAGCGTCAGCGGCCTCCGGCCACCAGCGAGAAGGCCTCGGCGCGCAGGCCGGGATCTTCGGCCAGCCGGCCCCGCACGGCCGAGGTGACGGTGATCGCCCCCGGCTTGCGAACCCCCCGCATGGTCATGCAGAGATGCTCGGCCTCCATCACCACCAGTGCCCCCAGCGGATCGAGCGCCTCCATGAGAGTGTCGGCGATCTGGCTGGTGAGCCGCTCCTGCACCTGGGGCCGACGGGAGTACACCTCCACCAGACGAGCCAGCTTGGAGAGCCCGGTCAGGCGGCCCCCGCGGGGGAGATAGGCCACGTGCGCCCTGCCGACCATGGGGATGAGGTGATGCTCGCAGAGGCTGGCGAACGGGATGTCGCGCACCATCACCATCTCCTCGTGCGCCTCCGCCACCTGCACCTCGGTGAGGATCGCCCGGGGGTCCTCGTGAAGGCCCGAGAAGGCCTCGGCGTAGAAGCGGGCCACCCGCTCGGGCGTCCCTTGGAGCCCGGGTCGCTCCGGATCCTCCCCGACGGCTTTCAAGATGGCGCGCACCGCGTCAGCAATGGCTCCCAGGTCGATGTGCTCTTGGCTCACCGGGCCCCCGTCAGCTCTTGGAACGCTTGGACTCCTGGCTGGCGGCCACTCCGCTCTTCGGTGACCGCTCCTGTGGCTTGGGAACCTGGATGCGCATCGAGCCGTTGCGGGCGTGCTCCCACTTGGGCACGTCGGAGAAGATCTCGGCGATCTCCTTGGCGTCGAGGCTCTCCTTCTCGAGCAGCACATTGGCCATCCGGTCGAGAGCCTCCCGGTGGTGGGTGAGGATCTGTCGGGCCTCCTCGTGGGCGGCGGTGATCAGCTTGCGGACCTCCTCGTCGATGAGCGAGGCCACCTCGTCCGAGTAGTCCTGCTGGCGCACGTAGTCGCGACCCAGGAAGACCTCCCCGTCGGGCCGGCCGTACTGCATGGGCCCCAGGCGGTCGGACATCCCATACTCCATCACCATCTGGCGGGCGATCTGGGTGGCCTTGTCGATGTCGTCGGCCGCCCCGGTAGTGGGGTCGGCGAAGATCACCTCCTCGGCGGTGCGCCCCCCGAGCAGCATCGCCAGCTGGTTGACCAGCTCGCTGCGCCGCATCATGTAGCGGTCCTCGGTGGGAAGGGCTTGGGTGTGGCCCAGGCTGCGGCCGCGGGGGATGATGGTCACCTTGTGGATCGGGTCGGCCTTGGGGAGCACGTGCCCGACCAGGGCATGGCCGGTCTCGTGGTACGCGGTGACCAGCTTCTCCTCGTCGGAGAGGAGGCGGCTGCGCCGCTCCGGCCCGGCGATGACCCGCTCGATCGACTCCTCGAGCTCGGTCATGCCGACTTCCTTGAGGTTGTGCCGGGCGGCCAGCAGGGCCGCCTCGTTGATGAGGTTGGCCAGGTCGGCTCCCGTGAAGCCGGGGGTCTGCCGGGCCAGCACCTCCAGCTCCACGTCCTTGGACAGCGGCTTACCGCGGGCGTGGACGTCCAGGATGGCGAGGCGCCCCTTGAGGTCGGGCCGGTCGATGACCACCTGCCGGTCGAAGCGCCCCGGGCGGAGCAAGGCCGGGTCGAGGATGTCCGGCCGGTTGGTGGCCGCCACGAGGATCACACCGGTCTTGACGTCGAAGCCGTCCATCTCCACCAGGAGCTGGTTGAGGGGCTGCTCCCGCTCGTCGTGGCCGCCCCCCAGCCCGGCTCCGCGGTGGCGGCCAACCGCGTCGATCTCGTCGATGAACACGATGGCCGGAGCGGCCGCCTTGGCCTGCTCGAAGAGGTCTCTGACGCGGCTGTTGTGAAGCAGTACCGGCTTGTCGCCGCCGAAGAAAGCCTCGTTGGTGCAGCCACAGAGGTCGTAGACGTACTCGTCGTGTCGCCGAAGCGTGATGTGAGTGATGACCGGCTTCTTGTGCTGGTGGTCCCCCGCCTCGTCGGCGAAGGGATCACTGGTCTTGCCGATGACGAGCGACCAGTACTCCCCGTCCGGTAGGGGGGCCGATCTGATCACCCGGCCACCCTGCTGGTACCCGTGGCGAATTCCGGCCTTTATGCCGTGCATGGCGCACAACCAGGCGAGCTCGCGGATCAGCTGCCGGCTCACCGACGTCATGATCAGCTCTCCCTCTGAGGAGCGGTAGCCGTCTCCCTTGAAGTAGCCCTCCAGGTAGGCGAGGAAATAAGGACGCGGCAGCGTCCAGAGGATCTCGGGGATGTGCTTGTTACGGCTTCCGTTGCCGCCGCAATGGCGCGTGAAGAACCGTCCGAGGGGCGCCGAGTAGTAGAGCAAACGGGTCGAATTCTCCTCGGTTTGATAGACCGAGGCTTCCAGTCCGAACGCTTCCAGCATCAGGCCCGTGCAGTCGGCGATGAGCTCAGCTTCGTGGGTTCCGAAGCAGAACTCGAGGTCCCCATTAGCCCGCCCCTCGGCCGTGTAGTAGCCGAAGAGCTTCATGAGGGGGAGGCTCAACACCACTTCCCGGGCCACCTGGGAGACGCCGATACGTTCGGCGATAGCGGCTTGGGTCATCGTCCCTGCGGCGGCGAGGGCAAAGGCGTGCCGCCACTCCAGCTCGGGATCCAGTTCCTCAATGGGAAGAGTCAACTGCAAGTCGAGCTCCTCAAAACCGTGGGCGCGGAGCTCATGGACGGTCCCCAAGCCAGGGACGAAGCCGGTTCGGGTCTTGTATGGCAGATCGACCAACACGTCTCCGACCTTGAGGTCCCGGGCCGCGACCGGCTTGATGCCACCGTGCCGGCGGACGAAGACGCTGTGATCGCCCGTCGTGCGGATGGTTCCACCCAGGTACTCGATCTCCAAGATCTCATCGACGCGGTGGCGGTAGACACCCGAGACCGACTGCCAGGCACTCCCGCCGAAGCCATCCAGGCCGCGGAACCCCGAACGGCGCGGTTCGTAGCCCAAGGTCTCCACTCCAGTTACCGGCGCCACATAACCATCTGCGCCCTGGGGGTAGAAACGGTCTACGAGCTCGCCGATCGGCACGAGGCGAGTGCCTTCGGAGTCGCGAACGAGGACCGGGGTGTCGCCGGTCACCGAGGCCCCCACCCCTACGAACATCTCCACGAAGTCGGAGCCGGAGATGGAGAAGAAGGGCACCCCCGCCTCGCCGGCCACCGCCCGGGCGAGCAGGGTCTTGCCGGTCCCCGGCGGGCCGTAGAGGAGGACCCCTTTGGGGATCTTGGCCCCCATGGCGCGGAACTTCTGGGGCGAGGCCAGGAAGTCCTTGATCTCCTCCAGCTCCTCCACCGCCTCGTCGAGGCCGGCCACGTCCTTGAAGGTCACCTTGGGCTGGTCCTTGGTCACCTGCTTGGCGCGGGCCTTGCCGAACGACATCACCCGGTTGCCGCCTCCCTGCATCTGCACCATCAGGAAGACCAAGAAGCCCACCATCACCAGCCACGGCAGGGCACTGAGGAAGAGGGCGAAGATCGAGGGAGCCTCCTGGTCGACCTCGGTCTCCACCTGGTTGCTGAGCAACAGCTGGGTGAGGTCGCCCTCGTAGCCGTCGGGATAGGGGGTGATGAACTCGAGCTCGCCATTGGGCAGGGTGCCGGACTTGAGCTGCCCCTCGACGACGTTGGACTTCTGGCGGATGGTGGCCCGCACCACCTTGTCCTGGGCGACCAGCTCCTCGAACTTGTCGAGAGTGATCTGCTCGGGGGCGGTGGCGCCTTGCATCACCGCCTGGAAGCCCCACACCAGCACCAGGACGATTGCTCCGTAGATCAGGATGTTCCGGGCGGTTCGGTTCACCGTCCTCCTTCGACGGGCGTGCTCACTCCCCGATCTCCTCTCTTCGGCCGACCGTCACTCGCTCTGAAGGTCGGCGCGCAGCTTCCATCGTATGCCACCCGGACCGATAACGGGAGACCCGCCTACTCCGAGTCGAGCAAGGCGACATAGGGAAGATTTCGATAGCGACCGGCGTAGTCGAGCCCGTAACCGATCACGAAGTCGGGGGGGATCGAGAATCCCTGGTAGCGGATCCTCAAGGGAACCCGCTGGATGCCCTGCTTTATCAAGAGGGCGGCCACCTCCAGCGAGGCCGGTTGGCGTACCTTGAGGTTCTTCAGAAGGTAATTGAGGGTGAGCCCGGAGTCGATGATGTCCTCCACGATCAAGACGTCTCGGCCGGCGATCTCCTGGTCGAGGTCCTTGAGGATGCGCACCACCCCGGAGGTCTGAGTGGCCGCCCCGTACGACGACACCGCGATGAAGTCGAACTCCAACGGGAGATCGATACAGCGCGACAGGTCGGCCATGATGATGAAGGCGCCCTTGAGGACACCCACCAAGAGGAGATCCCGCTCCCGGTAATCGGCGGTGATCTGCGCCCCCAGCTCCTCGATCTTGCGGGAGATCTCCTCCTCGGTCACCACCACCTTGCCGATCTTCATGAGCAGCTCGCCCTCCCCCTTGGGCTGAGGGCTCGGGAGCCACTCTCCCTCCCCCTTGGGGGGAGGGCCGGGGAGGGGGAAGCCAGGTCTCGTTGTGCCACAGTCCTATGCTCGGGTTGCCGACGCCCAAAGGTAGCGGGTGGTGCCCGCCCCCACCCAACCGAAGGGAGCGGTGCGCACTCCGGGCAACCAGAGGATCTCCCCCTCCTTCTCCACTACCGGCCAGCCGGACCGCAGGCGGGGGGGCACACTGGCCTCGCCCAGGGCGTCGGCTACCGCCTTGTGGCCCTTGGGCAAGGCAATGCGTCCGCCCTCTCGGGCAGGACGTACCCGGACCCGCGGCCCCACCAGGTCGGCGTCCAAGACCACTGTCCAGGCCGAGAGCGGCCAGGCCGACGGAGGGGAGGTCTCCAGCCACGCTTCCAGGTGCCACCTTCCATAGGTGGCCTCCCCGGGGAGGGCGAGGGCCACCGGCTCCGGAGCGGTTTCCGGGCCGGCGCGCAGCACCACCCACGGCCCTTCCCGCTTCACCGCCACCGCCCCCGCCAGGGTGGCGGCCGACCGCTCGCCCCGAGCCACCTCCAGCACCATCTCCACCTCGGCGGCGGAGCCCGCGTGGGGTCCTCGAGCCATTCGCAGGGCCTTTCGCACGGCCCGGGCGGCCACCGGACCGGGAAGGGTGCCGAGCAGAGGGGCCGGCAGGCTCACCACGGGGCCCTGGCGGCTGATAGGGACGGCGGCCGCCCTCGACTCCAGGAGCTGCTGATCGGCCGCCAGCAGGCCGGCGGTGCGCACCAGAACTCTTCTCAGGGCCGGGTTGTAGCGGGCCTCGAGCGCCGGGATGACCTCCCGGCGGAGGGCGTTGCGACGGGGCTCTGAGGCCAGATTGGCAGGGTCGTCCCGGTAGGGGATCCCCAGCAAGGACGCCAGCTCCCTGGTCTCCGCCCGGGTCACACCGAGGAGCGGGCGGAGCAACCGATCCCGGCGCACCGGCATGCCGGCCAATCCCTCCGGGCCGGCCCCCCGCAGCAGGTTGGCGAGCACGGTCTCTGCCTGGTCGTCGAACGTGTGCCCCACCAGTAGCCACTCCTCGGGGTGCAGGGCGTTGTGAAGGGCTCGATAGCGGGCCTCTCGAGCCCGTCCCTCGGGGGAGGGTCCCTCGTCCAAGCTCACCGCCACCTCGGTGAGCTCCATCTCGAGGAAGCGCGCCACCTCCCGGGCGGCCCCCGCCATGAGCGGAGAGGCAGGCAGGCCATGATCCACGAACACGGCTCGGGTCTCGCCCGTCTCCCCGGCCACCCAGGCACAGACGGCGCTGTCTGCTCCCCCGCTCAGGGCCACCAGCCGAGGGCCGGAGGGAAGGTGCGGACCCGCTCGTTCCCGGACCGCCTCGGCCAGCTCCTTCAGGCGACCCGAGCCAGCCATCGACCCGGGCGCCGAATCTCCTCCAGGGTGGGGAGGTGCTCGGGAGCCTGCCAGGCTCGCTCCAGGGCCCCTGGTCCCGCCTGACGCTCCACCCCCAGCACGAAGCGCTCGCCCAGCTCGTACTGGTTGAGCTTCATCTCCAGCCCGGTGAGCCGGAAGAAGAGCGAGCTCTTCAGGTCCTCGCGGCGCCGGCGCAGCACGCGTGACATACGGGCCTGGCCGACCAGCACCCGCTCCCCTATCCGGTCCATGACCACGTGGCCATGCCCTTCCAGCAGGGACATGAGGGCCTGCACCTGGTCGATGAGCTCCCGCTGGGCCGGGCTGGCCAGCAAGCCCACCAGCCCGGCCTCGCCGAGCATCGGCTCGCCGGCCACCGCCGCCCGGCGCAACTCGAGGGCCACCCTGGCCAGCCGACCCGGCTCCGGCACCGCGGACTCCACCAGCCGCTCCACCAGGCCGAGGAAGTGCTCCCGCATCCAGGGCACGCCCACGAACTGCAGGCGGTGGGTGCACTCGTGAAGCGCCAGCCAGAGCCGGAACTCGGCCGGGCGGAAGCCGTGCAGACGCTCCATCAACATCACGTTGGCGCCCACCAGGACCACGGTGTCACCGGGCTCGGCGCGGCCCCCGGTGGGAAGGACCAGGTCGTATTGGCCGAGCACCCGGCGGGCCAGCAGCCCGAGCAGTGCCCCCACCTCGGCCGCCATCACCCGCCCCGCCACCGCCCGGCTCAACCCGTGCATCCGATCGGCCAGGCGCGCCTCGGCGGGGGCCAGCAGGCGCGAGAACACCGCCACGTTGCCGGCCACCCACTGGCGGCGGGTGGCGACCCGCACCTCCGGCTCGCCGGCGGCGGCCAGTCCAGTCTCCTCCTCCACCATTCGCGAGGCGCGGCCGACCAGGTCGGGCGCTTGGTGGGCCAGGATCGCCTCGTGATACGTTCCCTCCAGGGGGTAAGTTCCGGCGAGCCTTCCGGCCACCGACTCCGCCACCTGCCAGTCCAGCCGGGTCGGGCTCACTCGACGACCCGATAGCGGGAGCGGGTCACCTTGAAGAAGTAGGCGATGATGATCCCGATCGCCGTCACCACCCCCAGCAACACGGCGGTGGGCACCAGATAGCGATACGTCCAGGCGTTCTCGGGCGACTCGGGCTCCTCCGGGATGGTGGTGACGGCCGGCTGGGGAGCCGGCCCGGCCGGCACCGTGGTGGTCTCGGCCTGGGTGGTGGTGGTCTGCTGGGCGAGCAGGGAGGGGGGCTCAGCCGCCCAGACGGATACAGCCGGCGCCAGCATGACAATGCTCGCCAGGGCCCACCTCAGCAGGGTCGACATGCGGCCAGGGTAACGGTCGCATGACCCCCGCCGAAGTCAGGACTCCACGATTCGGCCGCGCAAGCGGGGAAAGCGAACCGGAGCGTGGGTGTAGCAGTAGTCGCGACGGTTGTAGCGGGACAGCTTGGTCCGGCAGCCCTTGTGCGCGCAGACCCGGCCCTCGTCGTAGGTGCGAGAGGCTCGAATGCCGCCCTTGATACGATGTCCCTTGAGGACGTTCTCCGCCATAAGAAAGCCTCCTCAGACCGGCTCTCAGCCCTGAGCCACCCCGTTCTCTCGTAGAAACGCACGAAGGCGGTCGATGAGTTCCGGGGGTGGAACCTCGCCGGTCCGCTCTCGGATTACCCGCTTCAACTTCTCCTCAAACTCGAAGGCGCACCGGCACGGTTGGCACTTGCGAAGGTGCCAGGCCACCCGCCGACGCCGGAGCCAGGTCATCTCCCCATCGATATACGGATAGACCTGGGCAATCGCTTCGCGGCAGCCTTGATTCACCTTCCGCTCTCTGTCTCGGGTTCCGGTAGCAGTCCTCGCCCTCTCGCGAACTCCCACAACCGTTTCTGGAGTTGCTTTCTTCCACGGTGGAGCCGCGACATGACCGTCCCGATGGGAATATCGAGGATCTCGGCGATCTCCTTGTAGGAGAACCCTTCCACGTCGGCCAGCAGCACCGGCAGCCGGAAGTGCTCGGGCAGGCTCTCCACCGCCTCCTTGACCTCCGACTCGACGAAGCTCTCCAGCACCAAGTCTTCGGCGCTCTGGGCGGCGCCGCCGGCGGTCCGGTCGTTGAGGCGCCGGTAGAGGTAGAGGTTCTCTAGCTCGCCCAGGTCGATCTCGTCCGGCCGCCGCTGGGCCTGGCGATAGCGGTTGATGTAGCTGTTGGTGAGGATGCGGTAGAGCCAGGCCTTCAGGTTGGTGCCGGCCTGGAAGGAGCCATAGGCCCGATAGCCCTTGAGGAAGGTCTCCTGGACGAGATCCTCCGCGTCGGCCGGGTTGCGGGTCATCCGCAGGGCCGCCGAGTAGAGCTGGGGGGCGAATTGCAGCGCGTCACGCTCGAAGTCGGCTTGATCCGCCATCGATTCCCCTACGTCTTTGCGGGGACGATACCAGCGGGCCGTGACACTTCTTCAGGGAACGGATCGTCCCGAAAGGCGGTTTACCATGCCCTGAGCGCCGGAGTAGCTCAGTCGGCAGAGCAGCTCACTCGTAATGAGCAGGCCAGCGGTTCGATTCCGCTCTCCGGCTCCAGTCGATGCCCTTACCGGGATTAGGTTTCGTGCCGGTCACCGATGAGCTTGCCCGAGGCCCCCTTCGGCCCTTTGCTACCCAACTGCTACCCAAGCCCTTTGGAGCCAGAGCGTCACAGCTGCGAAGAGAACTGTATGGGGGCCCGACACGCCCAGAGGGCGAACAGGCGGAGAAGTTGGCCCCGATCGAGTCTCAAAGGCTAGGTTCGCAGGCGTGCCCTTTCACTCTCAGCGGTCCCGGCTTCAGATCAGAAGGCAGTTGCCTCCTTACCGGAGGGTCTCCGAAAGGAGTTCACAGATTGGTCGACCAGCGCATTCCCCGGGCGTTAAGCGACCCGGGAACGGTGCGGCGATGGGCCGAGAGGTTGGACAAGAGGGCGCTCTCGAAAGTCGTGTTGCTGGTCCCTGCAAGCGTGAAGCTGGTTGAAGCCTTCGGACTGAATCGCGTTGTCGAGGTCGCTGACCGGTTAGCCGCTCACCAGGTCGACCGCTACTACATCCATCATCCAAGACCTCTCGATGAGATGGTCCGGAGCACGGTCAAATGTCGTCGTAAAGCTGGCGGCGCTGGCTGTGGTAGTTGGCCAAGTCCCGGACGCAGGAGAAAGGGGCATTGTTGCTCCAGCGCCCGTTTGCGCTAGAAGGATGCCCCGCCTTGCTCGTACCGCGCGCTACTTCCACAAGTGTCGAGACTCGGCGATAGGACCGTTTAATTCGAGTGCCGGATACGTCTTGAGACGCCATCGGACTCGGGCATATCAAAGATCTCTCCCAGAGTCTCTACGCAGCTCTCACATATACACACCGATACTTCATCGGGTGCTCGCTCGGGTCGGCCACTGCATACCAGCCGGCGCTCGAAAGACTCCGCTTCACCACAGAAGGCGCAACAAGGCCCCCCGCTCACCAAAGGCGGTCGTGGCCCCGGCGCAACATCTCGTTCTCGAAACCCAGCTTGCGGACCAGGCCCCCACACTCACCGGTCATCGATTCCCCGATGTGGAAGCGCGGGAAGGCGTCTCGCTCGACGATCAGCGAGCTGATGCCTTTCTCGGCCAGGAACAGGGAGCTGGCAGAACCCCCAGGTCCCCCGCCCACGATGACCACATCGGCCTTCACGTCAGTCTCCCTTCAGCGGGGCCCCGGCCGGGCAGCGACAAAGGCTGGCCGATCTCCGCCGGGCTCCGGTCGCGCACATTCCCCGGCGCATCATGGCCACAGCCGAAAGGACGATAGGCGCGGCCACGGCCAATGCCGGCAGGGCGAAGCCGGGCGACATGGAGAGCAGGCCGGCCACCAGCGGCGGGCCCAAGCTCCCGCCGAGCTGGCTGCTGCCGACGGCCAGGCCGCTGGCGGTTCCCGGCATCCGGTCGGGAATACCTCGGCCGTGTAGGCCGGGTCGAAGAACTCATCCCCCAACACCTTCCCGTGGGCCAGGCAGCAATAGCTGGATCGCAGGCGGCGGGCGGCGGCGACCGTGGCCAGCTCGTACCGGCGCAGGTCCATACCGGCCTTGATGGCGCCGTTCAGCTCTCCCCAGGCCCGGTTCACGGCGGGACGGTGGGAGAACGTCTTGGTGTAATTGGCCACGTAGCCCAGGCGGGTGCGGTCTGCCTCATAGAGCGCGGCCACCGCTTCGTTCGCCGAATCCTCGGCAAAAGTCTCGATGAAGGCCATCGGCTCATTCCTCCCGTCGTCGCGTAGTTGAGCCGCAATCTACCGCTGGGCACTCAGTCGTTCCTCGACCCATTCCTGCCAGGTCCGGGTCATGGCCGCCCGCCCGCTTGCCCGAAAGTCCTCCGGATTGAGCGGTCGGCCCAGCACGATCCGGACGCGGGACCGCCGGAGCCGCTTCGAGCCGAGCCCGAAGGAGAGGTCGGTGCCCGAGACCGCCACCGGCAACAGAGGCGCCCCGCTCCGCAGCGACAGCCAGGCCGCCCCCTGGCGGGGCTCCGTCGCCCCCCAACGATCCACGCGTCGCGCTTCTGGGAAGACGCCCACCGCCCCACCTTGACCCAGATGGGCAAGGGCGACTCGCATCGCCCTGATCGGTACCTTGGTTCCCCGGGGCACCGGGATGGCTCCCAGGCCGAGCAACACTGCGTCGAAGAAGCGATTCAGGCCGAACAGCTCATCCAGTGCCAGGAAGCGAACCGGCCGTCGCACCGCCACGCCTACCAAGGGGGGATCCAGGTGGGAGAAGTGGTTGGCGGCCACCACCAGGGAACCCTTGCGGGGTACGTGGGCGGCTCCCTCCACACGCAGGCTCCAGCCGGCGGCGGCCAGCGCACGGGCCAGCGGCCACAGCGGACGCCACAACGCCCGGCCCGGCTGCGGGAAGCCGGGGTCAGTCCACCGCACCAAGGTCGGCGAAGAGGCTGGCCAGCACCAGCTGAGGTCGCTGGTTGGCCCGCAGGCCCTCCACCGCCTCCAGGACACGCTCTGCCCCAGCCACCGCCGCCGGCGGAGACAGGGAGGCCAGGGCGGTTCCCGGGATGTCTCGGTTGCGGATCGGTGCTCCGTGTTGGGCGGCCGCTGCGTCCCGGTACCACGAGGCGAGGATCTCCAGGCCGGTGACGAAGAGCGTCTGGGTGGCCCGCCGCAGCTCCCGCTCCTGTCGGTCGCCCATGGCGCGGTGGAAAGGAGTCTCCGAGTCCACCGACGCCCGCTCCGCTTGGTGGCGCTCCCTCAGCGCCGCCAAGAGCGGCTCCGCGGCGTCGAGCACGCCCTCCGCCAGGCGAATCGCATCTCCCGGCCGCGGGCTCACCTGCAGCGGCACCGCCAGCCAAGCCTTTCGGAAGGCGGCTACCTCCGGACGGGTGGCCAGGGCCAGCGCCAAGCCGGGGCGTCCTCCGGAGATCAGAGATGCCTCCTCGGCCTGCGGTGGCTCGACCCCCATCCTCACCAGCGACTCGGCAACCTCCTCGTCGCCTATCCGCCCGAGATAGATGAGCCGGGCCCGGCTGGCGACGGTCGGGGGTAGCTCGTCTTCCCCCTCCACCGCCAGCAGGAATACCGTGCTGGCGGTGGGCTCCTCCAGGGTCTTCAGCAGGGCATTAGCCGCTTGCTCGTTCATGCTGCCGGCCTCCTCGAAGAGAAAGACCTTGCGGGAAGCCTCCACCGGGGCAAGGGTGGCCGCGGCCACGGTCGTTCTCGCCTGGTCGACGGTGAGGGCCGTCCTGCCCTCCGGCTCCACCACCGTCAGGTCCGGGTGGTTCCCCTCCAGCGTCCGCCGGCAGTGCGAGCAGGTGCCTTCGTGCACTCCTTCCTGAGGGCAGAGGAGAGCGGCGGCGAAGCGGCGGGCCACGGTGGCTTTCCCCACGCTGCCCGGCCCCACGAAGAGATAAACCTGGGCCGGACGGGCCAGCTCCTGCCCCAGCAAGGCGAGCACCGGCTGATGGCCCACCACGTCATCGAAGACGTTGAGAACCTTCACACCGGCCACCGGGAGCCGACCAGCTTGAGCACCTCGTCGACCACCTCATCGAGCGGCCGGCCCGCCTCCACGACGACGAAGCGGTCCGGCTCGGCCGCCGCCAGCTCCTCGAAGGCACCGGCCACCCGCCGCCAGAAGGCGCCCTTCTCGCCGCGGAAGCGGTCGGCCACCCGCTGGCGGGCCAAGCCGTCGTCCGGGTCGACGGTGAGCAGCACCACCAGCTCCGGCCACACCTTCCCGAGACCGGCTTCGTTCACCTGCCTCACCGCCTCGATCCCCAGGCGTCTCCCCACCCCCTGGTAGGCGAGGGACGAATACACCGAACGGTCGCCCACCACCCACCGGCCCTCCCCCAGTGCCGGTCCCACCACCTCGGTGGCCAGCTGGGCCCGGGCGGCGGCGAACAGCAGCGCCTCGGCCCAGGCGGAGATACGACTGTCGGGGTCGAGCAGGATCTCCCTGATCCGCTCCCCGATCTGGGTTCCGCCCGGTTCCCGGACCGCCACCACCGACTCGCCCCGTTCCTCCAGCCAGCCGGCCAACCGTCCGGCCACCGTCGTCTTACCGGCTCCCTCCAGACCCTCGATGACCAGGTAATGGCCGTTTGTCACGGGTCATCGACCGGCGGGCGCTCTTCCTCCGTGCTCCGGCTGCGAGGTCCCCCGCGTAGCGACGTGAAATCGCGGGAGGCCGCCTCGAAAGAGCGCAGCGCCTCCGGGGTGAGCTTGGGCCGGTGGAACATCGAGCGCACGCTCCACAGGGTGCCCAAGCCTGCCAGGACGATGATGACCCCTCCCAGGAAGAGGACGTTGCGGGTCCCGTTGTCGAATGGTGGAGCCAGCACGCCGTGCAACGCCGCCGCCGAGATGCCGGCCAGGCCGATGGCGGCCAGCATCCCGCTCCTCACCAGGGTGAGCAGGGCTCCGAAGGTACGGCCCCGGATGCGATCCTCCACCTCTTCGTGCAGGTGGGTGAAGCCCATCACGTAGGCCGCTCCACTCCCCAAGCCCAAGAGGAAGATCCACCAGGCCGCCCCGCCGACCGTCCGCATCAGCGCGGCGGCCGCCAATGCCGTCCCGCTGACCAGCAGGCTGAGGCCGAACATCACGTCCCGGCGGAACAGGTAGCTGCCGAAGGCCGCCATGGTCAGCATGCCCAGCCCGGCCCCGGTGCCCAGCACGGTGACCAGGGCCCCGAACCCGGCCGAGTCGGCCCCCAGCACCCCCCGGGCATACGGGAGCCCCAGGGCGATCACCATGCCGCCCCCAAACAGGGCGGTGGCCATGCCCACCACCACCGTGCGGACCTTCCGCCGGGTGGCCACGAAGGTCAGGCCTTCCAGGAGCTCCCGCGCCGGCTCCCGGAGGCTGAATCCTGCCCGGGGCGGCGGTGCTTGGCGAGCCGGGCGCTCCGGGAACCGCATGGTCCAGATGAGGAAGGCCGCCGCCAGGAAGGTGAACGAGTCCACCACGAAGGCGAGGGACTCCGGGGAGACGAGCAGGCCCAGCCCCACGATCACCCCGCCCAGCTTGGCCAGCAGGGCGAACACCGCCGACCCGAGCGGGAAGGTCCCGTAGGCGGCCCCCAGGGACAGGCTGTTGGCGGTGACCAGGCGGTGAGAGGGGACCAGGTTGGGAACGGTGGCCTCTTTGGCCGGCGCCCACACCAGCATCAGCAGCTCCAGGGCCACCGACACGGCGAACAGGGAACGCAGGTCTTCCACGAACAGCAGCCCGAGCACCAGCACGCCTCGGCCCAGGTCGGCGATCAGCATGGTCTTGCGACGGTCCCAGCGGTCGGCGATCACCCCGGCTACGGGGCCCACCACCAGGCCGGGGAGGATGCGAGCCACCAGCGGGACCAGGATGGCCGTCTCCACCGAGCCCCCCCGGCCGCCGATGCGGGCCGCCAGCGCCAAGGTGGCCAGGAAGGCCACCCAGTCACCGAGGCTGGAGATGAAGCCGGCCCACCACAACCGGGCGAAAGGGCCCCGCCGCACCAGCTCCCAAGCGGAGCCGCCCTGCGCTATACCCGGGCGATCCATAGCCACCACGCTATCAAGATGCCGCCTGCACCACGTGGCCACAGGAGCTGCAGGCCGCCCCGCCGTCCTGCTCGGTGACCAGGCCCTCACACTCCGGACAGGGGTCTGGCAGGGGAAGCTTGCTGATGGTGAAGCGGCACTGCGGGTAACGGGAGCAGCCGTAGAACACCCCGCGGCGGCCCCGCCGCGCCACCAGCTCCCCTTCCCGGCAATCCGGACACCGTGCTCCGGTGGAGACGGCCTTCTCCTTCTTCACGTAGCGGCACTCCGGGTAGCGCTCGCAGCCCACGAACGGCCCGTAGCGGCCCGTGCGCCGGACCAGCTGGCCCTCCCCGCACTCCGGGCAGCGCTCCTCGAGCCGCTCCGGCTCGGGACGCGGCCCCCGCAGGTCCTCGGAGTAGTCGCACTCGGGATAGCCGGAACAGGCGATGAACTTGCCGAAGCGGCCGAAGCGCTCCACCAACGGCCGCGAGCAGTTCGGGCAGGCCCGGTCGAGCTCGGTCATGAAGTCGTCCTTGGTGACCTCGGCCTCCTTCTTCTCGACCAGGCGGGCGAAGGGGTCGTAGAAGGTGCGCACCAGCGGCTGCCAGCGCAGGTCTCCGGCGGCGATACGGTCCAGGTCCTCCTCCATGCGGGCGGTGAACTCCACGTCGACGATCTCCGGGAAGTGGCGCTTGAGGGCGTCGGTGACCCGTTCCCCGAGCTCGGTGGGCAGGAAGCGGCGGGAGTCCAGTTCCACGTAGCCGCGATCTTGCAGAGTTCCGATGATCTGGGCATAGGTGGAGGGCCGGCCGATGCCGAGCGACTCCAGCTCCTTGACCAAGCTGGCCTCGGTGAACCGAGGCGGGGGCTGGGTGAAATGCTGCTCGGGCCGCACCGCCTCGAGAGTGGGAGCCGTGCCCTGCTGGAGCGGCGGAAGGGTGCCCTCCTCCGGCTCTTCCTCGTCCCGGCCTTCCTGATAGAGCCTGAGGAAACCGTCGAAGCGCAGCGTCTGGCCGGTGGCCCGCAGCCCGTAGGTGTTCGGTCTTTCGTCTTCAGGGGGTCGTCGGCTTTGGTGGTCGGCCTCTCCGCCTTCGAGCCTCCGACCCCCCGAACCCCCCGGCCGGGTAGCCGAGATGCTGGCGGTGGTGGCGTCGAAGACCGCCTCCGCCATCTGGGTGGCCACCGCCCTCCTCCAGATCAGCTCGTAGAGGCGGAGCTGGTCCCGCTCCAGGTGACGGGCCACTGCCTCCGGGGTGCGCTCCGCCGAGGTGGGCCGGATCGCCTCGTGGGCCTCCTGGGACCGCTTGGAGGTGGCCTTGAAGGTACGAGGCGACTTCAGGGCGTAGCGGGCCCCAAAGGTACGAGCCACGTACTCGTTGAGCTCGGTCAGGGCGTCCCCGCCGATCTGCACCGAGTCGGTCCGCATGTAGGTGATCAGGCCTACCTGCTCGTCCGCCAGCTCGATCCCCTGGTAGAGCTGCTGAGCCACCCGCATGGTCCGCCGGGCCGAGAACCCCAGCTTGCGGGCCGCCTCCTGCTGCAAGGTGGAGGTGGTGAACGGCGGGGCCGGGTAACGGCGACGTTCCCTGGTCTCCACCTGCTCCACCCGGTAGGCGGCCCGTTCCAGGTCCCCCACGATGGGGGCCACCTGCTCGTGGCTCTTCAGGTCGAGCTTGCCGAGCTTGACGCCTTCCACGGCCACCAGGACGGCCGTGAAGCCCTCCTGATCATCGGTGAGGAGGTGGGCATGGATGCTCCAGTACTCCTCGGCGACGAACGCGCGGATCTCCCGCTCACGGTCGACGATGAGGCGCAGGGCCGCCGACTGCACGCGTCCGGCCGAGAGCCCCCGCCGGATCCAGCGCGAGATGAGCGGCGACAACGTGTAGCCGACCAGTCGGTCGATGACTCTGCGGGCCTGCTGGGCATCGACAAGATGGTGGTCGATGTCGCGCGGGCGATCGAAGGCCTGGCGCACGGCGTTGGCGGTGATCTCGGAGAAGACCACCCGACGGATACGCCCGCCGGGAACCTTGGCCGCTTCGGCCACGTGCCAGGCTATCGCCTCACCCTCCCGGTCGAGGTCGGTGGCCAGGTAGACCGTCTCCGCGCTCTTCACCGCCTTGCGGAGCTCGTCCACCACCTTGCGCTTCTCCTTGGGCACCAGGTAGTGAGGCGTCAGGTCCCCCTCGAGGTCGACCCCCATCTTGGTCTTGGGGAGATCCCGGACGTGGCCGAACGAGGCGCGCACGTCATATCCGCGCCCCAGGTACTTCTTGATGGTCTTCGCCTTGGTGGGCGATTCGACGACGACGAGGTTCTTGGCCATGGGATAGCGTCCCTAGATACGGCTTGGGGAACGCAAAGTCAAGGCATCCGCCCTCGCCGGTTATTCCCGCCTGGCTCGCACCGCGCCGGCCAAGCCGGCCTGGAAGCGCTCGACGACCGCCTTCCAGCTGAAGCTCTCCCCCACCCTGCGCCGGCCCGCCTCTCCCATCAGCCGGGCCCGTTCCGGTTGCCCTAGCAGCAGCTCCAGGCCCTGGCGCAGGTGGGCGTCGGAGCGGACCACGAAGCCGGTGACCCCCGGCTCCACCGTCTCGGGGGCGCCCCCCGATCCTCCGGCCAGGACCGGCAGGCCGGTGGCGGCCGCCTCCAGGTAGACGATCCCCAGGCCCTCCACCTCCAAGCCCAGCCAACGGGAGTGGACGGGCATGCAGAAGATGTCCATCTCCCGATAGAGCTCCGGCAAGCGGTCCCAGCTGGCCCCCACCTCGAAGCGCACCGGAACCTCCACCTGCTCGGCCAATCGCCGGAGCCGCCTCTCGCCCGGTCCCTCCCCGACCACCAGCACCTCCAGACGCCGCCCGGACCGCCACAGATCGTGAGCGGCCCGGAGCAGCCTGGCCTGGCCCTTTCGTTCCACGAACCGAGAGACGCAGCCCACCACCGGCCACTCCCGCCCGGCGACGCCCGGATGGAATGCCTCCAGATCGATCCCGCATCCAAGGTAGTGGACCACCCGGCCGGTCAGCCGCTCGGTGCGGGCCGTCGTGTACCGGCTCAGTGAGAAGACCGCCGCCGCCCGGCGGAGCGTCCCGGCCACCACCTGACGGAAGACCGGGAGGGCAGCGGGGACGGTCAGGTCGGCCCCGTAAGTGATGACCGCGAAAGGGATCCCGGTGCGGCGGGCCAGGGCCGGACCCAACGAGGCGAGCGGCCAGGGGGCTCCAAACACCAACACCTCCGGCCGGAACTCCTCCACCTGGCGAGTCACCCAGTCCCGAACCGAGGAGGTCGGCCAGAGAAAGGTGCGGTCCCCGCGTACCACGCCGGGAAGCGGCGGGACGGCCGGGGCGGCCGGGGCCAGCACCCGCGTCTCGCCCGGGAAGCACTTCACCAGGCTGGAG
Source organism: Acidimicrobiia bacterium (assembly GCA_050742155.1). GTDB lineage: Bacteria > Actinomycetota > Acidimicrobiia > Spongiisociales > JALYHC01 > JBOGFC01. Next base: position 42,841 of record JBOGFC010000255.1, read on the forward strand.
AGATAGCGTTGGATGCCTCCCGCCCGCGGCGGATAGTCGTTGGTCACCAGGAGCATCCGCATCCGCCCGGAGACTAGGGCCTCCGTTTGCAGTCGAGTCGGCCGGGGAACACAACCAGGCGTGAGCACCCCGGCCGGCCCTCGCTACCGCATCGATGGGAAGCTCGCCTCGGGAGGCATGTCCACCGTGTGGCGGGCCTGGGACACAAACCTGGGGCGTCCGGTGGCGGTGAAGCGGCTGCGAGTCGAGGTCGCCGCCCGTCCCTCCTCACTGGAGCGCTTCCGGCGGGAGATCCTCGCCTCCGCATCGCTCTCCCATCCCGGCCTGCTGCAGGTCTTCGACGCCGGTCGAGACCACCTGGGCCCCTACCTGGTGATGGAGCTCGTGGAAGGGGAGCTGCTCTCCGCCCTTCTGGCACGACTCGGGCGGCTGAGCGCCCGCCGATCGGCCGCCGTGGCCCACGATCTGGCCGGGGCCCTCGCTCACTTGCACCGCCGTGGACTGGTCCACCGGGACGTCAAGCCGGGCAACGTGCTGATCACCGGCTCCGGCGAGACCAAGCTGGCCGACCTGGGGATCTGCCAGCGGATCGGCCGCCGGGAGGAGCCGGCCAACCCCGGAGTGGTGCTGGGAACTCCCACCTACTTCTCCCCCGAGCAGGCCGCCGGCGAGCAAGCGACGCCGGCTTCGGACCTCTACGCGCTGGGGCTGGTGCTCTACGAGATGCTGGCCGGACGCCCTCCTTTCCGTGCCAAGACCCCCCTCGCCCTGGCCATGGCCCACCTCTATCGGCCCCCGCCCCCACCGAGCCGCTTCGTCCGAGTCCCGGCGGCGCTGGAGGCGGTAGCCATGCGAGCGCTGGAAAAGGACCCCCGAGATCGCTTCGTCTCGGGCGATGCCATGGCCGCCGCCCTGCGCTCCTGGCAACGGGCCGCGAGCCGCCCCAAGCTGCGTCTTTCGCCGGTCCTTCGGTCGCTCCTCCTGTCCTGAGCACGGGACCCGAATAGCCTGGGAAGGGTATATCAGGAGGCCTGGCCTGGAGAAGATCACCGACCGCTTCGAGATCGGGGACGAGATCGCCTCCGGGGGCATGGCGACCGTGTGGCGAGGCCGGGACCGCAGCCTCGACCGGGCGGTGGCCATCAAGCGCCTCCACCCCAACATCGCCGCCGAGCCACAGGCGGCCGACCGTTTCAAGCGCGAGGCGCTGGCCGCCGCCTCACTCTCCCACCCCGGCGTGGTGACGGTCTTCGACGCCGGAGAGGATCAGGAAGGTCCTTTCATCGTCATGGAGTTCGTCGAAGGCGAGACCCTGGCCGACCTCCTGCGCCGCGAGGGGCGGCTATCCCCCGAGCGGGCGGTGGAGATCGCCGCTCGGGTGGCCGAGGCGCTCGACCATGCCCACCGCCGAGGGCTGGTCCATCGGGACGTCAAGCCGGGCAACATCCTGCTCGACCCAGCGGGAAACGTGAAAGTGGCCGACTTCGGCATTGCCAAGAGCCTGCAAGACACTGACCGGTTCACCAAGTCCGGGACGGTGCTGGGAACCGTCGCCTACCTGGCTCCCGAGCAGGCGGCCGGGGATGGAGCCACCGCCGCTTCGGACATCTACGGGCTGGGGGTGGTGCTGTACGAACTGCTGACTGGACGGGTCCCCTTCGAGGCCGAGACCCCGGTGGCGGTGGCGCTGGCCCACCAGACCCAGGCGCCCGCCCGACCGGGCCGCTTCGCACCGGTCCCCTCCACCTTGGAGGAGATCATCATGCGCGCCCTGGCCAAGGACCCCGGCCGGCGTTTCGGAACGGCCGAGGAGATGGCCGGCGCCTTGCGCGGCTGGCAAGCCGGCAGAGCTCCCGCCCCCGTCCCGCCGGCCACGGGCGCCGAGGCGGCCCGCACGGCTCCCATGGAGGCCGCCCCGTCGCGTACTCGCCGCCAGACGGCCGTGGTGGCCGCCCCCCCTTCTCGGGCCGCTCCGCTCCCTTGGGGAGTGCTCGCCTTACTGGGCGCCCTCCTCCTGGTCGGCCTGCTGATCTACTTGATCAGCCGGGAATCCCCCCCGCAGGAGACGGTGGCGACCACCGTCCCGCCCCCCACCACTGCGGCGATCGTGGCCACCACCGCTACCCCCACCACCGCGCCGCCCTCTACCACCACCACCGTGCAGACGGTGCAGGGTGCCTACACCGACCTCCTCGACCTACTGGACGCAGGCGCCGAAGAGGGAGTGCTCCATCGCAAGGCCTGGAACGAGCTGCGCAAGAAGGCCGACGAGTCCCTCGAAAAGTTCCAAGAGGGGGACCTGGAAGACGCCGCCAACAAGCTGCGGGAGTTCGACGAGAAGGCCGACGAGGCCTTCGAGAAGGGGGAGATCACCTCCGCGGACTTCGTCCGAGCCCTCCACGACCAGACCGAGCTCATCCGCCAGTTAGGCCGAAGTTACCCCTGACCTGACCCAGCTCAGTCGCTGGAAGCCCTTGTGCCCCTTGCGCTCTGGCGCC
>JBOGFC010000256.1:0-7276 GCA_050742155.1 Acidimicrobiia bacterium
TTCTTGACGGTCTTCTGCGAGATGAAGAGCCGGTCCGCCAGCTCCTCGGTGGTGCTCACCCCGGTGGCCAACAGGGCGAGCAGCTCGCGTTCCCGGGCGGTGAGCGCCGCGGCTCCTTCGTCCAGCACCGGCTCCCGATGGGTCAGCAGGGCTTCGCCGAGGCTCTCCGGATCCATCAGGTCGGCCCCGGCGCGGGCGGCGCGAATGGCGGCGGCCAGGTCGGAGAGAGGGGTCGCCTTGGAGAGAAAGCCCACCGCCCCAGCCTCTCGAGCCCTCCGGCGGTGCTCATCGTCGGTGTGCATGGTCACCACCAGGGCAGGTGGTGCCTTGCCGATCCGGCCCAGCGCGGCCAGCCCATCGAGTTTGGGCATGTCGAGGTCCACCACGAGCACATCGGGGTGATGGTGAGTGGCGGCCCAGACCAGCTCTTCCCCATCCCGGGCCGTAGCCACCACCTGGATGTCGGGGATGGCGGCCAGGGCCTGGCGCAGTCCCTCCAAGAGGAGCAGGTGGTCGTCGGCGATGGCGACCCGGATCATTCCTTCCACTCCACGTTCACCGAGGCACCTTCACCGGGCCGGCTTCCCACGTGCAGCGTGGCCCCGATGCTCTGGGCGCGCTCCTTCATCCCCGTCAGCCCAAAGTGGCCTTCGGGGACTCCTTCGGGGTCGAACCCGCGACCGTCGTCCCGCACCACCAGCCTGCCCTGGTCCTCGTCGATGAACCCTTCGATTCGGATCATCCCCGCCTCGGCGTGGCGCAGCGCGTTCCGGAAGGCCTCCGACAGGATGGCGGTGATCTGGGGGACCATCGAGGCCCGCGGAGGACGTCGTTCTTCCAAGGCGATCACCACCCGAGGACCATCTGGGCCGGATAGACGAGCCAGGCCCCGAGCGTGCTCGAGAATGCTTGTCTGATCGGGCTGTCGCAGGTCGGCGACCGTAGTTCGCACCTCTTCCACCAGCGTGTAGAGCGACCGCCGCAGGCCATCGAGGTGGGCCGCCAAAGCAGGCTCGGTGGGGTGCTGCAGAAGGGCCAGATCGAGCGCCAACCCCAGAGAGGCCAGCGATGGGCCGATCTCATCATGGAGCTCGCGTGCCAGACGGGCCCGCTCCTCGCGTATGGCTCGACGAGCGATGTCCTGGAGGAGCAGGATGTTGTCGAAAGCCAGGGAGACCGGCCGGAGCGACTCCTCGATGACCTGCTGCTCGGTGGGGTCGAAGGGCGCCTGGCGCGCCAGCACCATGAGTCCGACCTCCCGTCCACCGACCTGCAGAGGGATGAAGGTGCGGCTGGCCTGTCCGTTGACGCCTCCCCGTTTGGCCACCACCACCGGCCCTTGGTCGCCTGCCAGGGCCACCATCCCGGCGTCGTAGGGGACCATGCTGGCCAGGTTGTCGAGGGCGGCCCGCCCCACAGAGACCGGATTGAGCTCAGCGGCGTCGGCCAGATCGACCAGGCGGGTGAGGAGGCGATGAGCATGCTCCAGACGGCGAAGGCGCAGCTCGGTCTCCTCGGAAGCCGCCTCCAGGGCGCTGGCCCTGGCTCCTTCTTCGATCAGGAGGCGCCGGGCGTAGCTGAAGGTGGCGGCGATCAGCACGTACAGGGCCCCCCACAGCACCACCTGTCGGGGATCGAAGCCGGCCGGGTCCACCGCCGATATGGCTGCCAAGGCACCAAAGGCCAAGACGGCCGTCTCCAGGCCGACGCGCAGGCCCCTGGAAACCGAGGCGAAAAGCATTGGCATCAGCGAGAGCAGCAGGAAGGGGCTTTGGATGCCCTCGCTGAGGGCGACCGCCAGCATGGTCAGGGCCACACCCCCCACGGCAACCAGCTCGATGAGCCAGCCTCTGGCGAGGAGACGACGTGGGAGTATCTGGCTGCCCAGCACATAGGCGCCGGCGGTGATGGTGGCGGCCAGCGACCGCGGAACGGCTCCGAACTGCACGAAGCTGCCGAACACCCCCAGCGCCAAGGTGAGCCACTGCAGGCCGATCAGCATTCGGTCGAAGCGCGTCTCCCACGGGTGGCGCAGGTCGTTCATCCCTTTCTTCATCGGCCGATCGCTACAGTGCCTTGACGATGAAGGCCGAGCCGACCCGAGTCCTCTTGTCGGGCGGCATCGGCTCAGGAAAGACCAGCGCGGGCGAACTGCTGACCGAGCTAGGCGCGCTAGTCATAGACGCCGACCGGGTGGGCCACGAGGTGCTCGAGGCAGAAGCCTTCGCCTCGGTTGCTGGACGGTGGCCCCAGGCCGTGCGCGAAGGAGCCATCGACCGCCGCCGGCTGGCCGACGTGGTTTTCGCCGGCCGTGGCGAGTTGGCCGCCTTGGAGGAGCTGACGCATCCGGCCATCCGCCGCCGCATCGAGGAACTCGTCTCCAGGGCGGACGAACCGGTCGTGGTGGTTCAGGTACCGATCCTGACCGACCTCCTGGGCGAGGGATGGATTCGCGTGGTGGTGGACGCGCCCGAGGAGGTGCGAGAGGCCCGCCTCGAGGGCCGCGGCATGTCCAGGGAAGACATCCACCGGCGGATGGCCGCGCAACCCGGACGACAGCAGTGGCGCGCAGGAGCCGACTACGTCCTCGACAACTCCGGCGACCGGGATGACCTCAGGCGGGAGATCGAGCGACTGTGGCAGTGGCTGAGCGCGAAACCCTCACAGACACCTGGGCCGCTTGGCCCGGCACCGCCCAGATGATGGGCAAGAGGGCCGCCGCCCGCAGGTAGTTGAAGGGATTATGCAGAACCGCCGCGCCGAACACGACGACCAGCAGGCCGCTGAGGATGAGGGCCGGGCGCCGTCCTCCGGTACTGCGGTGCGGCCATGGTCAGCGCCGCCCAGAGGAGCAGGAGGCCGATGCCGAAAGCGGCCGCCGGCCGCACTGTCGGCCAGACCTCTACATATCCCGTGAACGGAAGGACCAACGTCTCGGGAGGACGCTCACCGAAGCTGCCGAAAGCGAACAGGCTGATGATCTGCAGCGAGATCACCACGCTGGCGGCTGTCATCAGCGGTCGCAGCAGCCCATGCCTCCGCGCCGGCAGGAGGGCGAGGAACGTCGGCCGGGTAGCCGCCGCCAGCGCACTGGCCAGCACGCCTCCCGTCGCTCCTGTGGTCAAGGCCAACACCAAGAGGAGGGCCCCAAGGGGCTCGGCGGTATCCGTCGCCACCCCGACGAACAGGCCCGGGTTGGCCAGGATGAGGAAGGCGCGCTCTCTCCAGATCCGCGCCAGGCGTGTGGCCACAACCGCCAATATCGAGATGGTCACCAGGTTCACCGCCAACAAGCCCACCGGAAGCAGGCCGACCCGCCCGAGAGCGGCCAGCCGGGCCAGCCAGGCATACCCGACCCGGGCGAATCGGTAGCTGGGCACCCCCAGCTCCTGGGCGGGGCCGTCGAGATCCAGGTCGGCGGCCAGCGCCATGAAGGTCTGACCGTCTCCGCGCGTCCAGGTGAGAAAGAAGGGAAGCCGCTCGTAGACGGGGAGGTCGACGCCGGAGATGCGCTCGAAACGGTGGAGGTCAACGGCGGAGAATTCCTGGTCGGCTACGACGGTCGCCCGGATGGCGAGTGCCAGGACAGCCACCCCCACTGCCACCCGGGCGGTGGAGGATGCCGGAGAACGCCATTCGAATGGGTCGGCGCGCCTGCTCGTAGACTTGAGCCGATGCCCCCCTTCAAGGTCCACTCCGAGTTCGAACCGGCCGGCGACCAGCCTTCGGCCATCGACGGGCTGGGGCGGGGGGTGGAACGGGGCGACCGCTTCCAGACCCTGCTGGGGATCACCGGCTCGGGGAAGTCGGCCACCATCGCCTGGACCATCGAGCGGGTGCAGCGGCCCACCTTGGTGATCGCCCCCAACAAGGCGCTGGCCGCCCAGCTGGCCAACGAGTTCCGGCAGTTCTTCCCCGACAACCGGGTGGAGTACTTCGTCAGCTACTACGACTACTACCAGCCGGAGGCCTACCTCCCCCAGACCGACACCTACATCGAGAAGGACGCCACCATCAACGACGAGATCGACCGGCTGCGGCACGCCGCCACCAGCGCCCTCCTGGTGCGGGAGGACGTGATCATCGTGGCCTCGGTGTCGTGCATCTACGGCCTGGGTACCCCGGAGCAGTATGCCGGCCAGTTGCTGCGGCTGGTGCAGGGAGTGGAGTATCCGCTGGAGGCGGCCATCCGCCGGCTGGTGGACATCCAGTACGAGCGCAACGAGGTCAACCTGATCCGGGGCAAGTTCCGCCTCAAGGGCGACACCCTGGAGGTGTTCCCCTCCTACGAGGAGACGGTCATGCGGGTGGAGTACTTCGGGGACGAGGTGGACCGCATCCTGCGTATGAACCCGGTCACCGGTGAGGTGCTGGAGCAGCTCGCCGAGCTGTGGGTGTTCCCGGCCACCCACTACGTGGCCACCAAGGAGAGGATGGGGAAGGCCATCGAGGGCATCGAGAGCGAAGTTGAGGAGCGGCTGGCCGAGCTGCAAGGCCAGGGCAAGCTGCTCGAGGGGCAGCGCCTGCGGATGCGGACCGCCTACGACCTGGAGATGCTCCGCGAGGTGGGCTTCTGCTCGGGGATCGAGAACTACAGCCGCCACATCGACGGCCGAGAGCCCGGCTCGGCCCCTTATACGCTGCTCGACTACTTCCCGGACGACTACCTGACGGTCATCGACGAGAGCCACGTCACCGTCCCCCAGCTGCACGGCCAGTACGAGGGGGACCGCAGCCGCAAGGAGGTGCTGGTGGAGCACGGCTTCCGGCTCCCCTCGGCACTCGACAACCGCCCGCTCCGCTTCGACGAGTGGCTGGAGCGGGCCGGCCAGGTGGTCTTCCTGTCGGCCACCCCCGGTCCGTGGGAGGCGGAGCACTCCGCCCAGGTGGTGGAGCAGATCGTCCGGCCCACCGGCCTGGTCGACCCGGAGGTGATCGTCCGCCCCACCCGCGGGCAGATCGACGACCTCATCCACGAGATCAAGCTGCGGGCCGACCGGGGCCAGCGGGCCCTGGTCACCACCCTCACCAAGAAGATGGCCGAGGACCTCACCGACTACCTGCTGGAGATGGGGGTGCGAGCCCGCTACCTCCACTCCGAGATCGACACGTTGGAGCGGGTGGCCATCCTGCGGGAGCTCCGGCTGGGCGAGTTCGACGTGCTGGTGGGGATCAACCTGCTCCGGGAAGGCCTCGATCTTCCGGAGGTGTCGCTGGTGGCCATCCTGGATGCCGACAAGGAAGGCTTCCTCCGCTCGGAGACCAGCCTCATCCAGACCATCGGCCGGGCGGCCCGTAACGTGGAGGGCCAGGTCATCATGTACGCCGACGGGGTGACCGCCTCCATGCAGCGGGCCCTCAACGAGACCAACCGCCGGCGCCACAAGCAGGTGCTCCACAACCGGGAGCACGGCATCGATCCCCAGACCATCCGCAAGAAGGTCTCCGACATCCTCGAGCTGGTCCAGCGGGGGGAGGCGCCCACCGTTGAGCGGAGGAGACGGGAGGCCCGCCCTGCCCTCGACCTTCCTCATGACGACCTGGCCCGCCTCATCCAGAGCCTGGAGGAGGAGATGCACGAGGCCGCCTCCGAGCTGCGATTCGAGTACGCCGCCCGGCTGCGAGACGAGATTCAGGATCTCAAGCGGGAGCTGAGGCAGATGGCCGAAGCGGCCCGCTAGCCCTCCGGCCGCGTGGCCGCTGCGAGCACCGACTGGCCGAACAAACGCCCGGCGAGGAGTCGGTCCGCCAGAATCAGCACCGGCAAGAGGGCCTCCACCGCCTGGGTGTGCCATGGCGCGATGGTGGAGCGACGTAACAGCCGGCCGCTCAAGGTCCAGGCCAGCAGGCCGACCGGATTGAAGTAGCGCACCGAGCTGCATAGCCACCCGGATTCCTCCACGACCGCCCGGAGCGAAGAGCGGGTATATCGGCGATGGTGTCCGAGCCGGTGGTCGAGCGGCGAGTAGGCCCAGGCGTGAGCAGGGACCACCAGGACCAGCCGTTCCACCGTTGGGAAGGCGGCGAGGAGGCACTCGAGGGCTTTCACATCATCGTCGATGTGCTCGAGCACGTTCGACATGACGATGCTGACGGGCTCAGGGTCGAGTGGCTCATGCGATCCCGTGGTAGGCAACAAGATCGGCGCCGTCACGGTGACTCGAGAATCGTGGGCGAACTTGGCCACCAGCTTGGCCGCCAATCTTTCGTCCGGCTCACTGACCAGCATCGGGGAGACGAACTGGACCAGCCGCTCGGCCAACCCCCCAAGGCCCGAGCCGATCTCCAACACAGGAGGCTCAAGGTAACCGGCGATTGATGCCGAAAGCCACGTGTGATACCTGGCAGCCTCCGCCACCGCCATCAGCGTGGATTCGAGCACCGAGGATTGCAAAGGGGGCTGCAGACGGGGCGTGATCATGGTTAGGGACGCATCGACCGACGGCGGACGGGGCTTTAGGTCCGCGAGTTGGAAAGACTGGATGACTAGGCAGCCGTCGGGCAAGCGCCCCGGGACCTTCCGCGGGCCCATTTGGGTGGCGGCTCTCGGCGGGCACTCGGATGCGTGTTCTCACTCAACGCCCTGCGAGCGTTCAACTGGGATCCCTCGGTGTTCCTGCATTTCGGGCGCGATGACCCTGTGGGTCTGAGGTATGCCCGCCAGCACCTGGGAACGGTCAAGGAAACCGCGGCGCTCGGCCACGACGGCAAGTACTTCTTCGTGCAGGCCCACGATCCCTTCTTGCTGGAGGGGAAGCTCGTCGCGAAGTACCTGGATCCGCCCGCCTATCGAGCACAGCGGATGCTCTATCCGCTGCTCGCGGCCCCGGCGCTGCTCGGGGGGGAGTGGGCCCTGGCTTGGGCACTGATCGTCGTCAACCTGGCTGCGATCGGTCTCGGAACCTGGGCGACCAGCCGGCTGGCGCTCCGCATGGGAGCATCCCCTTGGTGGGGGCTGGCGTTCGCCCTGAACCCGGGGGTGCTCTTCGAGGTGTTCATCGACGGCAGTGGCGCCCTGGCATGGGCCCTAGGGCTGGTCGGGCTGGCGTCCCTCCAGGAGGGCCGGCCGCGATCGGCGAGATTAGCCCTGGCCGCCGCTGCGCTGGCGCGGGAGACGATGCTGATCGTCGCCGTGGGCGCGGCCCTCTGGGAGTGGCATCGGCGCCGTCCGGGCTGGTGGCGGCTCGTGACTGCACCCATGGCTTCGGTGGCGGTCTGGGGGCTCTACGTGCGATGGCGACTCGCGCTGCCGCCCTGGACCTACGGAGGGCAGGGC
>JBOGFC010000257.1:0-11700 GCA_050742155.1 Acidimicrobiia bacterium
CCTTTGGAGAAGCCGGAGCTTCCGCGCTGCTCGATGCGCGCCGGAAGCTGGCCGCTCACCGGGAGGGGCCCCTCCCCCTGGAGGCTTTCCTGATCAGGTCCGTGCTGCCGGCCCTGCGGGACTTCCCGGAGTTCAACGCCTCTTTGGAGGGGGAGAATGTGGTCCTCAGGCGTCGCTTCGGGATCGGGGTGGCGGTGGATACCACCGAGGGGCTGATCGTCCCGGTGGTCAAGGATGCAGATCAGCGCTCCCTGGAGGAGCTGGCTGACGAGGTGGTCCGGCTGGCCGAGGCGGCCCGGGCGCGGAAGCTGGCTCCCGAGGACATGGCCGGCCTCACCTTCACCGTCTCCAACATCGGGGCCGTGGGAGGTGGCTACGGCACCCCCATCATCCCCTACGGGACGACGGCCATCCTCTCGGTGGGACGGGCAGAGGATAGGGCGGTGGTGCGAGATGGCCGAGTGGCGGTGGCCCCGATCTTCCCCTTGTCCCTTTCCTTCGACCACCGGGTGATCGACGGGGCCAAGGGGAGGCGGTTCCTGGCGATGGTCATCGAGCAGTTGGAGGAAGGCGATTCCCCACCCGTCTAACGATGCAAGGTCGGTCCGGCCGCAGTCAGCACTAGATTCGAAGGGCGTGAGCTCCGTCGACGAAGTCCGTGTCGCCTGGAGAAGTCCTTGATGACCAAGATCAGCGTCACCTCGGAGGGTCCGCACGAGTTCGTGGTGGCGGTGACCGAGGCCTCATCATTGAGCACTCATCGCGTCTCGGTGTCGGACGAGGCTCTGGAGCGCTTCGGGGCCGGCGCCTCGGCGGGGCGGCTTGTAGAGGAATCGTTTCGCTTCCTCCTCGAGCGGGAGCCCAAAGAGTCGATCCTGTCCAGCTTCGAGCTGCCGGTGATCGCCCGCTACTTTCCCGAATACCCCGACGAGATCCGCTCCCGCCTGGGGGGTTTGGGGGGTCATGGCGGCCCTGAAGCGTCCAGTTAGGGAGCCTGCTCCGAGCAGCCGCCGGACCCCCCAAGAGGAAAAGGGGTTTGGGGGGATGAGCGACTACCACCTCCACCTGCACCCCCACGAGCCGGCCCCACCGGGTAGCCCGCCTCCCGGCGAGTATCCCGCCGGCCACATCGAGGCCTACCTGGAGGCCGCGGCGAGACGCGGGGTCACCGAGCTGGGCTTCACCGAGCACCTCTATCGGTGTGTTGAGGCGGCCGACGCCCTCGGCGACTTCTGGGAGCGGGAACCCGACCCGAGGCTGGCCGCCCAGGCCGAGCAGTTCGTGAAGGGCGAGCGCAACCTCTCCCTGGATACCTACGTCGGGGCGGTGCAGGCGGCCAAGGAACGCGGCCTCCCGGTGGCCCTCGGACTGGAGGTGGACTTCTTCCCGGAGACTATCGAGGCGGTGCTGGAGCTGGTCGCTCCCTACCCGTGGGACTTCCTGTTGGGGGCGGTGCACTGGGTGGGGGGCTGGTCGATCGATCACTCCGAGGTGGCCGACGAGTTCGAGCGGCGGGGAGTGCGGAGGGCCTACGAGGAGTACTTCGCCTTGGAGGTGGCGCTGGCCGGCTCGGGAGCCGTCGACGTGCTGGCCCACTGCGACGTGGTGAAGAAGTTCGGCCACCGTCCTCCCGATGAGCCGCTCGACCTCTACCGCGAGCTGGTCCGGGCGGCGTCGGGGAGCGGGGTGGCGGTGGAGGTGTCGAGCGCCGGGCTCCGCAAGCCGGTCGCCGAGATCTACCCGGCGCCCCGGCTGCTCGCCATGCTGGCCGAGGCCGGGGTCCCGATCACCCTGGCCAGCGACGCCCACGCACCCGAGGACGCCGGCTGGGGCCATCAGCAGGTCGTCGAGGCGGCCCGCTCGCCCGGCTACACGGCCTCGCTCCATTACCGAGCCCGCCGCGCCGAGCAACGGAGTTTGGCTGAGCGCCCAGGCGGGTAAGAGCCAACGGGCCTGGGGAGCCCTGAGCAGAGGAAGGGAAATCATGGAAACTCAGCCGAGAGTTCTGTCTGCGACCAGCATCGTCGGCGACACCGTGGTGAACCCCGATGGCGAGAAGCTGGGGGACATCAAGGAGCTGATGATCGACCTGGAGTTTGGCCAGGTGGCCTATGCCGTGTTGTCCTTCGGCGGCTTCTTCGGGCTCGGTGACAAGCTGTTCGCCATCCCGTGGCAGGCTCTGACGATCCTGCCGGAGGAGCACGCCTTCTTGTTGGACATCGACAAGGAGACGCTGAAGGAAGCCCCCGGTTTCGACAAGAACAACTGGCCGGAGACGACCGACCGGACCTGGACCGAGGAGGTCTACAGCTACTACGGCTACACGCCGTATTGGACCGACCGGTAGACGAAGCGTCATCTTCAGCGAAAGGGCCCCGTTACCGGGGCCCTTTCTGCTGGCTGGTACGGTTCCGGGCGTGGACGAAGTCCGCGGACGCATCCTCCATGGGCATCCCTTCGCCACCCCGGCCGAGCTGCGCGAGCCGGCCCGCCAGCTGCGGGGTCGGTTGGTGGCACCCGTCACGGTGTGGACCGCCGGAGGCCCGGAGGAACGCACCGGCCTCACCATGTCCTCGGTGATGGTGGCGGAAGGGGATCCGGCCAGTGTCTTCGGACTGGTGGGGGAGACGTCGGACCTCTGGGAGGTGATGCGGGACAGCGAGGCTTTCGTGGTGCACGTCCTCGATGAGCCGCACCGCCAGCTCGCCGACCGCTTCGCCGGCCTACGTCCCAGCCCGGGCGGACTCTTCCGGAACCTGGCGGTGGAGGACACACCCTGGGGCCCGGTGCTCACCGACCTCCCCAGCCGGGCCTACTGCCGGCTGCGGGCATCCTGGGAGTCTGGCTACCACCTCCTGGTGGCGGGGAGCATCGAGCAGGTCGAGATCCACGACCTGGAGCGACCCCTCGCCTACCACCGGGGCCGCTACCGGAGCCTGGAGGGGTAGGGCGATGCCCGGTGCCGCCAGCCGGGTGTGGCTCACCACGCTCAGGTGCTCCAAGATCGACGGGCCGGACACGGCGGCCGAGGTGCTCTCGCCGGCCCGATGATCGTAGAGCTGGTCTCGGTGGGGACCGAGCTGCTGCTGGGGCAGACAGTCAATACCAACGCGGCGGTGATCGGGGAGCGACTGGCGGAGGCCGGCTTCGACCATTACCGCCAGACGGTGGTGGGGGACAACCTGGGCCGGCTCACCGAGGCCTTGGGGACGGCCCTCGAGCGAGCCGGGGCGGTCATCGTCACCGGCGGACTCGGCCCCACCCGGGACGACCTGACCCGGGAGGCCATCGCCGCCGCCACCGGCCGGGAATTGCGCTTCAGCGCCGAGTGGGCCGCCGAGCTGGGGCGCCGATGGGAGGTGCTGGACCGGGAGATGCCGGAGAGCAACCTGCGCCAGGCGGAGTATCCGGAGGGTGCCCGACTTATTCCCAACCCGAAGGGGTCGGCCCCGGGGCTCGACCTGGCCGCGGGGGGCCGGCGGCTCTTCGCCCTGCCGGGCGTGCCCGAGGAGATGGTCCCCATGCTGGAAGGGCACGTGCTGCCCGAGCTGGTGGCCGCCATGGGCGAGGGCGGGGGGGTGCTGGTGAGCCGGCTGCTCCGCACCTGGGGCATGTCGGAGTCCCAAGTGGGGGAGGTGCTGGACGACCTCTACCAGGGATCGGTCAATCCGACGGTGGCCTTCCTGGCCTCGGCCGGGGAGATCAAGGTGCGCCTCACGGCCAAAGGCGCCCAACCCGAGGAGGCGGCCGGCCTCATCGACCCCGTGGAGGAGGAGGTGCGCCGCCGCCTTGGGGGGCTGGTCTTCGGTACCGACCGGGAGACGGTGGAGGCGGTGTTGCTGAAGTCGCTCGAGGAGCGGGGCTGGACACTGGCGGTGGCCGAGTCGGCGACGGGCGGGCTCATCGCGGCGCGGCTCACCGAGGTGCCGGGGGCCTCCCAGGTGTTCCGAGGGGGAGTGGTGGCCTATGCCACCGAGGTGAAGGCGGCCCTGCTGGGGGTCGACGAGGCCTGGCTCGGCCGGCATGGCCTGGTCAGCGAGGCCACCGCCCGGCGCATGGCCGAGGGGGCGGCCGCTCGCCTGGGGGCGGAGGCGGCCGTCGCGGTGACCGGCTCCGCCGGCCCCGATCCGCTCGAGCAACCGGTCGGGACCATGGTGGTGGCGGTGCTCACCCCGGAGGACCTGCGGGCCACGACCCTTCGGTTCCCCGGGGACCGGGAGCGAGTGCGGGCCTATGCCACCACGGCCGCTCTGCACCTGGCCCGCCAGGCCGTCAGCGGGGAGTGGTGGAGCCGGTAGAGCGCCTCTTCATCGGCGTCCCCCTCACCAGGGAGACGCGGGGGGCGCTGGGCACCCATCTGGCCGAGGCGCTCGGGGATCGCCGGCTCCCCGGCCGGCCGGTTCCGCCGGAGAATTGGCATCTGACGCTCCGCTTCCTGGGCCGCACGGAGAGGGTGCAGTACGAGAAGCTGCTCAGAGCCCTGGAGGAGGCACGGTTGGGCGAGGCGTTCGTCCTGGGCCTGTCGAGCCTGGGGGCCTTCCCTCGCCCGGCCCGGGCCACTGTGCTGTGGATGGGGATCGACCGGGGCGAGGAAGAGCTGGCGGCGCTGGCCGCGCAGGTAGCCGAAACGGTGGAGCGAGCCGGCTTTCCGCCCGAAGAGCGGCCTTTCGCCGCTCACCTCACCCTGAGCCGCATCCGGCCGCATCAGGACGTGCGCTCCCTCATCGAGAAGGTGCCGCCGTTTGCGTGGCGGCAGCAGGTGGAGCGGTTAGTGGTGTTCCGCAGCCACCTGGGAGGAAGGGGACCGGCTCGCTACGAGGAGCTGGAGAGTTTCGCCCTGGCGACACAGAAACGCTGACCGAGTGACCCGAAGGCCACTCGGTCAGCACTCAGCAACCTACCCAACCTCATCCAATTTGTAAACTGAAAATCAAGGAAAGTTTTCGCGTTCTCCTGATCTCTCGGCGACGAACTTCTCGATGCGGGCCCGCAGGTCGTCGCGGGCGGTCCGGAAGCTCTGGCGGTCGAAAGGGTCTCGTACGCTCCAGTGGACTCTCCGCCGGGCGCCCGGGAAGGTGGGGCACACCTCGGCGGCCTGGTCGCAGACGGTGATCACGTAGTCGAACTCCTCATCCCGGAACTCGTCGACGTGCTTGGAGCGATGGCCGGAGACGTCGATCCCGATCTCCCTCATCATCTCGATGGTGGCGGCGGCCAGTCCGGAGGGCTGGGTCCCGGCGCTGTAGGCCTCGAAGCGGTCGCCGGCCAGGTGGCGGAGCAACCCTTCGGCCATCTGGCTACGGGCCCGGTTGCCGGTACAGACGAAGAGGACGCGTTCCTTGGTGCTTGGCATCGAACACACGTTCGCCTAGATTCCTCCGAATGACAGGAGTAGGATTACAGGACTGTAGTTTGTCACACCCAGATCGTACTGTTGCCGGCAACCTAGCAAGGAGCAACCTCGTGGACCGCGACAAGAATCTGCAGATGGCCATGTCCCAGATCGAGCGGCAGTACGGCAAGGGAGCGGTGATGCGGCTGGGAGAGGAAGGCCTCCAGAAGGTGGCCACCATCTCAACCGGGGCCCTCTCCCTCGACCTGGCCCTGGGGGTCGGTGGCGTGCCAAGAGGCCGCATCGTGGAGATATTCGGTCACGAGGGGGGCGGGAAGACGACCTTGGGCCTGCACATCGTGGCCGAGGCGCAGCGCAACGGAGGGATCGCCGCCTACATCGACGCCGAGCACTCCCTCGACCCGGTTTACGCCAGAGCGCTGGGGGTGAACATCGACGAGCTGCTCATCTCCCAACCCGACACGGGCGAGCAGGCCCTGGAGATCGCCGACATGCTGATCCGTTCCGGCGCCCTCGACGTGCTGGTGATCGACTCGGTGGCCGCGCTGGTGCCCAGAGCGGAGATCGAGGGGGAGATGGGGGATGCCCACGTGGGGTTGCAGGCCCGCCTCATGTCGCAGGCGCTCCGCAAGCTGGCCGGCACCATCAACCGGTCCCGCACCACCGCCATCTTCATCAACCAGCTCCGGGAGAAGATAGGCGTGATGTTCGGTTGCCTCTCCTCTGGGACCCGGATCACGCTGGCCGACGGCAGCCAGGAGAAGATCGGCAAGATCGTCGATCAGCGTCTGCCGGTGGAGGTGCTCTCCTACGATCCTGAAGCTGGCGGTATTGTGGCCAGACGGGTGGTCGACTGGTTCGACAACGGCCGCACCGATGAGTTCATCCGATTCACCGTCGCACGCGGAGGCGGCAACGGTCGGTCGCAGTTCGCCTGCACCCCGAACCATCTCATCCGAACGCCGGCCGGTTGGAGGGAAGCTCAGGCGATAGGTGTCGGAGATCGAATCCTCCAGGCCGTGCCCCACCACCTTTCTCACTTCCAGTGGGAGGTGCTGCTCGGTGGCCTGATGGGCGACAGCGCGTTGTCGCCAACTCGGAACGGCCACACGGCCCGCCTCCGCTGGGGGCATGGCAGGAAACAGGTCGAGTACGGCGAGTGGAAGGCCTCCTTGTTCGGGAACCTCGGGGTGTGTCGTTCGACGAACTCGAAGGGGGCTGGATTCTGGGACGTCCAGCCCCTCCCGGAGTTGGCCGACCTCCGCAGGGCGGTATACGTCAACGGGAGGAAGGTACTCAGCTGGGATTATCTGAAGCTCCTGACCCCCCTCTCGCTTGCTATCTGGTACCTGGACGACGGTACCTTCGCGCTCCGTTCGAAGGGGCGGACCGAGGGAGGCAGCGGGGGCGCCGAGATCTGCGTCCAAGCCATGGAGCCCACCACGCGGCAGCGGCTCGTTGAGCATCTCTGCGATACCTGGGGGATCCGCCCCAAGCTCATTGAGCGGGCCGGCAAGGCCGTCCTGCAGTTCCCGACCGCTGAAACGGCCAAGCTGCATGCTCTCGTGGCGCCCTTCGTTCACCCGTCGATGGACCACAAGCTCCTTCCTCGGTATCGGGGACGGTTCGAGATCGAGCCGGTGTTCGAGCCGATGCGCTACGAACTGATGGCGATGCCGATCGTCGAGATGGCGCGAAAGCCACCCAACGGGAGACACACTCACCGCTTTGACATCGAGGTGGAAGGGAGTCACAACTACTTTGCCGATGGGGTGATGGTCCATAACTCGCCCGAAACCACCCCCGGCGGGCGGGCGCTCAAGTTCTACGCCAGCGTGCGGATCGACGTCCGCCGGATCGAGTCGATCAAGGACGGCGCCGAGGCCATCGGCAACCGGGTGCGGGCCAAGGTGGTGAAGAACAAGGTCAGTTCTCCGTTCCGCCAATGCGAGTTTGACATCATGTTCGGCACGGGCATCTCCCGGGAGGGAAGCCTCATCGATGTGGCGGTCGACCAGGGCATCGTTCGCAAGAGCGGCGCCTGGTACACCTTCGACGACGACCAGCTGGGCCAGGGCCGGGAGAAAGCCAAGGAATTCCTGCGAGAGAACCCGGACGTGGCCGTGCAGCTCGAGGCGCGGGTGCTGGCGGCGGCGGGGCTGGGCGAACAGGCTGCTCCCGAGCCCGAGCCGGCCGAGGAGAGCACCTGAGCACGGTCGCCGATCGCATGGGGTACGATGCGGGTACCAAGCACACGCCACCGTAGGTGAACCCAGAGAGACACAAGATGACGACTACCAAGGTCCCAGTCCGTCAGGAGGTGCGCCCAGCCAGGCGCTGAGCTCTGTTTGTTCGCGGTGTGTGTGCCGAGCCAACGGGCTCGGCATGCCTGCGTACTGGGCCCGAAGGATGGTTGATCGCCATGGAACTGGCCATCATCGCCGGGGCGGCTGCTCTCCTGCTGGGGGCCGCAGGGGGCTACTTCGTGGCCGGGCGAAGGCAGCGGGCCAACGTGGGAAGCGCCGGGTCGAGTGCCGAGGAGGTGATCGGCGCGGCCCGCCTGGAGGCACAGCGCCTCCTGGCCAGGGCCGAGGAGGAGGGAAGGGCCAAGGCCGACGCCTACCGGGAGCGCGAGGAGGCCGCCTTGGAACACCGGCGCCTCGAGCTGGGCTCGTCGGAGGCGCGGCTCGCCCAGCGGGAGATCACCCTCGAGCAACGGGCCGCCAACCTGGCGCAGCGGGAGCAACTGCTGATCCACCGAGAAGAAGAGGTGGGGGAGCTGCGCGGTGAAGCCGAGCGCAGCCGCGAGGAAGCCCGGTCGTCGCTCGAGCGACTGGCCGGCTTCAACGCCCAAGGCGCCAAGCAGGAACTGCTCCAGCAGGTGGAGGACGAGGCTCGCCGGGAGGCGATGATCGTGGTCCGGGACATGGAGGTGAAGGCTCGGGAAGAGGCCGACCGCCGGGCCCGCCGCATCCTGGCCACCGCCGTGCAGCGCCTGGCCGCAGAGGTGGTGGCGGAGACCACGGTGGCGGTGGTGATCCTCCCGGCGGACGACATGAAGGGCCGCATCATCGGCCGGGAAGGCCGCAACATCCGCGCCTTCGAGGCCATCAGCGGGGTGAACATCATCGTCGACGACACGCCGGAGGCGGTCACCCTCTCCTCCTTCGACCCGGTGCGGCGGGAGGTGGCCCGCATCGCCCTGGAACGACTGGTGGCCGACGGGCGCATCCATCCTGCTTCGATCGAGGAGGCCTACGAGAAGGCCCTGGCTGAGGTGGAGCAGAGCGTCCGCGACGCCGGGGAGTGGGCGCTGGTGGAGGTGGGGATCTCCCGCCTGCACCCGGAGCTGGTCACGTTGCTCGGGCGCCTCAAGTACCGCACCTCGTACGGCCAAAACGTCCTCGATCACCTGGTTGAATCCGGGCACATCGCCGGGATGCTGGCCTCCGAGCTGGGGGTGGAGGCCGGACCGGTGAAGCGGGCCGCCCTCCTCCACGACCTCGGCAAGGCGGTCACCCACGAGGTGGAGGGCTCCCACGCCCTGATCGGGGCGGAGATCGCCCGCCGCTTCGGGGAAGACCCGGCGATCGTGCACGGCATCGAGGCCCACCACAACGAGGTGGAGCCCCGGACCCTGCTGGCGGTGGTGGTGCAAGCCGCCGACGCCCTCTCCGCCTCCCGTCCCGGTGCCCGCCGGGAGGCGCTGGAGTCCTACGTGCGGCGCCTGGAGCGCCTGGAGGCCCTGGCCAAGGACTTCGACGGAGTGGAGCGGGTCTTCGCCATGCAGGCCGGACGGGAGATCCGGGTGGTGGTCGACCCCGGGGTCATCGACGATCTGGGCTCACACGACCTGGCCCGCCGCATCGCCCGCCGCCTGGAGGAGGACCTCCAGTATCCCGGCCAGATCCAGGTGACGGTGGTCCGGGAGCTGCGGGCCACCGACTACGCCCGATGACCACCGTCCGGCTCGGCCTGCCCAGCGTCCGCCGGCCGAGCCCTCATGTCCCCTCTCGTCCCGGTCGAGGCTATTTCATCCGCACCTTCGGATGCCAGATGAACGAGAACGACTCGGAGCGGATCGCCGCCCTCTTGGAGGGGGACGGCATGGTGCCCGTGGCCGGGGCCGAGCAGGCCGACGTGATCGTCCTCAACAGCTGCTGCATCCGGGAGAACGCCGACAACAAGCTGTACGGGAACCTGGGCCACCTCAAGACCCTCAAAGACCGCAACCCCCACCTGCGCCTGATGGTGGGGGGCTGCCTGGCGCAGAAGGACCGCGGGCTGGTGCAGGAAAAGGCCCCCTGGGTGGACGTGGTGTTCGGCACGCACAACCTCCATCGGGTGGTCGATCTTCTCGATTACGCCGACCAGTGGGGCGGGATCACCGAGATCACCGAGGAGACCGAGACCGCTCCCTGGATCCTGCCGGCCCGCCGGGAGCTGCCCCACTCCGCCTGGGTGACCATCCAGATCGGCTGCGACAACTCCTGCACTTTCTGCATCGTCCCGCACGTGCGAGGAGGTGAGGTGAGCCGGCGCCCCTCCGACATCGTCCGGGAGATCGGTGATCTGGTGCGGGACGGAGTCGTGGAGGTCACCCTGCTCGGCCAGAACGTCAATTCCTATGGCCGCGACCTGGCCGTGGACGGCCGGCGCCGCCCCATCTTCGCCCAGTTGCTGCGGGAGGTGGGGGCGGTGGAGGGCGTGCGGCGCATCCGCTACACCAGTCCCCACCCCAAGGACTTCCGGGAGGAGGTGGCGGAGGCGATGGTCGACACCCAGGCGGTCTGCGAGCAGCTCCATCTTCCTCTGCAGAGTGGCAGCGACCGCATCCTGGCTCGCATGCACCGCGGCTACAACGCGGCGCGCTACCTGGCCCGCCTGGCCATGGCCCGTGACCACATCCCCGGCCTGGCGGTCTCCACCGACATCATCGTCGGCTTTCCCGGCGAGACCGAGCAGGACTTCCGGGGCACACTGGAGGTAGTGGCCGAGGCCCGCTTCGACTCGGCCTACACGTTCATCTACTCCCCCAGATCCGGAACACCGGCGGCCGAGATGGACGACCAGGTACCGCCCGAGGTGTCTCAGGAGCGGTTGCAACGGCTGTTGGGCCTTCAGGGGCCGATGTCCCTGGAGCACAATCGGGCGCTGTTGGGCCGGACCGTGGAGGTGCTCACCGAGGGCCCCTCCCGCAAGGACCCCGAGGTTGCCACCACCCGGACCCGCACCAACAAGGTGGTGCACGTGCCCGGCAGCTTCCCCATGGGGGAGTTTCTGGAGGCCGAGATCCTCCAGGCGGCGCCGCATCACCTGGTCGGGAGATTGGCCTGACTGAGCCGATCGCCTTGCTCGGCCCGACCGCCTCCGGGAAGAGCGAGACCGGGCTGGTGCTGGCCGAGCAGCTCGGGGCGGCCATCATCTCGGTGGACTCCATGCAGGTCTACCGAGGCATGGACATCGGCACCGCCAAGCCCGGCGCGGCCGAGCGGGCCCGGGTGCCCCATCACCTGATCGACTTGGTGGAGCCGGAGGAACCCTTCACGGTGGCCGAGTTCCAGGCGGCCGGCCGGGAAGTGCTGGAGCGACTCGAAGCGGAAACGACTCCGGCCCTCATCGTGGGGGGATCGGGCCTGCACTTCCGGGCGCTGGTCGACCCGCTCCGCTTCCCGCCCACCGACCCGGGGCTGCGCCGCGAGCTCGAGGCTCTACCGCCCGGCGAGGCGCGCGACACCCTGGTGGCGGCCGATCCGGCCGCCGGCCGCCACGTCGACCTGGCCAACCCCCGCCGGGTGGTACGGGCGCTGGAGGTCTTCCGGCTCACCGGAGGCACCCCGTCGCAGCTGGCTGCCCTTCCGGAGGCCCGGGCGGTGCGTGAGTACCGGCCGGCCATCCGCTTCCGGGCGGTGGGCCTCGACCCCGGCGAGGAGCTGGAGGAGCGGGTGGTGGACCGATTGCAAGCCATGCTGGGGGCCGGGCTTCTCGAGGAGGTGGCCGGGTTGGCCGATCGGCTGGGGCCTACCGCCCGCCAGGCGGTCGGCTACAAGGAGCTGCTCCCGGTGGTGTGGGGCCGGGCCGCCCTGGAGGAGGGCATCGAGGCGGCCCGCCGGGCGTCGCTGGAGCTGGCCCGCCATCAGCGCAGCTATTTCCGCCGCGATCCCCGGGTCCGCTGGGTACGGTGGTCCGCTGACTCGGAGGAGCGCTCCCGCCTGGTTCGGGAAGCCGTCGAGAAGGCCGCCGCGTGGAATTCGTGAAGATGGAGGGCCTGGGCAACGACTTCGTGGTCTTGACGGGACCGCGGGAGGTGAGCGCCGAGCAAGCCGCCCGGTGGTGCCACCGCCGGC
>JBOGFC010000258.1:0-10517 GCA_050742155.1 Acidimicrobiia bacterium
GGGTTGGGGAGGGGGAGGATTGGGGAGGGGGAGGGAGTCGTCAAGGAATGACCCCGTCCTCCTTGGCCTGCTGCTTGAGACGCAGGAACTCGTCGTAGTCGTCGGTGAACGAGTGGTTGCCGGAAGCGTCGGTGAGCACGTAGTACAGGTAATCGGTCTCGGGAGGGTCCAGGGCGGCCCGCAGCGACTCCAGGCCCGGAGCCCCGATCGGGGTAGGGGGCAAGCCCGGGTAGCGATACGTGTTGTAGGGCGAGTCAACCTCCAGGTCGGCGAAGGTGAGCGCCCCGCCTCGCTCACCGAGGGCATAGAGAACGGTGGCGTCTATCTCGAGCGCCATGCCGAGTTCCAGCCGGTTGTAGACGACGCTGGCTACCGAACCCCGGTCCTCATCCAGCTTGGCCTCCGCCTCCACCAAGGAGGCCACCACCATCGCCTCATAGCTCGTCAGGCCCAGCTCCTCCAGCCGCGACTCCTCGATCGACTCGATTCGCTCCTCCAATGTCGAGGACATGCGGGCCAGGATCCCCTCCGGGCTGGCGTCGGCCACGAACTCGTAGGTGTCCGGGAACAAGAGACCCTCCCAGTCCCGCAACTCGTCGGCGGGCTCCGGAAGAAGAGCAGACTCCACGTTCCCGTCCAGGAGGGTCTCGCTCAGTTCCTCGACCGAGTAGTCACTCTGGTCGGCGATCGAGGCGAGGACCTCTTCGATCCGCAAGCCCTCCACCACGGTGATCCAGAAGGTCTCCACATCCGGCCCGGACAGCAGCACCTCGAGCACCGTGTCGACGTCCATGCCCGTGTGGAGGTCGTAGGTGCCGGCCTGCAGCTGGTCGGCCACCCCGGAGGTGCGCACCGCCAGCTCGAACTCCAACGACGAGGCGATCACTCCCCGCTCGGCCAGGCCCTGGCCGATGGAGCGGGCCGAGGCGCCGGGGGCGACCACGTACTCCACCGGCTGCCCCTCCTCCACCGGCCGACCTTCTCCGCCGGAGGGCACGGAAGGCAGGACGTCGCCCAGGAAACCCAGCATCTGACGGGCCGCCAGCACCGCCGCCCCGGCCAGCAGCAGGACCAGGACCAGCGTCAACAGCGCCCGCCTGCCCCGGGGAGGCCGGGGAGGCTCAGGGGGAACCTGGGTCTCTAGGTGGGGAATGGTGTCCATCAATTGCCCCCTCCCTGACCCTCCCCCAAAGGGGGATGGAAGCCCAAGAAGGTCCGGTCCAGATAGGACTGAAGCATGAGCGCCGCCGCCACTCTATCCACCATCCGTCGTCGGGCCGGACCCCGGACCCGCCCTTCCCGAAGGGCGCCCTCGGCCGCGACGGTGCTGAGGCGCTCGTCGGCCAGCTCCACCGGCAAGCCGGTCACCTCGGCCACCCGACGGGCGAAAGCCCGGGCGGCCCGGGCGGCCGGCCCCTCTCGCCCGGAGAGCGAGATGGGCAGGCCTACCACCACCAGGTCCACCTCCATCTCCTCCACCAGACGCCGCAGCTCCCCCTCCAGCTCCTGATGCTCCTGGTCGATCACCCCGTGGGGCTGGGCGAGGATCCGCAACGGATCGGAGATCGCCACCCCCACCCGGCGGGTGCCATAGTCGAGGCCCATGACCCGTCCCAGCGGCTACACCCCCGCCAGCGCCGCCCGGGCGGCCTCCCCCGCCTGACGCAGCGCCTCCCTCATGCGATCGCCGTGCGGCCCGCCGGCCTGGGCCACTTCCGGATCAGGGCTGGCGCCTCCGCCCATGGTTCGGGCGGCCGAAGCCAGCACCTCACCGGCCGAGATGCCAACCGCTACCAGATCCTTACTGGCCACGGCCACCAGGACACCCTTGCCGTCCCGGCGCGATCCCAGCACCACCACCCCCCGCTGCACCCGGTCGCGCACTTGCAGGGCCAGGGCACGCAGGTCGTCGATGCCGGCCTCGGTCCGCTCGGTCACCACCAGCCGGGCGCTGCCGACCGTCTCGGCCGCTTCGGCGAGCCGAGCGGCGGCTTCGGACCTCACCCGGTCGGCGACCGCCTCGAGACGGTCCTCCAGCTCCCGGGAGCGGGCCAAGGCGACGGTCAGTCGGCTCGGCACCTCATCGGGTCTGGTCCGCAGCAGGCCGGCCGCCTCTTCGAGCCGGGCGCGCAGCCCGCTGAGATGGCCGAAGGCCGGCTCCCCGGTGAGCGCCTCGACGCGTCGCAAGTTGGCGCCCACCGACGACTCGCCGAGCACCACGATCGGGCCCACCTGGCCCGTCGTGCGGCAGTGGGTGCCTCCGCACAACTCCCGCGAGTAGTCGCCGGCCTCCACCACCCGAACGAACTCTCCATACTTCTCTCCGAAGAACGCCAGCGCCCCCAGCTCGTCGGCCTGCCGGCGGGTGGTCTCGAAGGCTCGCACGTTGGCGTTCTCGATCACCCGGGCGTTGGCCAGCCGCTCCGCCATGGCCAGCTCCTCCTCGCTGAGCGCACCGAAATGGCTGAAGTCGAACCGGAACCGGCCACTCTCCACCAGCGAGCCGGCCTGCTTGGCGTGCTCTCCCAGCACCTCGCGCAGGGCCCAGTGGAGGATGTGGGTACCCGTATGGCTCTTGCGGATCCCCTCCCGGCGGGCCGAATCGATGGCCAGCCTGGCATCCTGTCCGGCCTGCACGAACCCTTTCGTCACCCTGCCGCGATGGGCATGGAGCCCGGGCAGGGCATGACGGGTGTCGGTGATCGCCAGCCGGCCGGTGTCGGTCTCGATCTCCCCAGTGTCCCCCACTTGCCCGCCCGCCTCGGCGTAGAAGGGAGTGCGGTCCAAGAGCACCTCGACTGCCTGGCCCTGGTCGGCCCGCTCCACGACCTCACCCTCGGCGAGCAGCGCCAGCAGGCGGCCGCGGGCCGCTTCCACCTGGTAGCCGACGAACTCGGTGCGGCTCAGATCGTCGAGGAGCGAGCGATACAGCCGTTCGTTGCCGGCCGCTTCGCCCCCCCGCCAGGCGGCGCGCGCCCGGCGCCGCTGCTCCTCCATGGCCGACCTGAAGCCCTCCAGGTCCAGGCCCACCTCCCGCTCCCGGGCCACCTCCTCGGTCAGCTCGACCGGGAAGCCATAGGTGTCGTGGAGCTTGAAGGCGGTGGCCCCGGAAAGGACCGCGCCCTCCCCCAGCTCGCCCAGCTCGGCCTCCAGCAGGTTGTGGCCCGACTCCAGAGTGCGGCGGAAGCGAGTCTCCTCACGGGAGGCCACCTCGGTGATGAAGTCCAGCTGGGCGGCGAGCAGCGGGTAGGCCTCGCCCATGACCTCCACGGTGGCCGCCACCAGTCGGGGGGTGATCAGCCCCTCCCCCCCCAGGCGCCAGGCATGACGTACCGTGCGCCGGAGCAACCGCCGCAACACATAGCCGCGCCCTTGGTTGGAGGGGATGACCCCGTCGCCGATCAGGAAGGTGAGCGAGCGGCCGTGGTCGGCCAGGATGCGCAGCGAGACGTTCTGGCCCGGGTCCGTCCCGTAGGCGACGCCGGCGTGGGCGGCCGCCGCCTCCAGCACCGGGCGCACCGTGTCGACCAGGAAGCCGGTGGGGACGTCCTGGAGGACGGTGGCGGTGCGTTCCAGCCCCATACCCGTGTCGATGTTGCGGGCCGGGAGGTCGCCCACCACGTGGTAGGGCTCGTCCTGGATGTTCTGCATGAACACCAGGTTCCAGATCTCCACGTACCGCTCCTCGCCGCCCCCGATCGGGCCTCCCCCTTCTCCGTAGTCGGGCCCGCGGTCGACGAAGATCTCCGAGCTGGGGCCGCACGGGCCCGGCACCCCCATCTGCCAGAAGTTGTCCTTCCCGCCCCGCTGGACCCGCTCGGGCGGCACTCCCACCGCTTCGACCCAGATCTGCTCCGCC
Organism: Acidimicrobiia bacterium; assembly: GCA_050742155.1. GTDB lineage: Bacteria > Actinomycetota > Acidimicrobiia > Spongiisociales > JALYHC01 > JBOGFC01. The sequence goes on from JBOGFC010000258.1 coordinate 3,860, forward strand.
TCGTCATCGGTCTCGTGCACCGTGTACCAGAGCAACTGCGGGTCGAGCTGCAGCACCTCGGTGACGTACTCGTACGCCCAGGGGATCGCCTTCTCCTTGAAGTAGTCCCCGAAGCTGAAGTTCCCCAGCATCTCGAAGAAGGTGAAGTGCCGGCTGGTGGTGCCCACCACGTCGATGTCCACGGTGCGGAAGCACTTCTGCGCCGAGACGGCCCGCTCGAAGGGGGGCCGCTCCTCTCCGAGGAAGTAGGGCTTGAAGGGCACCATGCCGGCGTTGGTGAGCAACAGGCTGGGGTCGACCGGGATCAACGAGGCACTGGGCACGACAACATGCCCCCGCTCCTCGAAGAACCGCAGGAACGACGTGCGGATCTGGTTGCTGTCCATGGACACCCTCAGCGAACCTAAGGCTTGGCTGTACCGGAGCGGTTCAATTCTGCCTCAAGTTTGGCAGAGTCAGTCGACTTGCCCTCGAAGCGGACGGCCCATCGCCTCGTCCCAGGCCTCGAGTCTCTTTCCCAGCTCCTGCTCGGCGCCTTGCTCATTGAGACGCACGAGGATCGTCTTCACCAGCTCCTCGGGGAGATAGCGCTGCTCCACGAGGTGGTCGGGGAAGTCATGCGGGTAGCGGTAGCCCGCCTCGCCCGGACCGGATCGCAACTGAGGAGGGACTTGGGCACCGGGAGTCTCTTCCACCGCTCGCCCGGCGGCGCCCATGGCCCGCTTGACCGAGTCCGACTTGGGGGCCAGAGCCAGGTAGAGGGCGGCCTGAGTGAGATTGAAGGCCGCTTCCGGGAGTCCCACGAACTGCAGCGCCTGGGCGGCCGCCACCGCCACTCCCAACGCCTGCGAGTCGGCCAGCCCGACGTCCTCCGAGGCGAAGATGACCATCCGCCGGGCAATGAACTCAGGGTCCTCCCCGGCGGCCAGCATGGTGTGGAGCCAGTACAGAGCGGCATCGGGATCTGAGCCCCGCAGGCTCTTGATGAAGGCCGAGATGACGTCGTAGTGCTGGTCGCCCTTCTTGTCGTAGCGAATGATGCGGCGCTGAAGCGCTTCGGCCACGTGATCCAGCGTGATCACCCCGCGATCACCGACTAGGAGGGCGGCCGCCTCCAGGGCGTTGAGGGCCAGACGGGCGTCGCCGCCCACCCGCTCCCCGAGCGCCTGCCGGGCCTCCGGGTCCAGCTTCAGCTCCAGATGGCCGAGGCCCCGATCGGGATCTTCCAGGGCCCGGTCAACGATGGTCTCGACTCCTTCGGGAGTGAGGGGCTCCAGCCTGAAGATGGTGCTCCGGCTGATGAGCGGCGAGTTCACCTCGAAGAAGGGGTTCTCGGTGGTGGCCCCCACCAGGATCAGGATCCCATCCTCCACCCCGGGGAGCAGGGCATCTTGTTGCGACTTGGAGAAGCGGTGGATCTCATCCAGGAACAGCACCGTGCGGCCGCCCTCGTCCTCCAGGCGGCGACGGGCGGCGCCCAGCACTTCCCGCACATCCTTTACGCCGGCCGAGGTGGCGGAGAGCGCCTCGAAGACTGCCTCGCTCTCCGCCGCCTCCCTCCCACTGCCGCCGGACCCCCCAAGAGAAGGGGTGTGTGACGCCACCAGCCGGGCGAGCGTGGTCTTGCCGGTCCCCGGCGGGCCCCAGAGGATCATGGAAACCGGGCGCCCGCCCTCCACCATGGTCCGAAACGATGCTCCCGGCGAGAGCAGGTGCTCGTGCCCCACCACCTCGTCGAGGCTGCGGGGGCGCATCCTGGCCGCCAGCGGGGCGGCCTCCTCCCGCCGCCTCCGGCGCTGGTCGGAGAAGAGATCGTCCATATCGGCGAACCTTAGGTTTCTACGAACGCCACGCGTTCGCTAGAACCTTAGGTTCGCTACTGGGGATCGCTTTCGAGCTCCTCCCGCACCTCCGGCCGGAGGTCGAGGCCGAGCTCGCGAAGCTGGGTGGCGTCCACCGGGGTGGGCGAGCCGGTCAGCGGGTCGGCCCCGGTCTGCGTCTTGGGGAAGGGCGTCACCTCCCGGATGTTGGGCTCGTCGAGGAGGGCGGCCACCATCCGGTCGATCCCCATGGCGAAGCCGGCGTGAGGAGGCGTTCCGAACCTCAGCGCCCGCAGGAACCAGCCGAAGCGGCTCTCCGCCTCCTCGGGTGAGATGCCCAGGATGTCGAAGACCTCCCGCTGCACGTCGGGGTCGTGGATCCGCTCGCTTCCCGAGCCCAGCTCCCATCCGTTGAGGACCAGGTCATAGGCCCGGGCCACGGCCCGCTCCGGGTGGTTCCGCATCTCCGCCACGTCGACCGGCGCGGTGAAGGGGTGGTGGGAGGGCACCAGCTCCCCCTCCGGGCTCTCCTCGAACACCGGGTAATCGATCACCCACATGAAGGCCAGCTCGTCGCGATCGTCGGGCTCCCCGAGCTGCACGCGCAGCTTGTGCAGCACGCTGGCCGCCGGGCGCGGATGGTCGGCCGCCAGGAGCATGAGGTCGCCGGGACCGGCCTCCAGTCCCTCCTTGGTCGCTTGCTGCTCCGCCTCCGACAGGAACCCGGCCACCGGCGATCGCAGCGTCCCGTCATCCTCCACGACCATCCAGACCAGGCCCTTGGCGCCGGCGCCGCGGGCAAACGACACCAAGCCGTCCAGCTCCGCCCGGGAGGCCCGGCGCGCTCCGGCGTTGAGGGCCCTCACCACCCCGCCTTGGGACAAGACGTCGGCAAAGGCCCGAAACTCGGTGTGGCGGAACCGGCTGGAGAGGTCTTGAATCTCCATGCCCAGGCGCGGGTCGGGCTTGTCGGTGCCGTAACGGGCCAGGGCATCGGCATGGCTGATACGGGGAAAGGGCGTTCGGGGAGTGAAGCCTTTCAGCTCCCGGACCACTCCCACCATCACCGCCTCCATGGTCTCCAGCACCCCTTCCCGGTCCCAGAAGGCCCCCTCCAGGTCGAGCTGGGTGAACTCCAGCGCCCGGTCGGCCCGGAAGTCCTCATCCCGGTAGCAGCGGGCGATCTGGTAGTAGCGGTCCACCCCGGCCACCATGAGCAGCTGCTTGAAGAGCTGCGGGGACTGGGGCAGGGCATAGAAGTGGCCGGGACGCAGGCGACTGGGGACCAGCAGGTCGCGCGCCCCCTCGGGCGTGGACCTGATGAGGTGGGGGGTCTCCACCTCCAGGAAGCCCCGCTCCTCGAGGACCCTCCTGATGGCGGCCACCGCTCTGGAGCGGGCCCGCAGCTTGGCGGCCATGTCGGGGCGGCGCAGGTCTAGATACCGGAACCGGAGGCGGCTGAGCTCGTCGACCTCCACCCGGTCCTCGATGGGGAAAGGCAGCGGATCCGATGGGCTCAGGATCCGCAGCTCTTCGGTGGCGACCTCTACCTCACCGGTCGGCATGTCGGGGTTCACGGTGCCTTCCGGGCGCCGGCGCACCAGCCCGGCCACCGCCACGCAGTACTCCAGGCGCAGCTGATGCACCACCTCGCCCAGATGTGGGTCCTGGTCGGGGTTGATGACGACCTGGGCCAGCCCGGTGTGGTCCCGTAGGTCGAGGAACACCACCCCGCCGTGGTCGCGGCGGCGAGCGATCCAGCCGGCCAGGCGCACCTCCTCCCCCACCCAGGACGCATCGAGCGCTCCCGCATGGGCCGTCCTCAGAGGCTGGTCGCCCACTCCTCGACCTCCTCGATGGCCACCAGCTGCTGCTCGCCGGTGTCCATGCGGCGGGCGGTCACCTTCCCCTCTTCCCACTCCCGCCCGATGACCAGCACTCCGGGCGCCTGGCTTCGATCGGCCGCCCGGAACTGGGCCTTCACCGACCGTCCGTGCACGGCGAGGTCGACCCGCAGCCCGCCTCGGCGGAGTCGGCTGGCCAGCCGGAGAGCGTCGTCGAGACGCTCCTCCTCCGCCACCACCATGAAGAGGTCGAGCCGGCCGGCTTCCTGCACCTCTGCCAGAGCCAGCACGATCCGGTCCAGCCCGAGGGCGAACCCGACTCCGGGCGTGGCGGGCCCCCCCAGCAGCTCGGCCAGGCCGTCGTAGCGTCCCCCTCCTCCCACCGAGTCGTGGGCGATCTCCAACTCGGCGGAGAGGTACTCGAAGGCGGTGCGCGTGTAGTAATCGAGCCCTCGCACCAGCCGGGGAGCCTCTTCGAACGGAACGTCGAGGTCGGTGAGCACCCGGCGGACCCGGTCGTAGTGACGGCGGCACTGCTCGCACAAGTGGTCGACCGGCACCGGGGCGTCTTCCAGCTTGGGCGCGCAGGTCTTGCAGTCGAGCACCCGGAGTGGGTTGGTCAGGTGCCGCTGGCGGCACTCCGGACAAAGGTCGTCCAGGCGCTCGGCCAGGTAGGCACGCAGCACCTCGACGTAGCGGGGACGGCAGGCCGGGTCGCCGATCGAGTTGAGCAGCACCCGGAGCCCCGGCCCCTCTATCGCCTCCAGGTAGCGGTAACCCAGCTCCACCACCTCGGCATCGGCCTCCGGGGCTTCCTCCCCCAGGTACTCCACGTTGAGCTGGAAGAACTGCCGATGGCGACCGGCCTGGGGTTGCTCGTAGCGGAACATCGGTCCCGCCATGGCCACCTTCCACGTTCCCTGTGCCCCGGCCTGCAGGTAGGCCCGTACCACCGAGGCGGTCGCCTCGGGACGGAGGGTCAGCGAGCGGCCGCCTCGGTCGGTGAAGGTGTACATCTGCTTTTGGACCACCTCCGTCTCCTCCCCGACCCCGCGGGCGAACACCTCGGTCAGCTCGAAGACCGGGGTCATCATCAGCTCGTAGCCGTAGCGGGCGGTCCAGTCGTCCCAGGCGCCGAGGAGCCGCCGCCAGCGCCGGGAGGCGGGGGGGAGCACGTCGAAGGTCCCTTTGGGAGCCCGGTAGGTCATGGAAGGATCCCCTGCAGGAAAGGGTTCGTCGCTCGTTCCCGGGCCAGGGTAGTCGTGGGTCCGTGGCCCGGATAGACCACGACGTCCTCCGGGAGGGCCAGCACCTTCTCCTCCATGCTGCGCATCAGGCTCGGGAAGTCGCCGCCGGGGAGATCGGTGCGCCCGATCGATCCGGCGAAGAGCTGGTCGCCCGAGAAGAGCGTTCCCTCTCCCTCCAGGTAGAAGCAGCAGTGCCCCGGGGTGTGCCCGGGGGTGTGCAGCACCTGGAGGCGGAGGCCGGCCATCTCGAGCACCCCGCCATCGCTGAGGCGTCCGAAGCTCTCCGGAGGAGCGAAGTCACCAGGTGGGAGCTCACCGAAGAGCCCGCGCAATTGGGTCTCGGGATCGAGCGCCAGCCAGTCGTCGTCAGGATGAAGATAGGCGACCACCCCGGTCTTGCGCACCACCTCTCCGGCCCCCCCGACATGGTCGACATGGCCGTGAGTGACGAGGAGGCCCACCGGCTGGAGGTCGTGCTCGGCCAGCAGCTCGAGGACCGCCGGCACGTCGGGCGGAGTGTCGACCACCACCGCCGGGCCGCCGCGTTCGGGTGCGACCACGTAGCAGTTGGTCAGGGCGGCCCAAAGGGGCCGACCGGTTACCAGGATCATCCGGGGAGGGTAGTCCTCCCTTCTGCCGAGATCGCTACGGAACAGTGCAGGGCGGAGCGCTGGCGCTCGCCTCTCGCCACACCCCTGGACGTGGGGTGTAGGAAGTGCCCAAAGATGGGTCCCAGATGAATCCGGCGGTCTCCGGCGGGCGGAAGTGGATCTCCAGGTTGGTCCCCGAGACTCCCTTCTCGGCGTAGAGCGCCCCATAGATCAGGGTGGGGAGGCCGATGTTGGTGGTGCCCTTGGAATAGATCAAGAAGCGCAGGTTGTCGCTTGTCACCAGGACCGGGGCGCCGGCCGAGACCTGGCTGGTTGCTTGGTTGCCCACCACCGTAACTGTGATGGGGGCGTTGGCGGCGTTGAAGTTGGGGGATCCGGCCAGGGTGACGCTCCCGTCAACCACCAAGAGGAAGTCCTCGGCGAAGGTGAACCCGTTCATGATCCAGCTGTGGGTTCCAGCACCGGGGACGTAGTGGGCCCCCCGCAGGTTCGTCTTGTTGGCGGGGTCGTTGGCCCAGCTGATGAACGCCGCCCAGCTCGGGTAGGGGGGGTAGATGACCGTGTAGGGCGGATCGGTCACCTCGTCCCAGTCGAAGCCGGGCAGCGGCTCGAACGGCACCGGGACCAAGCCGGTGGCGCTGTGCACGATCCCTCCCCCGGCGGTGACGTCGTTGGGCGGCCCGGTTGAGTAGTTGCGGCCGGTGCCAAATCGGGCCGTCCCGGAGATGGCCATCTTGCGGAGGAACGTGTCGTAGTCCGGATTGCCCCCCCCGTTGGGCGGGTTGTTCACCCCGATCAGCTCGCCAACGGCCGCGTTGGTGCCGAGACCCTGGGTGATGTAGTCGTTCACCGTCACCGTCCCCGCCACGGTGAGGGAGTTGGAGATCGTCAGGTCCTCGTAGATGCGCAGGTGGCCCTCCCCCGGGTAGCCGCCGTCGTTGGGCTTGATCTCGGTGAGCTGCTGGATGGTGGCACTTTCCCCCGAGTAAACGTCCCCGTAGAGGACCTTCTTCTGCGCCCCGACCAGGCCCTGGTCACCCACGTACAGGGCGTACTCGAACCCGCCTCCGGAGGGCACCAGCTCCACCTCCAGCTCGACCTTCTTCTGGTTGGCCTGGCGTGATTGGGAGGTGGGT
>JBOGFC010000259.1:0-4017 GCA_050742155.1 Acidimicrobiia bacterium
GGTGGGTGGGGACGGAAACCGGTCGCCAGACGTGCGGAAAGCGAGCTGTAACCGTTTCTGCGATCGTTTTGAAGTCGCGGCCGGTCATGTTCGTGGCCGTGAGCACCTCGCCCCAATCCGCGATCACCCAGAGAGTTGAAGCAGAGAGCGATCAGGACTCGAGGCCCAAGCCCTCGACGAGGGACGGCAACCTCGCCAGCAGCACCTCCCATCTGCCGATCTGCCAGGCCGACTCCGATCCCTTCCTGCTCTCTCCTTCTCCCCACACGCACCTGCAACACCGTTGCGCCCCCGAGACCCACCGGCGCGGAGGGGGTCCAACGCTCTGACCTCGACGATCTCAGCGTATCGCCAGATACGGGTCCGGTGGGCTCTTGTTCCACACCGCGGATACTGGTGTGAGGGTCAGGCGGTGGGGTCGGTGATCTGGCCGGCGAACAACACCAACCCGGTCGGGCGGTGTCGGATGAGGTAGAGGAAAGGTCGGTCGGCTTTGACTTTGAGCTCAGGTTCGGGCGGCCCGGACGTTGCGAACCCGAGACCGGTCGCGGCGGCCGCGACGGTGCCCCATTCGTCGACCTCGATGTCGGCGCCATGCACAGCGGCGTCGAGGAAGGCTTCCTCGCTGATACTTGGATACCTACCGGGAGCGGCACCGATCTGTTCGAGCCACGCCATCAGGTCGAGCTGAACGGTGTCGGCCCACTGGGGGACGAGCAGCTCGTAGGGTCCGGTGGTGAAGGTGGCGTCGATCTGCTCGAGCAGGTCTTGGTCGAGGCGATCACGCACCTGGGTGAACCGTCCCCGGTCGGGAACGATCACCAGCATCGAGAAGTCGCCGCCCACATAGGGGATCTCGGCGCCGACAAACCCCTCGCCCCGGCCGCGGCGGTCGGACAGTTCGAGCTCTCGCATGTACTCGACCTGGGTGGTGGATCCGTCGAGGCGGGTGAACGTGTCGGTAACGTCCTCGTACTTTCCGAACGGTGTCTGCCATTGGGCCTTGAAATAGATGGCGTCGGTGAGGACCAGCACCGTCTGGTCTTTGATGAACCCGCTCGGCAACAGCTCCGGGATCAACCCTTCGGTCTGGTGGCCGACCCACGAGTTGATGGCCTCTCGGCTCCCCTCGGGGTCGCTCGCAAAGTCCAGGGTCTCGGCGGTGGCACCATGTTCCGAAGCGAGCAGGTCGATCCACCCCTGGTCGGGCTGGATGTCGAGCCGGGGCCAGATCCGGTCGGCGAGCGTCACCCTAACTTCGTCCTCGGCGTCCGCCGCCCGGGCGATCGCCCGGTCGATGGCATTCCACGCCTGATGCGCCGCCAACCCTGCCGGTACGGAGAAGGCCTCGTCGATGGCGGCTCCGGTCGCTTGGTCGGCGGCGGCCCGAGCCATCAACAGGGCGTGCCCGATACTCGCCGGACTGAACACCAGATTCCCGTCAGAATCCTGGGACCGCCACAGATCGAAGCCTGCCTCGTTGAACCCAGCGGCCAGCTCGACGACCGGCGCATCGTCGCCGGGCTCCACCCGTTCAACACCAGCGGTTGGCAGCAAGACGACGGGTTCGGCACCGATCGCACCACCGTCGGTCGTCGACGGTGAGGCCGGTTGGGTGGCCGAAGTATCACCGCCTCCCGCCGGCGTCGAGTCCCAGGTGACAGACCCCTCCCCGCACGCGGTGACCACGACCACCGCCAGCAGGGCTGCCAAGCGACGAGTCATGCCGATCCGACGTCCCGGACGACACCATTGGTTCCCGCGACTCGGCAAGCACCGATCACCCGATCCCGATACCGCATGAGCGGCCTGCCATAGACCCCCGGCAATTCTCGAAGCTTGGCCGGGGCCACCAACCCGAACCAAGCAGCCGGATTGGTCAGCCGGGGGCCCGCCAGCTCTCGATCGGGTGGGGAGCTTCCTGCTTAGGCTTTCGGGTGTCCGGGCCTCGCCTTCTGATTCTCCGAAGCCGGATGGAACCGATCAGGATCAGGCCTGCCATGAGCACGGTACCCCCGACCAACGCCCACAGCTGTTCCACTTGAACCTCCTTGTCACCCTCAAACTACCGCAGTCTCCGATCCGGGCCCGCACCACCTGACGACCCCCCAGACTCTCTGACCCCGACCGGTAGCGCTCGCGTAGTCGACCCGCTGCAGATCGGCGCCCATCGGCGCCTATCGGTTGCCCGAACTGGCACAATGGTTCGGGCTCACCCTGGACGGAAGAACTCTTGGGACCGCCCGCAGCTACATCTCCGCTGCGGGAAGGATCTGCACGTAGCCCCTTGAGCTCCGCTCAGCGACGAATCGCAACGAGGAGAGCTCCAGTACCTGGATGTTCACCTGACGCAGGTCGGGGGGTCGATGGACCCAGGAGCGCAGGTAGGCGTGACGCCCGTCGGGTGAAAAGGCCATCACCTCCATCTGCGCCCCGCCCTGCTTGGGAGTGAATTGGGCTCGCTCCTCCAGCGTCTCGGCATCAAGGACGTACAGACCGCTGGGCTCGGTGCGGGGCTTCTCCTCAGCGCGGGCGGTGAGCGAGCGACCCCAGAGGAGAAGGTCCTGGCCAGAAGGGCTCAGGGCGAGGTTGCTCACCGGGAGGTCGACTCGGGAGACCTCCCTGAGGGTCTCGGCATCGAAGGCCACCAGGCCCAGCGGAGTCTCCCGAAGCTCCAATTCGCCCGCCTCCCTGGAAAGCTCTCGCCGGAGGCCGGCCGCAAACAGGTGCTTCCCCTCGTGGTTGAGGACCACCTGGCGGTCGGTCCCCGGTGACAGCTTGGCCTCGGCTCGGGGCACCAGCCAGCGCCCCAGCCGCCCGAGAAGGGACGGCCTCTCCGGACCCACCAGGCGGCCCGCCCCCAGGTCGACCGCCGTCACAGTGTCCTGATCGGCGTGCGCCACGTAGAGGAGACGCCGGTCCAGGTGCCAGGCAAGTCCGGGGGACTGGCTCAGGTAGCGAGCATCGGTGCCAGGCTGCTCGACCACCCCGGCTTCCACGTTCTCCAGCGGGAGATCGAAGATGATTTCCCCGTCCTCCGGCTCGACCACCATCACCCGTGGCGAGCCCTCGGCAAGGCCTCGTGCGTCGGTGGGGACTCCGTAGAGGACCAGGCCCCCGCCGGGGAGAGACCTAAGGTCCCAAGGGACAAAGGAGGCAGGGAGATAGGTGACCGGCTCCTCGGCCTCCTCTTCCAGCCGATAGAGGAAGAGGGCGAAGTTCCGCCCCATGTCGTGGGTCGGCTCGTATCCGGTGGGTTCCGCCCAGTAGAGCGTGCCTTGGTCGCCGAAGACCAGGTGGCCCACGTGGTCGCCCGCTTCGGCGCCAGTCGGATACTCCCGCCACCGCACGACATCGATCACCCGGAGGCGGGTCTTCGAACCTGCGCTGCCTGGCCAACTGAAGACGGCCAGCGTCTCTCCCGCCGGGCTAAGCGCAGCGGTGAAGTGGTGGCCGAGATCGATCGGCTCTCGCCCGGGCAGGTCGGCCAAGCTGAGCGGATCCACCGGCCGTGCTTCCAAGCCAGGATCCTGGCCTTCGGTGACCAGGAGCACGAAGTCAGCCGCCCAGGATGTCGATCGGATGGCCGGAGCGTCGGATCGCACCATGGAGCTGCCACAGGCAGCAAGCAGGAGACAAATAGCAGCCAGGCCTGCCGCGTTCTTACGCATCATCTGCCTCACGCCTCCCGGAGGATCGCCTGCACTCCTTACACCTCCCAGGGCTGGGAGGTTCCCCGGCTGAGCCGCATCTCTTCGCAGGGTCTCAGGACAAGCGGGGCGGGAACCGTGGCTGCCCCGGCGGTGTAATGGGGAGTGGTGTAATAAGCGTAGGGAGAGCAGATCCAGGCTTTCCGACTCATGACGAAGCACACATCAGCGTTGGACCCACGTCCAGCGCTGCTCGCAGTGTGGCTGGCGTCCGCGCTTTTGGCCGCCTGCACGGGCTCGCACCAAGTTCGGTAAAAAGAGTTTCCAGATTCTCAGTTTGACAAGCCACGCTGAGCGGTGTAATAAG
>JBOGFC010000260.1:0-2848 GCA_050742155.1 Acidimicrobiia bacterium
TAGCCCAACCCTGCTTGGGAACCTCATTCCGCCAGGAGTCTCGGACTGGGGGATTACAGCGCCCTCGAGGCAACCACGGTCAGTCAGAAGGCACTGAAAGATGACCTGCCCGTGGGCAGATCACCTGATACCACGTGATCCCTGGAGGCTTTCGCCTTCCATCGACGATTCAATGGTTTCCACGTCGGGAGGTATTCGTGAACATTCACCCTGCTCCGCTGCCTCCTCAAGGAGATCCTCACGTCCCATCTCCCAGATAGCGAAAGAGGAACGACGATTGCCGGATGGGTGCGGTTTCAGACCCTCCGTGGCGGGCTGCGGGATGGATCTCTGCGGCGAGCGGGCTCGGTGAGGACCTGCCCTGGCCCCATGTGTATCTCATGTGAGACGCTCGGCTTACGCGCAGGCGGAGGTGGTTAGGACCCGCACGGAGAGGATCGCCCACAGGAATCCCACGCCGACGAGAAGGAAGGCCGAGACCGTCTCGGTATTCCATGTGAGGCTGCCTATGGCCGACAGCGCAATGAGCAGGCGGTCAACTGGATGGAGCAACCGCCGGCGAACGACGATCACTGCAAGAGAGATGAGCCCGAACGCCAGGGCCAAGGTTCCAACGATCGCGAACTCGACCAGTCCGCTCACGATCATCAGCACTGGGGCCACGACCAGTAGGTATCCGGCGGCGCGTCCCAGCCCCCCTGCCCGCTGCAGCTCGAGCTTCAGATCGCTTCGAGCGAATCCGATGACCACCAGGCCGGAGCCCACCCCGAGAAGAGGGAACAGAGCGTTCGCGTTCCGCTCCAGTCCGAACCAGCCGGCGTTCATCGAGCCCATCGTGGCTCCCGCCGCCGCGAACAAGATTGCGCCCATCAGCGCCGACCGGCGGTTCCACCCGAGCGGGACTACTGCCACCGCAAGGCCTTCATGTCGGGCCTGCCCGGGCCGACCAAGACAGCGTCTCGAGGCGGTCTGGGCCGATTAGCTGGATTCCGTTCTCACGCACCATGCGTCTTCCTACTTGCCGATCGACTCCGCAGCCTTGCGACAAGTCGATGGCGACGCTTTGCCGCGGTTGGCTGGGTCGCAGCCCGCACTATCGGGGTACGACTGTATGCGCTTGGATTCGGGTCTAACTATCGCGGCGTCAAGGGCCTGGCGAAGCTGAGTTGGTGCCCGTCGGGGTCGGTCAAGTGAAAGTACCGCTCGCCCCACTCAGCGTCGCGCGGCGGCGCCTCTGGAGTTAGTCCGACGTCCAAGGCCTTCCGGTAGAGCTCATCGACATCAGAGACGTGGAGGATGAGTCGCCCCCACCCGGACCTTGACCGCCCTCTTGGTCGGGCCATGAGGTTGAGGAACTCGTCGCCAATGGCGAAGCTGGAGAAACTGGCCTCGGGTCCGCCACTGCTGAGATCGAAGCCAAGCGACGTGTAGAACCCAATCGAGCGGGCCATGTCGTGAGTCACCAGCGTGACGGCGCTGATCGACTCGATGTCCGGTCGCCCATAGGTCTGACGGTCGCTCATGTCGTGCGACGCTACCCGGAGGTGAGCCGAGCAACCGACCTGAAGCAGCGCGACGGGGTGGGCAAGGCGTTTTCCGTCGCCACGGGAGCTTCGGTACGCGGGCCCGGATCTCAGACCAGATCACCCTGTATGGCGCCAGAACGCACCAACCGGCGAGTGCGCTGGAACGGCCCCACGGCTCGGTTCCAAACACGGGAGAACCTACTGCCAGGCCCACAGGACGTTCTCGAGGACCATCTCCGACGCCCGTCGAGAGTCGCACCCCACGTCGACCACCAGGGTGCTCAGCGGTGCCCACAGCAGGTGGTGGCGGTCGTCGATCGTGCCGGGAGCGACGTGCAGGCTCTCATACGGGAGGCCCCCCGCCCTCGGAGTGACCTCGACGACGGAGCCCTCCTCCAGGTGGCGGCCGAGGAGGACCTGTGCCGAAGACTCCACCGCCCGCAGGACACACCGTTCGCCCTCGGCCGATGCAAGGGTCACCGAGATCCCGACCTCTTCCCCCGGTCCCGCCTCCCACCCCGCTGGAAGATCGACCGGAAGGCCGACGACCAACCGGCGGACCTCCGACCAGGCTCTCCGCAGGTCCGGGAGGAACCCGTAGAAGCCGGTCTCCCCGTAGGCGTAGAGGTGTTCTCCAGCCGGCATGAGGGGCTGATGGTGGGGGGCAGCGGCGGTGGGGCCGGCGACGGGCACCCAGGTATCGGTGGCGGGGTCCCAGACGGCACGCGACTCGCAGTAGTCCACCACCACGGTGCCCGCCACCTGGTGCACCCGCACGTGGCACTCACCGGCGAGGAGCGGGAGGTTGGGGAGCGGCTCCCAGATGCCAGTGGCAGGGTCCCAGGCGGCGGCGCCTGTCGAGTAGTCCACCGCCACGACCCGTCCTCCTGCCCAGACTCCGTCAACCGACAAGGGCGTGAGCTCGCTCTGGGACATCGGCCGCCAGGTGTCGGTGGCCGGGTCGTAGCGGCCCTCCCCGGTGACGAACACCACCTCGGATCCGGTCCAGACCACCTGGGCCCGCTCGTGGGCCGGGGGCGGATCGGCGATCGGGCGACTGACCCCGGTCGAGGGGTCGAAGGCCACGCCCCCCAGGGTGTCGATGATCTCGCGGCCGGTCCAGACCGCCCGCCGGTAGAAGGACCCTCGGAGCCCCGTCGTCCCCAAGTCCCGCCACGAATTCGTGGCCGGGTCCCAGGCGGCCGCCCGGCCGCCCGCCCCCCACACCACCAGCTCCTCCCCGGTCCAGACCCACCCCGGGTCGCTCTGCGCCCCGAGGGGGCACGGAGGAAGCTCCCGCCAGATGTCCGCGGCCGGGTCGT
>JBOGFC010000261.1:0-8945 GCA_050742155.1 Acidimicrobiia bacterium
GCCCTCCCCCAGAGGGGGAGGGAGGACTTCCCGGCCCTCACCCAGAGGGGGAGGGAGGGCTTTCCACCAGGCTCCCGTAGCCCTTGGCCACGATCTCGTGGACCTGGTCGCGCAGGCGATTGCCGTCGGCGGTGGTCATCTGGTCGGTGGGGATCGGCTCGAAGAAGACCATCCGAGCCTCTCCGCCCCGCAGCCGCCAGTCGCCGGGCCGCCACGCCTCATGGGTGCCCCGGATCGCACAGGGAACCACCGGCAACTGGGCTCGGATGGCCACCATGAAGGCCCCCTTCTTGAAGGGCCTGAGCAGGCCGTCCCGGGAGCGAGTCCCTTCGGCATAGATGACCAGCGAACGGCCCAGCCCCACCACTTCCTGGACCTGACGGTTGATGATGGAGTGGGCGGAGGGCCCTCCGGCGCGGTCGGTCTCCACCACCCCAACGGCCCGGATGGCCGGACCGAACACCGGGATACGGAAGAGCTCCTTCTTAGCCAGGAAGCGCACCGGCCCCGGGGTGCCCGCCAGATGCAGCATGGGGTCGAGGTTGGAGAGGTGGTTGGCGACCACCACGTAGGAGCGGCCCGGCTGGAGATGATGGGCGCCCTCCACCTGGTAGCTGAGACCGGCTGCCCGCAGGAGCGATCTGGCCCACAGCCCGATGATCGGCTCCAGCAGGGGGGAGGTGGGGTTGCGCCGGGCCACCAGGTAGGCCAGCGGGGCCAGCACCAGGGTCACTCCCAACAGCGCTGAGAAGCCGTAAGCGGTGCGGCCTAGGGAGGCGAGCATGGGCGGGAGGCTACCCGGCAAGTGTTCGCTCCAGCCGAGCGGCCAGGTCGCCCCGTGGCTCGAGGGCGACCTCCTCGAGGCCCAGCCACGAAGCCATGACCCGCAGTTCGGCGCCCAGCTCCCGGGCCACCCGGGGCCCCTCGTGCCCGTCCTCCAAGTAGGCGCCCCGGACCCGGAGCACCCGCTCCCGGCGTTCGGCCTTGAGGTCCACCCGAGCAACCAGGCGGTCGTCGAGCAAGAACGGAAGGACGTAGTAGCCGTGCCGGCGCCGCTCGGCCGGTACGTAGATCTCGATGCGGTAGTGGAAGCCGAAGAGGCGCTCGGCCCGCTCCCGATACCAGATCAGCGAATCGAAGGGGCTGAGCAGGGCCCGTCCCGTCACCCGACGCGGAATGGTGGCCTCTGGGTGCAGGTAGGCGGGGTCGTTCCAGCCCTCCACCTCGACCGGGCGGAGCCGGCCGGCCTCGACCAGCTCTTGGAGGCGAGCCCGGGCGTAACCGGGCGGGATCCGGTGGTAGTCGGCCAGGTCGGCGGCCGTCCCCACCCCGCAGCACCGAGCGGCCAGCAGCAGGAGGCGGCGGGTGGCCTCTTCGCGCGGCACGTCCTCGGCGGCCAGCACCTCCCGGGGAAGCACCCGCTCGGGCAGGTCGTAGACCAAGACGAAGCTGGGCAGGCGCTCCCGGACGGCCAGTCTGCCCCGAGCGAACAGCCAGTCGAGCGCCGTCCTTCCCTTGGAGAGGCCCCACCACGGCCCGCTGCGCCGCCCGGGCTCTTCGAGGTCGGTCACGCTCAGGGGGCCGCGCCGGGCCACCTCCTCCAGCACCGACTCGATGTAGCCGGGGTGCTCCTGCATCACCCGACGGGTCCGTGGTCCGGGCTCCCACGACCTCATCCGATAGCGGAGCAGCGGGTGGAGACCGACCGGCAGGACCGAGGTCCCGTGTCCCCAGTACTCGAACATCTCCCCCGACCGGTAGAGCCAGCGGTCCAGCTTGTCCCGCCCATAGCCTCCCAAGCGGGCGAAGACCGGCAGGTAGTGCGAGCGGACCAGCACGTTCACCGAGTCGAGCTGAACCAGGCCCGTACGGCCCAGGACCCGGCGGAGGTGGCGGACGTCGACCTTCCGTGTGGGTCGGGGATCGGCGAACCCCTGGGCGCCCAGGGCGAGCCGACGAGCTTGGGCGGCGGTGAGGCGCACCTCAGCGCAGGGCGGCGGCCAGCGTTCGGCCCTCGAGGTCGAGAGTTGCATCGCTGCCGGTCTGCAAGTCGATGGTGACCACTTGACCGCCCCGGGCGGCGATGACGAGGAAGTCGGTCAGCGTCCAGTCGACCGAGATAGGCCTTGGCACCGGCACGGAGAGCTCCCGCCGCCCGTCCACGTCGAAGACCTCCAGCTGGGCCGGGCCCCCTGCTTCCGCGAAGAAGGCGATGCGTCGGCCACCCGGCGACCAATGGGCCGCGAAGGCATCGGCAGGCGCCCACTCCAGCACCCGCGACGCCTGGAAGCGGGCGTCGGTCAAGGTGACGGGGGAGAGGCCCTCCTGCCCGCACTCGGCGAGGAGGAGCCGCCCGTCGGTGGTGGCGTCTATGAAGCGGGCCCGACCCTCGCCGAGGGGTCGGCCCTCGCCGTCGATGGTGCGCAGCGCCGGGCAGTCCTCCTCCGTGCCGAGCAGATAGCCGAAGCTCCCCCAGGCGAGCAGACGGTCGTTCTCGGCCACCTCGATGAGCGGCTGCGCCTCGACGCCGTTGGGCACCACCGGCCCCCGGTAGAGCAAAGAGGTCTCGCCTTCGGTTGGCCGGGCCGTCCAGGCGATGCGGGCCCCCACGGTGGGGTCCCAGCGGCTGGAGGTCACGTCGAGGAAGACCGGGCTGGGGTGGCTCTGAACGTTGCCGACGTAGAGGGCCCGCTCGAAGACCGAGTCGGTCAGCGCCGACATCCAGGTCCCGGAGTTATCGAAGAGGATCTCGGTGAAGGCGGCCTGGAAGGGCAGCTCCGTCCGTTGGGGATGCCGGGCCTCGGCCGGCCAGACCAGCAGCTCCATCTCGTCGGCGGCGTTGACCACCAGGAGACGGAGCCCGGCGGCGCCCGGTAGCTCCTCGGCCAGGGTCTGTTGGAGGAGGGTGGTCTCGGTGGCGGGGAGGGCGGCCGGCCTGCCTGGTGTGGTCGTGGTGGTCGGGGAGAGGGCCGCCCGGGGGACCGCCGGGGTGGCATAGGCGCCGGCCAGGTAGCCGAGAGCCAGGCCCGCCACCAAGGCGGCCGCCGCCGCCGGCAGGCCCCGCCGGGGCGGCGAGGGCTGGGGTCGGTCGAGGGCCGGGGTGACCGAGGGGGGCGACACGGTGCGCACAAAACCCCAGGCTACCCGGGGTGCCCACCGAACTATCGTGGCCGGGCCAAAGAGGAGGGTGCATGATCGAGTTTCGAGATCGGGTGGCGGTGGTGACCGGGGCGGGAGGAGGGATCGGCCGCAGCCATGCCCTGTACCTGGCCGGGCGGGGGGCGGCGGTGGTGGTCAACGATCCCGGCGTGCAAGTGGACGGCACCGGCCAGAGCAGCCAGGCCGCCGACCAGGTGGTGGAGGAAATAGCCGCCGCCGGCGGGCGGGCGGTGGCCGAGCACTCCTCGGTGGCCTCCCCGGAAGGGGGGGAGGCGATCGTCCGGAGGGCGATCGAGCAGTTCGGCCGGCTCGACATCCTGGTCAACAATGCCGGCATCCTCCGGGACCGCTCCTTCGGCAAGCTGGAGTGGCCGGATTTGGAGGCCGTCCTGGACGTGCACCTGCGGGGGGCCTTCTTCGTCACACGGCCCGCCTTCGCCTGGATGAAGGAGCGCGGCTACGGCCGCATCGTGATGACCTCCTCGGCCTCCGGCCTGTTCGGGAACTTCGGCCAGGCCAACTACGGAGCGGCCAAGATGGGCCTGGTGGGCCTGGTGAACGTGCTGAAGCTGGAGGGGGCCAAGTACGACATCAAAGCCAACGCCATCGCCCCCATCGCCCGCACCAGGATGACCGAGGAGCTGCTCGGCCCGCTGGCCGACAAGCTCGACCCGGAGCTGGTCTCCCCGGTGGTGGCCTACCTGTGCTCGGAGGAGTGCCAGGTGAGCGGGGAGGTCTGGTCGGTGGGGGGCGGTTCGGTGAGCCGGGTCTTCGTGGGGCTGGCGCCGGGGTACTTCAAGCATCCCGAAAAGGAAGGGCCGCTCACGGTGGAGGACGTCGCCGAGCACCTGGAGGAGATCAGGGCCGAGCAGGGTTACCTCGTGCCGAGCGCCAATCAGGACGAGTTCGTGAAGCTCGGCCCGCGGCTGCTTGGCTGAGGTCCCCGCTTCCAAGGTCGAGTGGCGGCGCTGGGCGCGCCGGGTGCGAGCCGGCCTCGACCTTCCCTCGCTCTCGGATCAGGTCGTCGGCCGCCTGTCGGGTTGGCGACGCCTCCGGGCGGCGCGGACCGTACTCACCTACCTGGCCATGCCCGACGAGATCGACCTGGGGGGCTTGGAGCCGCTGCTGGGGAATGCTCTGGTGGTGACCAGGACGCCATCGTCCGGCCCCTTGAGCATCCATCCCCTCGGTTCCCGTCTGGAGGTGCACCGGTTCGGCTTCCGCCAGCCGGTGGCAGGGGCGAGCCTGGTGGCAGTGGACTCGGTCGACGTGGCGCTCGTCCCCGGCTTGGCCTTCGACCGCCGCGGGATCCGCCTCGGCCGGGGCAAGGCCTATTTCGACGAGCTCCTCTCTCGGCTGCGCCCCGACGCCTTGCGAGTCGGCGTGGCACCCTCGGCGCTGGTGTTCGAGCGACTGCCGGTCGATTCCCACGACGTGCGCATGACGCACCTGGCGACCGAGGAGGGGCTGTCGGTGGTCGAGGGCTGACCCCCCGGTCGTTTTGGCGCGCAAACTTCCGGCTATAGCACGACTAATGCGCGCCAGAACGGGGTCCGGGCCTGCTCAGCCTCCTACCTGCCGCTGCCAGTGGTCGGGCCGGACCGGAGGCGTGGTGGTGGCCGCGATGCCGAAGGAGTCCGGGCCGATGGCCACGAAGCCGGCCTCCACCCAGATGCCGGCCTGGAGGGCGGCCGGGGAGCAGCCGTGGCCGGACTCACCCCACTCCACATAGGAGACGGCCTCCGCCGGGTCGTCAAAGGCCGGCTGCCTATACAGACCGAACTCGCCGCTCCCTGGGTCGAAGGTACCCAACTCTCCTTCGGCGGGGATCACTGCCTCAGTGTCGATTCCCACTGAGCCTTGCTGCGCTTGGCCGTCCCCGCTCGCCACCCACAGCGACTCGCCCGGCTCGAGCTCCACCGAAGGGATCAGGAACTGGTCGGGCTCCTTGCACAGCCAGTGGCCGCCCGGGTCGCCCGGCATCCCGCCGTAGTTGCTGATCTCCACGTGGCCGTGCTCTCCAAACACGACCTGGGTGAGGGCGAAGGCGGCTTCGGGAGGGGGAAGGAGGGTGGTGGTGGGGGCGAGGGTGGTGGTGGCCGGCCGCATGGAGGTGGTGGTTGAAGGAGAAGTCGTCGAGGTCGAGGTCGTGGCCGGCGCGGCGCTCGTGGTCGGGACCGGGCTCCCGACGGTGAGCGTCTCGGGTGATCCCCGGCCGCAGGCCAGCACGAGAATCGCCAGGAGGACGAGCTTCCTCACCTCGTTGCGGCCAAGGCCGCCTCGACCGCCGGGATGGCGATGGCGGCCCACTCGGCATGGCCCTCCGCCGAGGCGTGGAACAGATCAGGAGCGAAGAGCTCCGACCGGGTGCGGAAGGCGTGCGTGGTGGACGCCCGCCAGGCCTCGGCCTTGGCCACTCGCGGATGGCGGTCGGCCACCCGCTGCTCGAGGGCGTCCACCCAGCGGGCCCGGAGGCGGGCCGCCGAGTTGAGGGGAGCGGGCAGGCGGGGAATGGTCCCCAGGTCGCCGATCCCCAGCAGCGCCACCGCCGCCCCTGCCTCGACCAGCTTGCCGACCAGCAGGTCGAGCTGCCGCTCGAGCTTCCGCAGGGGCGCCCCGCGCAGGGCGTCGTTGGCACCCACCGAGAGCAGCACCAGGTCGGGCTGCAGGCGGAGCGCCTCCGGCAGTTGGTGGGCGAGGACGGTGGCCGCCCGCGCCCCGCCCCGGGCCAGGCTGATCAGCTCCACGTGGTGGTGCTCGGCCAGGTGCCGGGTCACCCGGCGCACCCAGATGGGCTCGGGGTCGTCCAGCCCGGAGCCCGTGACGGAGCTTTCTCCCAGGGCCACCACCCGCAGGGGCGGGGAAGCCGGGTCGCCGAAGCTGCCGGAGGCGTCGAGGTCTCCGAAGCTGGGCAGGCGGCGGCCGATCGCGTAGACGATCTCCCCGGTGAGGAACACGAGCGGGATGCCCGCCAGGGGGATCCCGGCCAGGAGGAGACGGGTGCGCATGACCTGAGGATATTGGCGATCTCGACCTGCCTGGAGGCTCATCGAACATACGTTCGATATAGTGGCGGCGTGCCCTACGCCGAGCTCCACTGCCACACCAATTTCAGCTTCCTCGACGGGGCCTCCCACCCCGAGGACCTGGTGGCCCGGGCGACCGAGCTCGGCTACCGGGCTCTGGCCGTCACCGACCACGATGGGTTCTACGGGGCGGTGCGCTTTCACCGGGCGGCACATGAGGCTGGCCTGCCGGCCGTGTACGGCGTGGAAATCTCTTTACCCCCTCCCCAACCCTCCCCCCAAGGGGGAGGGAGCAGAGCCCTACCTTCCCCCCAAGGGGGAGGGGTGGGGCACCACCTCGTCCTCCTCGCCCCCTCACCCAAGGCGTACGCCGTCCTCAGCCGGCTGGTCACCCGGGCCCAGTTCCGGGGCGAGAAGGGAGCGCCCATCTACGAGTGGGAGGAGCTGGCCGAGGCGGCGGCGGTGGGAGAGCTGGTGGCGCTCTCCGGGTGTCGGCAGGGGGCGGTCCCCGCCGCCGCCACCCGCGGGGACCTGGCCGGGGCGATGGGGGCGGCCGTCTCCTTGCGGGAGGTGTTCGGGGAACGGCTCTACCTGGAGCTCTGGCACCACGCCATGCCCGAGGACGACCCTCGCAACGACCTGGTGGCCGAGGTGGCCGCCCGACTCGGCATCCCGGTGGTGGCCACCAACAACGTCCACTACCACCGGCGATCCGAGGCCGACCTGGCCGAGGTGCTGGCCGCCATCGGGGGGCGGCGAGACCTGGACCGGGCCGATGGCTTTCGCCCGGCCACCGACGAGCTCTACCTGAAGAGCCCGGCGGAGATGGCCCGCCGCCTGGCCGGCTACCCCGGGGCGGTGGAGACCGCCGTCGAGCTGGGAGAGGGGCTGGCCTTCGACCTGCGGCTGGTGGCTCCCCGGCTGCCGGACTTCCCGCTCCCGGCGGGCTTCGCCACGGAGATGGCCTACCTGCGCCACCTCACCTACGCGGGCGCCCGGGAGGCCTATCCCGACGGAGCCGGAGGGGTGAGCCCGGCCGCCCGCTCGCGCCTGGAGCACGAGCTGGGGGTCATCGAGGAGCTGGGTTATCCGGGCTACTTCCTGGTGGTGTGGGACCTGGTGTGCTACGCCCGCGCCCAGGACATCTACTGCCAGATCCGCGGCTCGGGGGCCGACGCGGCGGTGTGCCGCTGCCTGGGGCTCACCCGGGTCGACCCGATCCGCCTGGGGCTTCCCTTCGAGCGGTTCCTCTCCGAGGAGCGGGGCCGCCCCCCCGACATCGACCTCGACCTGGAGGCGGAGCGCCGGGAGGAGGTCATCCAGTACTGCTATCGCCGTTACGGGAGAGAGCGGGCCGCCATGGTGGCCAACGTCATCACCTACCGGGCCCGTTCGGTGCTGCGGGATGTAGGGAAGGCCTTCGGCCTCACCCAGGCCCAGGTGGATGGCCTCTCCCGCTACGTCGACACCCGTGACCCGGCCCATCTCCCCGCCGAGGCGCCGCTCCCCGCCGGGCTGGGCGCCGACCTGATCTACGACGTGTGCCGTCGCCTGGACGGCTTCCCTCGCCACCTGGGAATCCACTCCGGGGGGATGGTGATCGCCGACCGGGCCCTCTGGGAAGTGGTGCCCCTCGAGTGGGGGCGCATGGAGGACCGTTCGGTCCTGCAGTGGGACAAGGACGACTGCGCCGAGATCGGCATCGTCAAGTTCGACTTGCTGGGCTTGGGGATGCTCGAGGCCATGCACCGTACGGTGGACCTGATCCGGGAGGTCCATGGGGTGGAGGTGGACCTGGCCCGCATCCCGCAGGAGCCGGAGGTCTATGAGATGCTCACCGCCGCCGACACGGTGGGAGTGTTCCAGGTGGAATCCCGGGCGCAGATGGCCACCCTGCCCCGCATGAAGCCCCGCACCTTCTACGACTTGGCCATCGAGGTGGCCCTGATCCGCCCCGGACCCATCCAGGGGCAGTCGGTGCACCCTTTCCTGCGGCGCCGCAATGGAGAGGAGCCGGTCCGCTATCCCCACCCTCTCACCGAGCCGGTGCTCGCAAAGACCCTGGGGGTCCCGGTCTTTCAGGAGCAGCTCATGGAGCTGGCCCGGCGTTGCGCCGGGTTCACCGGCGCCCAGTCGGACCTGCTCCGCCAGGCCATGACTCACAAGCGCAGCGCCGAGGCCATGGACCGCCTGCGGGAGGCGGTCTACGTGGGCATGGCCTCCAAGGGCATCACCGGGGCGGCCGCCGACGAGATCTGGGAGAAGCTGCAGGGATTCGCCTCCTTCGGTTTCCCGGAGAGCCACTCCGTCTCCTTCGCCTACCTGGTCTACGCCTCGGCCTGGCTCAAGCACCACTGGCCCACCGAGTTCTACTGCGGGTTGCTCAACTCCCAGCCGATGGGCTTCTACAGCCCCAACAGCCTGGTCCAGGATGCCGGCCGCCACGGGGTGGTGGTGCTCCCCCCGGACGTGAACCGCTCCGCCTTCGATTGCACGGTGGAGGTGTTCCCCCTCCCCGACCCTCCCCCACCGGGGGAAGGGGTGGCTCTCCGGCTGGGTCTCCGCTACGTGCGCAACCTGGGCGAGGCCGAGATCGCCCGTCTCGAGGCGGCCCGCCAGGTGGGGGGAACGTTCCGTTCCGTGCAAGACCTGGCCCAGCGCACCGGGCTGCCGGTGGACGCTCTGGAGGGGCTGGCGGCGGCCGGCGCGCTGGGCGCTCTTTCTCCCCCTTTGGGGGAGGGCCGGGGAGCCGCTCAGCTC
>JBOGFC010000262.1:0-9910 GCA_050742155.1 Acidimicrobiia bacterium
GCCCTCCCCCGGGTAGCCGCCGTCGTTGGGCTTGATCTCGGTGAGCTGCTGGATGGTGGCATTCTCCCCCGAGTAGGCGTCCCCGTAGATGACCTTCTTCTGCGCCCCGACCAGGCCCTGGGCACCCACGTACAGCGCGTACTCGAACCCGCCTCCGGAGGGCAGCAGCTCCAGCTCCAGCTCGATCCTCTTCTGGTTGGCCTGGCGTGATTGGGAGGTGGGTGCCCAGCCCCACGACTCGACGAAATAACGCAGGTCGGTGAGGTCGGATGGGGTGGCGTCGGAGATCCGTAGCCAGTACTGACCCACCACCCCGCTCGCCGAGGTGAGGTTGATCAGGTCGCAGGTCCCGGAGACGATCGGCGAGGACCAGGAGCCGGCACCCTGAGCCCCGGAGCGGACCGAGTCGTCGTTGGCCAGCTGGTACATGGCGTCCCGCACCCCGGCGTCCGCGGCGTGCACCGACTGGGTGCGGTGGCGGTCGAAGGTGACCTCATCGAGCTCGTGCACCGAGACCGCATACCACCCTGCCCCCAGTGTGAACACGATGAAGGTCACCATCAGGGCGGTGACCACCCCGATGCCGTCCTCGGCGCGATGGAGTCTGCGAATCACCTCGAGCCTTCCGGGTTTGGTCCAAGTGGGTATCGGACGGGCCGATCGTCTGGCGCAGGGCCATTCGTGGGGACACTCAGGGCACTAGTCACGGGCAATCGGGGGCATTGGGGAGCCAGATGTTGCGCCCGGATAGCTCGGTGGTCATCAGCTTGGGGCCGGCCCGGTCATTGGGATTGGCGTCGATCCAGACCCGCACGCGGACCACCTTGCCGGCGCTGGGGCTCAGCCCGGCTCCGCCCTCAGTGGTGAAGACCGGCTCGTCCACCTCGGGGAACTGGGCTACGTAGGTGGCGTCTCCGTTGACCACGTTCTCGATCACCACCCGCCACGTGGTGCCGCCGTCGGCGGAGCGGCGCAAGTCGGTGCCGTCGAGGTCGTAGGTGAGGTCGACGGCGCCTGCCGACGGCGCCCGGGACCGAAACTCGAGGACGCTGCCACTCGTGCCGGGGGTGGGTTCACAGACTCGGTCGGCCGAGCGGAACTCGCGGTCGATCTGGGCGAGGGCCAGCCGGCCGGCGTCGTTGGCCTGGGCCACGTTCGTGATATCGCGGGTCACCATGAAGCTGGTCTCCATCAAGGGCAGGAACACCGCACTCACCGCTGCCAGCAGCATGAGCGAGATCATCAGCTCGGTGAGGGTGAGCCCCTCCTCTTGCGTGATCAGCCGCCTCATGGGCTCGGCTCCACGTATATGGCCGAGGCAGACAGCCCCCCCAGCCCGAAGCTCAGGTTCAGGTCGTAGATCACTCCGTCCTCGATGAGCAGCCCGGAGAGGAAGGCGCCGGCGATGCGGACGTCCTCCACCCGGTAGCTGACCTGGCCGATCACCATCGAGGGGACCTGGTGAACCACCTCGTTGGGGCTCTCCGTTGGCACCAGGGCCGGGTTGACGGTCAGCGAGGCCTGTACCTGGTAGTCGAGCTGAGGGCGGTCGCTGACGTCGGGCATCGTGTAGGAGATGGTGACTGAGCACGTCTGGGGGGTGGTGATCACCCGGATGTTGATCGGACCCGTGCAGCCGGGCACCCCCTCGTAGACGCGGGTGTCGGGGTTCCAGTACCTGAGGAAGATGTCCCCGGCGGTGATGTCGTTCGGGGGGAGCGTCTCTCCGGCGCGGACCGAGCCGCTTACCGTGGGGAGGTCGACCCGGATCCACCCCTCAAAGTCGTCATCGATGGCCAGGGCGTAGACGTCGTCGTAGCCGACGTAGACCCGCTCACCCTGCCATGAGTAGTCGACGTCGACCCGGCGGGTGGTCTCGACGGGGGTGGCCTGGAACCGGTCCACCTGACCCTCGTAGCGCAGCGCCGGAGTGGCCGAGGCAGATTCCGGCCCGTGGCGGAAGAAGGCGAACTGGTAGGGGGCGTCGTCCAGGTCCTCGTCGAAGAGCGTGTCGTAGAGGTCTTCCAGGACCGATCCCTCGTACTCGAGGAACCACACGCGGGCGGCCTCGGCGGTCGACGTGCGTTCGTACGCGTAGGGCAGCTCGTCCCCGGGGGTGAGCTTGGTCCAGGCCTGGGCGTCCAGGACGTCCGTGGTGTCCTGCGCTCCCCCGCCCTCGGTCTCCTCCCGGGCCCGCAGGTCCCGGGGAGGGTCGTCGGAGTTGGCGTCGAGGGGGTTGGCCTGCGTCCAGGCGGCGAAGGAGAACAGTCCGGCGGGAGGGTCGTTGTCCGGCGGCGAGGAGCCGAAGTCGTCGTCGGCTCGCTTGGCGAACTGCTCGGGGCCGGCGGCGTAGGCCACCCCATCCGACCAGTCGAACTCCCCGCTCATGCCCGAGTGCAGCGAGGTCGCCTCCGAGACGTAGTCGGTGACCGCGGTTACCTCGGCGGTGGGGAGGGCGATGGTGGCCTTGAGGTCGGGCCGGGACACCCCCCCGAGCGCCCAACGAGCGCTCCCCTTCACCCACCCTCGCCCGTCCGGCTGGCTGCCCCCGATGGCGAAGAAGCCTCCGTCGAAGACCACCGTGCCCTTCAGGTACGGCTGAGCCGGCTGGTCATACAGCGAGACGAAGGTGACCACCCGCACCTCGCGGCGAAAGCCGCTGGGAGGGGTCCACTGCACGATGGCGGACAGCTTCCGCCAGCGCTCGGTGGCCGGGTCGGCTGGATCGGTGCGGTCGGAGGTGACGAAGAGGAAGCGCTGGAAGGTGGTGTTGTCCCGCGTCACCTCCTCGTGGAAGGAGAGGAATGGGGCGAAGGTGGCTGCCGGGTTGAGGAAGACGATCTCCCGGCCTTCGAAGGTGTAGTTGCCGGCGGCGTTGGTGCCGATGCCGAACTCGGTGTTCCAATCGCCACAGTTCACCCCCGACACCCCATCGGCGGGCGGGTCACTCGGGCAGTCGGAATCGTTGGCGGTGTCCACCAGCCCTGTGTTCTCCCATTCCAGGCTGCGCGCCCGCTCCAGCAACTCGTTGGCCAGGGCGGAAGCAGCAGCCTGGCGGCGGGTCTCCACCAGCACCCGAACCCCGGTGTCGAGTGTGCGCAGCAAGGTGAGTAGGACCCCGAAGATGATCACCAAGGCGACGGTCGACTCCAGGATGCTGAACCCGCCCTCGCCCCGGATGCGCGCGCGCAGGAAAGCCATGAGGCTTCTTTCGGCCGCACGAGGTTGCGAGTTGAGAGCCCGCCCGGGCCAGTTCGGCGGTGCCAGAACGGGCTAGTCCCCTCCGTTCTTGTGACGGATGACCACCCTATCGGTTGATAAGCGTCACAAAAAGGGCTAGGCCTGCGGGACCAGCCGGTAGGCGTCGTAGACGCCGTCCACCCGGCGGAGCTCGTTCAGGGCGCGCTGGAGCTGGCCGGGGTCGGAGAGCTCCACCTCGTAGCGGAGAATGGCCACCCGGTCCCGGCCGGCGGCCGAGGAGGAGGCGTGGATGTTGCCGCCCAGGTCGGAGAGGAC
This sequence comes from Acidimicrobiia bacterium, assembly GCA_050742155.1. Lineage (GTDB taxonomy): Bacteria > Actinomycetota > Acidimicrobiia > Spongiisociales > JALYHC01 > JBOGFC01. Next base: position 3,517 of record JBOGFC010000262.1, read on the forward strand.
GGACGTGACGTCCCGGAGCAGGCCGGGTCGATCGAGCGCCTCTACTTGCAGCCACACCACGAAGCTCCCCACCCGCTCGGGAGCCCAGCTCACCTCGACCATCCGCTCGGACCGCTCCCCGAGCGCCGCCACATTGGTGCAGTCCGCACGATGGACCGAGACTCCCCGCCCGACGGTGACGAAGCCGGCGATGTCGTCTCCGGGTACGGGGGCGCAGCAGCGGGCGATCCGCACCCACAGGTCGTCCAGCCCCTCCACGATCACGCCGCTTCCCACCGGGGGCCGGGCACGCGGGCGAGGGGGCGCCAGCAGGTCCTCCTCTTCCTCCGCTTCCTCCGGCCGGACCAGCCGGACCAGCCGGTTGATCACCGTGGTGGCCGTCAGGTTCCCCTCCCCGACCGCCACGTAGAGCGACTCCAGGTCGGAGTGGCCCAGGCCGTCGCCCACCTCGACCAGCCGGCGATCGCGCTCGGCGGCCCCCAGCCCGAGGCCTTCCCGGCGGAGCAGCTTGCCCACCTCCTCCCGGCCCTCGGCCAGGGCGGCCTGGCGGCGTTCCTTGGTGAACCGCTGGCGGATCTTGGCCGAGGCCCGCGAGGTGCGGACGAACTCCAGCCAGTCCCGGCTCGGGCCGGCCTCCTGTGCCTTGGAGGTCACTATCTCCACGATGTCCCCCGACTCGAGCTTGGTCGAGAGGGGAACCAGGCGGCCGTTCACCTTGGCCCCCGCGCAGCGGTGCCCCACCTCGGTGTGGATGTGGTAGGCGAAGTCGACCGGGGTGGCGCCCCGCGGCAGGGTGACCACGTCGCCCTTCGGGGTGAGGACGAACACCTCGTCCCGATAGAGGTCCAGCTTGAGGCTGTCGAGAAACTCGCCCGGGTCGGCGTACTCCTCCTGGAGGAAGCGGATGTCGGCCAGCCAGGGAAGGTCGGCGGGACCCATCCCTTCCTTGTACCGCCAGTGGGCGGCGATCCCGTACTCGGCCCGCTCGTGCATCTCCCGGCTGCGGATCTGCACCTCGAGGGGCTTTCCCTCGGGGCCCACCACAGTGGTGTGGATGCTCTGGTACAGGTTGAACTTGGGCATGGCGATGTAGTCCTTGAAGCGCCCGTGGATGGGCGGCCACATGGAGTGGACCACGCCGAGGGCCGCGTAGCAGTCCCTGACCTCCTCGCTGATGATGCGGATGCCGACCAGGTCATGGATCTCCTCGAAGGGACGGCCGGCGGTGACCATCTTGCGGTAGATCGAGTAGAGGTGCTTGGGCCGGCCGCTCACCTCGGCCTTCACCCCGGCGTCGGCCAGGGCGGCCCCCACCTCCACCACCACCTTCTCCAGGTACGCATCCCGCTGCGGGGCCCGGCTGCGCAGCAAGGCCTCGATCTCGGCGTGCCGCTTGGGATGCAGGATCGCGAAGCTCCGGTCCTCCATCTCGTGCTTGATCTCCTCCGTCCCCAGGCGGTGGGCGAGCGGGGCATAGATCTCGAGCGACTCACGAGCGATACGGGCCTGCTTCTCGGGTCGGAGGGGAGAGATCGTGCGCAGGTTGTGGAGGCGGTCCACCAGCTTGATGAGCAGGACCCGCACGTCCTGGGCCATGGCCACCACCATCTTGCGGATGCTGGCCGCCTGGGCCTGCTCGGGCGAGCTGAAGCTGACCCGATCGAGCTTGGTGACCCCATCGATCAGCCGGGCCACCTCCTCCCCGAACGCATCGGCGATCTCCTGCACGGTGAGATCGGTGTCCTCCACTGCGTCGTGCAGCAGGGCGGCGGCCAGGGTCGGGGCGTCGAGGCCGTAGTCCGCCAGCAGCTGGGCGACCGCCAGCGGGTGGGTGACGTAAGGGTCGCCGCTCAGGCGGAACTGGCCTTCATGCATGCGCCGGGCCAGCTCGTAGGCCTCCGGGATGAGCTGATCCGAGGATTGGGGATGGTGGAGATGGAAGGCGCGCAGGACGGGATCGAGCTCGACGATCACCGCCTCGTCCGGGTGCCTCTGGTTCATCTGGAAATTCTATCCCTGTCCCCCCGACGTTTTGGCGCGCAAACTTCACACCCTGGTGTGATCCTTGCGCGCCAAAAGCTGGGGGAGAGCCCCTACCGGCGCTTCCTGCGTCGCTGGCGGGGTGGTCGGGGGGCGGCGCCGCCGGCGGCCGGGGGGCGGGCGAGGGCCGGCTCCGGGCGGTCCACCCGCTCGGCGGTGCTCCATTCGACCTCGTCACGGCGGCCCACCCGCCTTCGGAGGCGCTCCCAGCGGGCCTCCCGCTCCTTCCAGGCCGCCAGCAGCGGGGCGGCCACGAAGATCGAGGAGTAGGTCCCCGAGGCGATCCCAATGAAGAGCGCCAGGGCGAAGACCCGCAGGGTGCTGGCCCCCAGCAGGAACGATCCGACGAAGAGCAGGCTGCCCACCGGGAGCAGGCTGGTGAGGGAAGTGTTGATCGAGCGCATCAGCACCTGGTTCATGGAGCGGTTGACGATCTCGCTATAGGGCACCCGCTCGCCGAGCTCCTCGGTGTTCTCGAGGATCTTGTCGAACACCACCACCGTGTCGTACAGCGAATACCCCAGGATGGTCAGCACGGCGATGACGGTGGCCGGGGCCACCTCCAGGCCGCTGAGGGCGTAGACACCGGCGGTGAGGACGAGATCATGGACCAGGGCCACCAGGGCCGTAGCAGCCATCTTCCACTCGAAGCGCAAGGTGATGAAGACCGAGACCGCCGCCAGGAAGAAGATCAAGGCACGGCCTGCCTGGCGGGTGATCTGGCCCCCCCAGGTGGGCCCGACCGTGTCGAGGCTCACCTCGGAAGGCTGCACGCCGGCCGCCTCGGCCACGCTCTCGACGAGGGTGGCCTCCACCCCGGCCGGCAGGGGCCCGGTCTGGACCCGAATGCCCTCTCCTCCGCTCAAGAGCTGCACCTGGGAACCTTCCAGGCCGACCCGGCCGAGGGCCCGGCGAACCTCGGCCACCGACGCTCCGGCCGGATTGGCCGCCTCCACCAGCGTGCCTCCGCGAAAGTCGACACTCAAGTTGAAGCCCCGCCAGCCGACCCCGATCAGCGAGGCGGTCAGCAGCACCGCCGAGACCATGAACCACCTCCGGCGGGGCCCCACGAAGTCGAAGCGGGTCTGGCCCCGGTAGAGCTGGGACCAGAGGTTCATGCCCCGGCCTCCGCTTCCCGGCCCAGCGCCCCCCGCATGCTGGCAGCCCCCCCTTCCCCCAGCGGCGAGCCGGCCAGCAGGGCCACCGCCGGCCGGGTGAAGAAGAATGCCACCACGACGTCCACCAGCGTGGCCAGCCCGAGGGCCATGGCGAACCCCCGCACCGGCCCCACCGCCAGCCACCAGAGCAGCAGGGCGGCCAGCAAGGAGACCGTGTCGGCGGTGAGGATGGTGCGAAAGGCCCGGGCGAACCCCTCCCGCACCGCCGAGCGCAAGGTCCTCCCGTTGCGGACCTCCTCTTTGATGCGCTCGAAGTACACGACGTAGGAATCGGCGGTGATGCCCACTGCGACGATGACCCCGGCCACTCCGGCCAGGGTGAGCGTCACCCCTTGGGCCGCCCCCAGCACCCCGAAGACCACCACCACCAGAGCGCCGAACACGGCCAGGCCGACCACCGTGACCAGGCCCAGCGCCCGGTAATAGGCCAGCACATAGAAGGCCACCAGCCCCAGTCCCGCCAACCCGGCCAGCAGACCGGCCTGCAGCGAATCGGCCCCCAGGGTGGCCGAGACCGAGCGAACCTCCGACGGCTCGAAAGACACCGGCAGGGCCCCGTAGCGCAGCACCACCGCCAGGTCACGGGCCTCCCCCTCCCCCTCCCCCCCCAGGGTGATGACCGCCTGGCCCCCTGAGATGCCCACGTTGGGATCCACCTCTGGGGCGATCTGAGGGGCCGAGATCACCGCTCCGTCCAGGACGATGGCGAACTGCCGGCGGGGGTCGGTGGGGGGAAAGCCGGCCAGCCGCTTGGTGGCCTCCTGGAACGCTTCGCCACCCTGATCGGTCAGCTCTAGCGACACCACCCAACGCCCGAAGCCCACCGAGCCCTGCTCGAAGACCGCCCGGGCATCGGCCAGGTCGGAGCCGAGCACCAGCGCCGGACCGACGTGGTACACGGGCCCAGGGGTCGCCTCCACCTCCTCGGCCGGCAGCCAGGCCTCCTGGGCTGGATCATCTTCGATGGTGAGGCCGGTCTCCGGGTCCACTCCCGCCGGAAGAGTTGTGGAGGTGGCAGAACCCTCGGCCTCCCCGGTGGGCTCCAGCAGCGGGCTCACTCCCGGAAGGGAACCGATCCCCAACACCGGGCGAAAGGAGAGCTGACCGGTGGTCCCTACCGCGTCGAGGGCCCGTTCCCGGTCGGTGATCCCGGGGAGCTGCACGATGACGTTGCGGTCCCCGGCGATGGCGATCTCCGGCTCCTGGACCCCGCCCAGCCCCTCGATGCGGCTTCGCATGATGTCGACCGCCTTCTCCAGCACCTCGGCATCAGTTCCCTCCGGGGCGGTGAGGATCACCGAAGCCCCGCCCCTGAGGTCGAGGCCCAGCCGGGGGAGCAAGTCCAGGGCGATGACGGCCGCCAACCCGCCGAACGCCACCAGCAGGATGAAGGCGAGGCTGGCCAGCAGCCGGTGGCGCACGGTCAGTCTCGGTTCGCCTTGCTGCCCACCGCCCGGCGAGCGACCCGCAGCTTCCCTCCGTCCTCCACCTCGATCACCGCCGAGGTCTCGTCAAGCGAGCGGATCACCCCGAAGATCCCCCCCACCGTCTGTATGCGATCGCCCACCTGGAGCGATTGGATCAGCTCCTGATGGCGCCGGGCCCGCGTCCGCTGGGGACGGATGAGAAGGAGGTAGAAGAGGACCACCAAGGCCCCCAGCCAGAGCAGGCTGAAGAGACCGCTCGAGCCCGAGACCTGGGCGAGGATGGTATGCGACATCGAACCCTCCGCAGATGAGCCCGCCGCGGCGGGCCCGTTGGTCATCGTAGCGGGCCGGCTCCCGAAACTCGGCGCCCCAAGGTCTCCTGACGGAAAGCCTGGAAGTGGCCGACCTCGACGGCCGCCCGCGCCGCTCGCATCAGCCCCAGAGTGTAGGTGAGGTTGTGGATGCTGAGCAGGCGGTAGCCGAGCAGCTCCTCGGTCATCAAGAGGTGCCGCAGATAGCCCCGGCTGTAAAGGCGACAGGCGAGGCATTGGCACTCCCCGGACAGGGGGCGGACGTCCTCGGCGAAGCGGGCCCCGCGGATCTGAAAATCCCCCTCGGGGGTGAGCACCCGACCGTGGCGGGCCAGGCGGGTGGGCCAGACGCAATCGAAGAAGTCGGCCCCGAGAGAGATGGCCGCCAGCACTCCCTCGGTGTCACCTATCCCCATCACGTAGCACACCTTGTGGTCCGGAAGCTCTGCCATGACCGCCTCCAAGGCGGCCTCCCGCTGCTCGGACGGCTCGCCCACCGACAGCCCGCCGACCCCGAACCCGGCGAATTCCAGTGAGGCGGTGGCTCGGGCGCTCTTGGCCCGGAGGTCCGGCTCGGCGCCCCCCTGCACGATGCCGAACAATGCCTGTCCGGGACGATCATGGGCGGCCAGGGCCCGCTCACCCCATCGTAAGGTCCGTTCCATCGCCTCCTCCACCGCCCGGCGGGGAGCCGGCAGCGCCAGGCAGACGTCCAGGACCATGGCGATGTCCCCGCCCAGGAGCTCTTGGACCCGCACCGCCTCCTCAGGCGTCAGCCGCGCCGCCGAGCCGTCGTACGTGGAGCGGAAGGAGACGCCCTCCTCGTCCACCTCCGCCAGCAGCGAGAACACCTGGAAGCCACCCGAGTCGGTGAGGATCGGCCCGTCCCAGGCCATGAACCGGTGCAACCCTCCCAGTGAGGCCACCCGCTCCGCCCCCGGTCGCAACATGAGGTGGTAGGTGTTGGCGAGGACGATCCGTGCCCCGGCTTCCTGGAGATCACGGCGGTCGAGCCCCTTGACGGTCCCTCGGGTGCCCACCGGCATGAAGGCCGGGGTGGCGACCGGCCCATGAGGGGTCTCCAGCACCCCGGCGCGGGCGGTGCCGTCGCGGGAGGCCACGTGAAAGGTCAGCGGAGTCACGGCCCCCTCCCCCACCCTCCCCCGGAGGGGGAGGGAGAGCGGCCCGACCCGGCCCCGGAGGGGGAGGGAGAGCGGCGCACGAACATGGCGTCCCCGAAGCTCAGGAAGCGATACCCGCCGGCCAACGCGTGGGCGTAGGCGGCCCGCCACCGGCCACCCATGAAGGCCGCAAGCAGCGCCAGCAGGGTCGAGCCGGGGGCATGGAAGTTGGTCAGCAGGGCGTCCACCACGCGGAAGCGATACCCGGGGACGATGTACAGACCGGTCTCTCCGACGGCCGGTGCGACGGTGCCTTC
>JBOGFC010000263.1:0-4769 GCA_050742155.1 Acidimicrobiia bacterium
CCCCGGAGGAGCAGCCCGCGCCCTCCCGGAACAGGCCGCAGCCCCCGCCAGCGAGCCCGCCAGCCGGTCGCCGGGTAAACCGGCTCCGCTCGCCAACCCGGACAGCTGAGGACCAGCGGTAGGCTCGGGGCATGTCCGAAGCGCTGAAACTGGCCGAGCGCGGCATCTACGTGGGGACGTGCGGATGGACCGACCCCACCCTCATCGAGGCCGGGACCTTCTATCCGCCAGAGGTGGCCGACGATGCCGAGGAGCGGCTCCGCTTCTACGCCGACCGATTCCCCATCGTCGAGGTGGACTCCACCTACTACTCGCCGCCCAGCGAGCGGACCGCCGGCCTGTGGGTGGAGCGGACCCCCAAGGACTTCGTGTTCGACATCAAGGCCTTCCGTCTCCTCACCAACCACCCTACGCCCCCGCGCGCCCTCTGGAAAGACCTCCGCGCCGAGTTGCCCGGCGAAGCGGCCGACAAACGTAACCTCTACCTGGACGACCTCCCCGAGGTGCTGCGAGGCGAGGCCTTTGACCGGTTCGCCTCCGCTCTCATGCCCCTCCACTCCTCGGGCAAGCTGGGCCTGATCCTCTTCCAGTTCCCGCACTGGTTCCTCCCCGGACGCAAGTCCTTCGACCACCTCACCGGGGTGGCCGAGCGCTTGGCCGACTACGAGGTCTCCGTTGAGTTCCGCCAGCAGCTCTGGATGGACGAGGACCACCGAGACACGACCTTGGACTTCCTCTCCCGGCTGAACCTGGTCTACGTGGGGGTGGACGAGCCGCAGGGCTTCTCTTCCTCGCTGCCGCCGGTGGCGGCGCTCACCGGGCCCCGGGGAGCGGTGCGTTTCCATGGTCGTAACGCAGAGACCTGGGAGAAGAAAGGCATCACGGCGGCCGAGCGGTTCGCCTACGACTATCGGCCCGAGGAGCTGGCCGAGTGGGTGCCCAAGATCGGCGGCCTGCAGGAGTCCGGGCGGCCCGTCCACGTCCTCATGAACAACTGCTACTCCGACTACGCGGTGCGCAACGGCGCAACGCTGGCCGGCCTGCTACTCGACACCCTGGAATGACTCCCGCAGGGACCTTCCGGCCCCCGGATCGGAGGCGGCGATGAACACCACCTCGTCGCCCGAGAGCTGCAAGAAGCCGTAGTCCTCACCCGAGAAGGCCAATCCTCCCCCATCCTGCGCCCCGGGCCCGGCGTCCATAGCCTCCTCCACGTAGGCGGCCAGGGCGTCGTGCAGCTCCCGGGCGTCCCGTTCGGTGTCCCCCACGAAGCGCAGCGCCCAGGCCACCTCCTCACCGTCCCACAGCAGCCGGTAACGGTCTCCTCCCCAGCCGGTAGAGGCCGGCAGCGCCTCCCCGATCCCCACGGCGTCGGCCAGCATCACCCTGAAGCCCAGCTCACCCCACACCGACTCCTCGTTCACCTGGTAGCCGGGAAGCGAGGTGTCGGGCAGCATCACCACCTCCCCCTCCTCGCCCGCCAGGTAGAGCTCGGGATGGAGGATCTGCTCGGTGGTGGTCGGTGGTTCCTGGTAGGCCCGGTCGACCGCCGCCACCCCGCTTGCCTGGAAGAGCTCGCCGACGAAGCTGTTGCCGCTCTCGTAGGGGTAGAGGAGCAGATCGCGCAGGAAGGGCGGCGCCTGGTTGAAGACCTGGGTGTTCTGCTGGAGGGCTTCCACGGCCACCTCGAGCTGTTCCGACCGGTCGAGTTGCTCCTGCACATAGACGAACTGGAAGAAGGTGGCGTCGCCTTCGATCAGCCCCTGGAAGGCGCTCGCCTCGTCGAAGCGTTCCTCCTCATCCAGCCGGACGAACAGGTCGTGGAAGTCGAAGTGCTGGTCGGTGAGAGCGTGGACCAGCTCGTGGACCAGGGTCACCTTGGTGAGTTCGGAGAGCCTCCCTTCCGGGGCGCTCACCACCAGCTCCTCGGTGTCGCCGTCGTAGAACCCGGTCACTTGCTCCGAGTAGAGGTCCAGGTAGAGGCCCCGCAGGTCCGTGTCGGGATCGAGCAATCCGAGCAGCTTGAGGAGCGCCTCGTCCACCACCACCTCGTCGAAAGGCAGATCCTCGTCGATGAGGCCCCGCACCCGGTCCGCCAGCTCCGCCTGGGTCACCACCGCCACGGATGGAGGGCGCAGGAACTCGAGACCCCGCACCTCCTCGGCAATATTCTGCAGCCCCTCCAGGTCGGCCAGCAGCTCCGGGTCGGCCTCCACCTGGGTCGAAGGGGTGGCGGGCGGAGCGCTGGTGGCCGGCGCAACCGTGGTGGAGACGGCGGTCGGGTCGGTGAACGTCGACGGGGGAGTGGTGGTGGGGGTGCAGGCGGCCAACACCACGGCAACGAGGACAAACAAACGCCGCAGGTGCATCGGCGGGAGCGTAGTAGGGCCGCGGGCAGCGGCCCGCCGTCGCCTTCCGGCGACCCCTACTGAGTGACGAGCACGGTGACCGACATCGAATCGTTGGAGGCGTTCTCGTCCCCGGCCAGCGCGGCGGAGGCGGTCAACGTTCGGATCCCGGGGGGCGGTCTGACGTTCCAGCTGAAGGTGAGCATCTGGGTGGCGCCGGGAGCGAGGGTCACCGTCTGAGTGCCGATCAGTGCGTTCCTAGTGACATCGGTCAGGCTGACCGGGAAGGTCTCGGTGGCGGTGCCGAAGTTCTCGACGGTCACCAGCACGGGGACCGTGGTGTTCTTCGGGACTGCGGGGGGAGCGACCACGGTCGTGACCGCCACGTCCCGCACCGTCCAGGAGGCGGCGAAGGAGTTGCCGGGATTGTCGGTGGCGTCGGCGAAGGCGGCACGAGTGGAGGTCACCAACGCGGAGGCGGCCAGCGTCGCAGCACACACGGCCAACACCAGGAGCACCGGGCGGAGCCGGGCGGACGGAGCGGGAGACCGGTGCCGTCCCACCCGCCGGTGCCGGGGACCGGCGGAGGGAGCCGGGCGCCGCCGGGACTTCGGCGAGCCCCCGGCACGCCATGGATCGTAGGCATCTGACAGGGCATAGCGAGAGGTCCAGAGCGCCAGGGCGGTGAGGGTCGCCCAAGCGGCGAGGTGGAGCCACTGGCCGGACCACGCCCACACCAGCGGCAGGCCGACCAGCGGCACCAGCAGCCTTCCCACCCCCTCCACCTGCCCAGGCCGGAGAGGCGTGGAGTCCAACCCCCGGTTGGCGTCCCCCCGGGTCGAGTACGTTCCATCCAGGTTGACCGCCGCGATGCGGTGGCTGACCAGGCTCCCGGAGCCCGGCTCCTCGAAGACCACCACCGTCCCGGGCCCGAGGCCGGCGCCGGCATGAGGCGCGGCCAGCAGCAGGTCGCCGCGGCGGATCGCCGGAGCCATGGAGTCGGAGGTGATCGCCAGCGGAGACCAGCCGAGCGCCAGGGCCGGGCCCAGGCCCCACACGGCCAGCAAGGCCATGCCGGACACCAGGAAGAGACACACCAGGCCGGAGTAGAACCGGATCCCGGCGTAGGGGGCGGAGGAGAGGTCCGTCATGGCCTCACCGCCGTCAGGCGTTCTGCGCCTCCCAGGTGAAGTCGGCGCTGGCGTCGAGACCCTGGGCGGCGTTGTCGTCCTGCAAGGTGACCGTGAACCGGAAGGTCTGCGAGGACGGCGTGGTAGCCGGCGACCAGGCCGCCAACCCAGACGCCCAGTCGGCATGGGAGGCGGCGAAGCCGGCCACCGTGCCCGAGTAGAGCGTCGCGCTGGAAGCGAAGCCGGCGCAGCTCCCGAAAGCGCCACCGGAGCCGATCTCCACGGTCAGGTCGAGGTAGCCGGCCAGCCCGGAGCCCGCCACCGACCCGTACAGCTTCACGTCCGCCGGGGTGAGGGATCCCTGGTAGGTGACCACGATGCAGTTGGTCACCGTGTCGTTGGGCGCCATGCCGGCGGCGCTGAACATCACCGACCCGGTGTCGTCGTCGACCAGCTCGACCGTCCCGGCCGCGAACGAGTTGCCGGGACTGTCGGTGGTGTCCATGAAGGCGGCTCGCGAACCAGTCACCACCAGCATCCCGACCATGAGGAATGAGGCCAACAAGGCCGTCATGCGGGCAACTCCGGCACGTCCTCTGCTCGAGTGCCTTCTCGTATCGGTGCGGGCGGTCATCTTCTTTGGTCCTCCGAGTGACTAATCCTTCACCCTCTTCGGGTGTCGGTGGATGTGATCGGAGGCCGCTCTCCCCGGCTAAAGCCCAAAGTTTCGGGCTCAGAGGTGACTAGTCACCGGCGTCTGAGCAAGAGGACCGCGAAGAAGAGCGCCACGGCGGTACCCGCCATGGTGGCCGAAGCGGCCGTGCCGGCGTGGAAGCTGACCAGCAGCCCTCCCACCACCGACAGGATGCCCACCCCCACCCCGACCACCATCATGACCGGCACCCGCCGCACCACCAGCGAGCCGGCGGCCGGCGGGGCGATGAGCAGGCCGAAGACCAGCAGCGTCCCCACCGTCTGCAGGGAGGCCACCACCGCCAACGTGATCAGGCCCAACATGGCCAGGTGGGCCAGCCGGGGACGAAGGCCGAGCAGCTCAGCCTTGTCCTCGTTGAAAGCGAGCACCAAGAAGGCCCGGTAGAGCACCAGTGAGGCCACCACCACCAGCCCGGCCACCCAGGCGAGTGCCACGACGTGGGAGCGGCTCACCCCCAGCACGTCACCGAACAGCACGTCAGCCAGATTACCGGCGTAGGACTCCGTCCGGGAAAGGATGATCACCCCCAGGGCCAGCATCCCCACGAACAGGAGGCCGATCCCGGTGTCCTCGGTC
>JBOGFC010000264.1:0-5190 GCA_050742155.1 Acidimicrobiia bacterium
GGTGAGGGCTGATGAACCCACCTTCAGCACCACGGGAGTCCCACTGGGAAGCGGGCGGCGGGCGCTCCGTCGCTCCGGCACCCCTGAGGCTCCCCGACGACTCGCCTCATCTTTCACTCAGACCATCCAAGCGGCGCACGGCTCGCTTCGAGTCACCATACTGGCGTTGCTCCAGGTGGGTGCTCCGGAGCGGGCGCCGCCGTGGTCGATCAGCCAGGTACGTGGGTAGCAAGCCATGACCTCATCCACTCGAACGTTGCCGGGCTTCCTGCTGCTCGTCCTCCTCATCCCTGCCTGCCGTTCGCTCCCCGCCACCGTGACCTCCAGCACCCACCCGCCCGGCACCACCACCGCTTCCGGGCCCATCCTGGTAGGGGCCGGCGACGTGGCCGACTGTGACTCGCAGGGGGACGAGGCCACCGCCGCCCTGCTCGATGTGGCCTTGTCCCAAGCCGAGGAGGGAGTGGTGTTCGTGGCCGGCGACGCCGCCTACCCCGACGGAACCGAGCAGCAGTTCGCCGACTGCTACCACCCCTCATGGGGCCGGCACAAGGAAAGAACCCGGCCGGCGGTCGGCAACCACGAGTACCACACGCCAGATGCGAAGGGCTATTTCGGGTACTTCGGCGATGCGGCCGGCCCGGCGGGCGCCGGCTACTACAGCTACGACCTGGGCGCCTGGCACGTGGTGGTGCTGAACAGCAACTGCGAGGCCATCGGCGGGTGCCAGGCCGGGTCGGACCAGGAGAGCTGGCTGCGGGCCGACCTGGCCGCCCACCCAGCCGCCTGCACGGTCGCCTACTGGCACCATCCCCTCTTCACCTCGGGCACGACACACGGCGGCACCAGTGATGTGCAGCCCTTCTGGCAGGCGCTCTACGAGCACGGCGCCGAGGTGGTCATCAACGGCCATGAGCACAACTACGAGCGGTTCGCCCCCCAAGATCCCATGGGAAACGCTGATCCGGAAGGCATTCGCCAGTTCGTGGCCGGCACCGGGGGCGGATCGCTCTACCACCTCGGGCCACCCGCCCCTCACAGCGAGATGGGCTGGACGGACGGCGTCGGCGTCCTGAAGCTGACGCTGCACCCGCGCAGCTACACCTGGGAGTTCATCTCTTACGAGCGCGAGTTCTCTGGCGAGGGCAGCCTCCATGACTCCGGCACCGAGCAGTGTCATTGAGATAAGCTGCCGCGCATGTTCGGGAACACCTGGCGGATCGCCAACGTGGCGGGGGTGGAGATCAGGGCCGACACCTCCTGGACGTTCATCGTGCTCCTCATCGGCTACAGCTTCTTCCTGGAGTTCTCCCGCACCTACCCCCAGTTAGGCGGCGGGCCCACACTCTTCCTCGCCGGGCTGGTGACGATCCTCTTCTTCGGCTCGGTGCTGGTCCACGAGCTGGCCCACGCCGTCACCTCGATCCGGCGGGGGATCCCGGTGCGGGGCATCACGCTGTTCCTCTTCGGAGGGGCCACCCACGCCAAGCTGGAGACCCGGGCTCCCAAGGACGAGTTCCTCATCGCGGTGGTGGGACCGCTCACCAGCCTGGTGCTCGGCGGTCTCTTCTGGGGCATCTCCCGCCTGGTGCCGGTGGAGCAGATAGGAGGGCCCCTCGGCTACCTGGGCTGGATCAACGTGGTGCTGGCGGTCTTCAACCTGGTCCCCGGCTTCCCCCTCGACGGCGGGCGCCTGCTCCGCTCGGCCATCTGGCAGGTGACCGGCAGCCTCTCCCGGGCGACCCGCATCGCCTCCCGGGCGGGCCAGGGGGTGGGCTACCTGCTCATCGCCTTCGGGGTGTTCCTCATCTTCTCCGGTGCAATCTTCAACGGGCTCTGGCTGGCAGCCATCGGCTGGTTCCTCAACCAGGCGGCCTTGGGCTCCTATCAACAGTTGCAGGTGCGGCGCATGCTCCAGACCGTGGAGGCCGAGGACGTCATGCACCCGGAGCTGCTCTCGATCCCGGCCGACATCACCCTCCAGGAGGCGGTCGACGAGTACTTCATGCGCTACGACCACAACGCCTTCCCGGTGGTGCGGGACGACCGGCCGCTAGGCCTGCTGACCCTGAAGGCGGTTCGCCAGGTCCCCCGGGAGGAGTGGCCCGCCCGCAGCGTCTGGCACACCATGACCGCCCTGGAGCAGACCGTCACCGTCAGCGCCCGCACCCGCATGGACCGCGTGCTCGACAAGCTGCAGGACGAGGAGATCCACCGCGTGCTGGTGGTGGAAGATGAGTCGGTGGTGGGAATCATCACTCCCCGCGACGTGGCCCGCTGGCTGCGCCGCTCGCAGGAGCTGGGCACCAAGGAACGCATCGGCTGACCGCCGAGGCGCTCTTCCTGCCCCGCGAGGACGGTTTTCAGCCCACCGAGCTGGCCCGCGGTCCCTGGGATCCAGAATTTCAGCATGGTGGGCCCCCGGCCGCCCTGCTGGCCCGGGCCGTCGAGGGGATGGAGGCCCCAGCCCCCATGCAGGTGGCTCGCCTGACCGTCGAGTTCCTCCGCCCCGTGCCGCTGCACCCGGTGGTGATCGCCACCCGGCTGGCCCGCCCCGGCCGGCGGGTGCAGCTCATCGAGGCGTCCCTCTCGCTGGAAGGCGATGAGGTTTGCCGGGCCAGGGCCGTTCGCATCAGGACCGAAGCGGTGCTGGCGGCCGGCGATCTCCCCCGGCCGGAGCCGGCTCCCGATCTCCCCGAGGAAGGATGGTCGTTTCCTCGCCACACCGGAGACGCCGACCGGGTGGCCTTCCACCGCGATGGGGTGGAGCTGCGCCCGCTGGGCCGGCCGCAGCGAGGGCCGGGCACGGCGTGGATTCGGCTTCGGTACCCGCTGGTGGCCGGAGAGGATCCCTCCCCGCTGGTGCGGGTGGCGGTCGCCGCCGACTTCGGCAACGGGATCAGCCCGGTGCTCGACTTCCGCCGCCACCTCTACATCAACCCCGACCTGACCGTGTACCTGCACCGACTGCCCGAGGGTGAGTGGGTGGCCCTCCAGTCGGTCACCTACGCCGAGGCCCACGGCGTCGGTATGGCCGAGAGCGCCCTCTTCGATCGAAGGGGCCGCATCGGGCGATCCCTCCAGAGCCTCTACCTGGACCGGCGGTAGGTCCTCGGGTGGCCGGGGACCCCTACCACCCGCGTAGCCTGAGCTCATGCGGATCGAGCGGGTCGAGCTCCGGGAGATCGCCGGGCGGCTCAAGACGCCGTTCATCACCTCCTTCGGCTCGGTCCAGGACCGCCGCATCCTGCTGGTACGGGTGGAGGCCGAGGGGCTGGAAGGCTGGGGCGAGTGCGGCGCCGAGCACGCCCCCGACTACTCCTCCGAGACGGTCGACACCGCCTGGACGATCCTCACCGGCTTCGCCGTTCCGGCCCTCCTGGGGGACGGGATGTCCCGGCCCGAGGAGGTGCCCGGGCGTCTGGGGAGGATCCGCGGCCACCCCATGGCCAAGGCGGCCCTGGAGGGAGCCGTCTGGGACCTGATCGCCCGAAGCCAACGGGCGCCCCTCTGGAAGCTGCTCGGCGGGGCGCGGCGGCCGGTGCCGGCCGGCGTCAGCGTGGGGTTGCAAACATCGGAGAGCCGGCTTCTCGACGTCGTGGAGGGGTATCTCGCCGAGGGCTACCTGCGCGTCAAGCTGAAGATCGAACCGGGCCGGGACCTAAAGGTGGTGGAAGCGGTGCGGAAGCGCTGGCCGGAGGTCCGCCTGACCGCCGACGCCAACGGTGCCTACCGCCTGGAGGACGGCGCCCACCTCAGGGAGCTGGACGCCTTCCGCCTCGACTTCCTCGAGCAGCCACTCGCCTTCGACGACCTGCACGACCATGCCCGCCTGGCCAACCGGATCGAGACGCCCTTGTGCCTCGACGAGTCCATCCGCCACGCCCGGGACGCCCGGCTGGCCATCGAGCTGGGGGCGGCCGGGGTGATCAACATCAAGCCCGGCCGGGTGGGGGGCCTGAGTGAGTCGGTGGCGATCCACGAGGTGGCCCGGGAGAGGGGGATCCCGGTCTGGTGCGGGGGAATGCTCGAGTCGGGGATCGGGCGAGCCCACAACGTTGCCCTGGCCACCTTGCCCGGATTCACCCTGCCGGGCGACATCTCGGCCTCCTCCCGTTACTGGGAACGAGACGTGGTTGATCCCCCCTGGATCCTGAGAGACGGGCATCTGGAGGCTCCCGATCGTCCCGGCATCGGGGTGGAGGTCGATCAGCAGTACCTCGCGAGGATGACCGTGCGGACATGGACATCCGGGAGCTGACCGCCCTCGAGGAGCTGGAGCAGGCGGTCGAGGTGCAGGCGGTGGTGTGGGGAATCCCGCCCGCCGAGACCGTCCCCGTCCACCTGCTGGTGGCCGCCCGGCATGCCGGCGGCCTGGTGGCCGGAGCCTGGGAGGGCCAGCAGTTGGTCGGCCTGGTCTTCGGGATCGCCTCCTGGCTTCGAGGCGCCGCCGGCCATCACTCGCACATGCTGGCCGTGCTCCCCTCCCACCAGGGGCGGGGCATCGGCGAGCGTCTCAAGTGGTACCAGCGCCGATGGTGCCTGGAACGGGGCATCACCATGGTGCGGTGGACCTTCGACCCGCTCCAGGCCGGCAATGCCCACCTCAACTTCAACAAGCTGGGCAGCACCGCCTCGGAGTACCTGACCGACGCCTATGGGCCGCTCCGCGGGCCCCTCAACGAGGGGGTGCCCTCCGACCGCCTGGTCGTGGAGTGGGATCTCCAATCGCCGCGGGTACGAGCCGCGGCGCGGGGAGTTCGCCCTCCGCCAATCGAGACGGGACCCCTGGTCACCCCGACCGCGGAGGGCCCTCCATCCGAGGTGATCGAGAGCGACGCTCCGGCGGTCCGCATCGCCGTGCCGGCCTCCTTCTCCCACTTGCCGATAGACGACCCGGCCAGCGCTCGGGCCTGGCGCCTCGTCGCCCGGGCGGCGCTCCAGCACTATCTCCAGCGCGGTTACCGCGCCGAGGCCTTCCTCAGACAGCCCACCCCGGCGCTGGTCCTGCGGCGCCTGAGATCAGACCGGTTCCGTCCCGATCGAGCTTGCTAGTCGAGGCAATCTGGATCGGCTAGGAAAGTCACGCCGTTGCCCGTTGTGATGGATTCTTCTCCTCCCCCTCGCGACTGCTCTCCTATACGGAGATTCCCCGGAAAACGTTTAGGGGGCGGGCCCGGGCCCGCCCCC